>CAYYFX010000117.1:0-11605 GCA_964471155.1 uncultured Gemmatimonadota bacterium | reverse complement strand
GCGGCGCGGCATCGGGCTCGGGCGCGGGTTCGGCGTCCGGCGCGACGTCGGGCGCCGCCGCGTCGGGCGCGGCCCCGTCGTCCGCGGGGGACGGATCGGGAAGGCTGCGGGCCGGCTCCGGCGCCTCCGGGGGCACGGCCGGGGCGGGGCCGGCGGTTGCCGGAGCGGAGCCGGAAGGGACGGGCGGCGGCGCTGGCGTCGGCGCGGGCGCCTCCCCCGCCCGGACCGGCGCGGGCCGGCTCGTGGCGGACGGGCTCGCGGCGGACGGATCGACCGTGGGCCGTTCGACGACGGCCGGTGGCGGGGCGGTCCGGGCGACGACCGGCGGATCGACGGAGGACCGATCCGGCGACGGCCGGGCCGGCGAGGGACCCTCGACGGAAGGCGGATCGGCGGGGGTTCGTTCGCCAACGGGCGCCGCCGGCGCCGGTTGCGGGGCCCGGGGCTCCGCGGACCGCCCGGAGTCCGCGGACCCGGCGGGAGCCGAGGCATCGGCGGCCAGGGGCGGCGGGGCTGCGGCCGGCGCCGTGCGGGGCACTGCCGGTCCGTCGGGAGGCGCTGTGCGTAGCGTGACTGCCGGCGGCCCGGGAACCGCGGGTTCGGCCGGGGCCGGGGCGGTCGTGGCCGGGGCCGAGGCCGCCGGGGCGGGAGCCGTCGGGGCCGAGGCAGGGGCCGCCGGTCCGGCGGAAGCCGTTGCGGCGCCCGGGCTGCGGGCCGGACTCGCCGGGGCAGGCGCGGGCGCCGGAACCGTGGCGCCGGGCAGGCGCGCCGGGGCGGGCGTGGCCGAGCCGGGACGGGCGAACCGGGCGAGGCGCTCCGGTCCGGGGGCGGCCGGCACGTCGCCGGGGCGCGCGGGCGGCGCCTGCGCGGCGGCGTCCGGAGCCGGCGACGCGGCGCCCGCGGCGGGACGCCCGGTGACTTCCGAGGCCGCCCGCAGCAGATCGGGAAATGCGGCGGGCGCGGTGGCCGCGGCGTCGTCCGCCGCCGTCGCGCGCGCCGGCCGCCCGGCGGGCGGCAACGTCGTGATCCTGGCCTCCACCCCTGCTCCCTTCACGACGCGCGCAGCATGCGCTTGCTGACTTCCGCGGCCCGCGCCGGGTCGAAGCGCGCGAGGATCTCCGCGGCGTTGCGTTCCTTCATGCGCCGCAGCACTTCCGTGGCGGTCTCCAGGTCCATGTCGCCGAGGATCCCGGCCGCCGCGTCCGGCTTCATCGTCTCGTACACCTTCGCGAGCTGGTCGAAGGTCTGCGCCTTCTCCGCCGACGCCCCGCGCAGCTTCTCGTCCACCCGGGCCAGCAGCGCCTCGACTTCCTTCTGGCGCGTATCGATCTCGCCCTGTTCGAGGAGCACTCGCTTCCGCGCCGCGCGCAACTCGTCCCACTCCACCGCCAGCTTGTCCCGCTCCCGCTGCAGCGTCGAAAGAAGCACCGGCACCTCCGCCCCCGCGCCCTCCAGCACCGACGCGACCTCGTCCGGTGGCGGGGCGGGCTTCTCGAACATCCCGCTCCGCACCTGCCACCACACCATCGCGCCGAGCATCAGCGGGAACGGCAGCCAGATCTTCAGGTACGTCAGGAACGGCGAGTTCCCCTTGGGGGCCTCCGCCGCCTTGTCGGCGCCCTCCTGTGCAACATCCGTTCCGCTCATGGGCCTCTACCTCGCTCGCGCCGGAAGCGTCGCTTCCGCCGCCGTTTCGCCCGTTCCGGGCCGGGGTTGGGGGTCCTCCGCCGGCGCGGACGCCGGGAACTTCATGCCGGGTCCCGGCAGGAATCGCCGGGCCGCGGCGTCGTCGATGAGCTCCTGCGCCTTGCGCTCGCGCAGGCGGCGGAGCGCCCGCGCGCGCCGCTCCTCGAGGCGCCGGAGGCTCTCGACCTCGCGGCACAGCAGCAGGTGGGCCTCGCGCTTCGCGGCGATCTCGTCCTGCATCGCGGCGAGCGTGTCACGCAGCCGCAGCTCGCGGCGGCCGAGCCACTCGGCGTGCCGCGACCAGGCGGCCAGCTCGTCGTGCGGCGCCGCGTCCGCGGCGGTGTCCGGCAGCGCGCGGCGTGCGCCGCGGAGCCGCTCCGCCTCGCGGGCCAGCTCCGCCGCCCGCGCCTCCACGGCCAACCGCTCGGCGCGGGCCATCTCCTCGAGGCGCTCCTTCCACTCGCGCACCTTGGTCAGGCTACGCACCGGCACCCTCCCGTCCGCCGGCGGAGAGCGCGAGCAGCCCGGCCCGCGTCCCGTCCCAGGAGGAACGGTCCGCGCGCCCCTGCCGCAGGAAGGTCCGGATGGGCTCCTCCAGGCGCAGCGCGCGGTCCACCCGCGCGTCCGCGCCCGGCTTGTACGCGCCCACCGCCAGCAGGTCCGCCATGTCGCGGCGCGCCGCGAGGAGCGACACGATGTCGCGCGCGGCCTCCAGCATCACCGGATCCTGCACGTCGTCGCGGAGCCGGCTCACGCTGGCCACGACGTCGATCGCCGGGTAGTGCCCGGAGGTGGCGAGGTCGCGGGACAGCATCACGTGACCGTCCAGCACCGCGCGCGCGGCGTCGGAGAGCGGCGCGTCGATGTCGTCGCCCTCGAGGAGCACGGAGAAGAAGCCGGTGATGGAGCCCGCGCGGGTGGCGCCGGCCCGCTCCACGATCTCGGGCAGGATGGCGAAGGACGAGGGCGGGTACCCGCGCGTGGTCGGCGGCTCGCCGGCGGCGAGGCCGATCTCGCGCTGCGCCATCGCCACGCGGGTCAGGCTGTCCATGAGGACCAGCACGCGCTTGCCCTCGTCCCGGAAGGACTCGGCCACCGCCATGGCGGTGCGCGCCGCCTGCACGCGCTTCAACGCGGTCTCGTCCGACGTCGCCACCACCACGACCGAGCGCGCCAGGCCCTCGGGCCGCAGCTCGTTCTCCAGGAACTCGATCACCTCGCGGCCGCGCTCGCCGATCAGCGCCACCACGTTGACGTCCGCGTCCGATCCGCGCGCGAGCATCCCGAGCAGCACGCTCTTCCCGACGCCGCCGCCGGCGAACAGCCCGAGACGCTGTCCCTGCGCGCACGTCACGAAGGCGTCGAGCGCGCGGATCCCGGTGGGCAGCGCGTGCTTGAGGGGCACGCGCTGCAGCGGGTTCAGCGCCCGCCCGCGCACCGGGCGGCGCCGTCCGAAGGCGAGCGGTCCCTTGTCGTCCAGGGGACGGCCCAGCCCGTCGATCACGCGGCCCAGCAGCTCGGGCCCCACGCCGACCGTGAGCTGCGTTCCGGTGCCCTCCACCTCGGCGCCGGGGCGCACGCCCGCGCTGGACGACCACGGCATGAGCAGCACGCGACCCTCGGAGAAGCCCACGACCTCCGCCGCCGCCGGCGGCTCGGTGCGGCTGGAGTGGATGCGGCAGATCTCGCCGACGAACGCGGGGGGGCCGGAGGCCTCGACGATGGCGCCCACGCTGCGCAGCACGCGGCCGTGCAGGCGCAGGAGGTCCCGCCGGTTCAGCTCCGCCGCGAGCCGGTCGCTGCGCGCGCTCACGACTCGCCCTCCAGCGCCTCGTGCGCGGCCGCGAGCTGGACGCGGGCGCGCCCGTCCACCACGAAGTCCGGCGTCTCCACGATGCAGCTGCCGCGCTCCACGCGCGCGTCCGACTCGAACGCGAGCTGGTGCGAGGCGCCGTCCGCGAGCAGTGCGTTCTTCGCGGCCGTCACCACGGCGACGTCCGCGGGATGCAGCCGCACGTGCACGGGCGCCGGGAACGGGATCCGCCGGAGGCACCGGCGCACGAGCCGCACGACGTACTCGTCGTCCCGGCGGATCTCCCGGCGCACGATCTTGCCGGCCACCGCCACGGCGAGGTGCACGATCTCCTCCAGCGCGCGCTCGCCCTCCCGGGCGCGCGCGGACTCGAGGGCGGCGGCCGCCGCCTGCAGCGTGGCCAGCGCGCGACCGAACTCGCGCTCGAGCTCCGCGCGGGCCTCGCGCCGGCCCGCCTCGGCGGCCTCCGCGGCGCGGACGCGGGCTTCCTCCTCCGCGCGGTCCAGCCGGGCCACCAGGTCCCGGACCCGGGTCCCGCCGCCGGGCACGGACCGCGCGCCCGCCTCGGGCAGGACGCACAGGTCCACGAACTCGGAGCGCTTGATGACGTCACGCGACAAGGGTGTCCTCCCCGCCGGAGAGGCTCACCGTGCCCTCCTCCTCGAGCCGCCGGAACACGGCGAGGATGGCCATCTGCGCGGCCTCGACGTCCGCGAGGCGCACCGGGCCCATGTACTGCATGTCCTCCACGATGCCCTCGCGCGCGCGCTTCGACATGTTGTCGAAGATCTTGCCCTTGATCTCCTCGGAGGCGCCCTTGAGCGCCAGCGCCAGCTCCTTGACCTCCACCTCCTTGAGCATCTCGCGGATGGCGCGCTCGTCGAGCTTCGCGATGTCCTCGAACACGAACATCATGTTGCGGATCTCCTCGGCGAGCTCCGGGTCCTCCTCGGCGATGGCCTCGATGACCGCGTCCTCGGTGGCGCGATCGACCTGGTGCAGCACGTTCACGACCGCCTCGGGACCGCCGGACGCGGAACTGGACAGGCTGATGGCGGACACGTGCTTCTCCAGCTGCTCCTCGATCGTCTGGATGGCGCCGGGCGCGATCGCCCCGATGCGCGCCATGCGCAGCGCCACCTCGCCCTGCATGTCCTCCGGCAGGCCGGTCATCACGATGCCGGCCTGCTTCGGGGTCAGGTGGACGAGCACGAGCGCGATGGTCTGCGGGTGCTCGTCGCGGAGGAAGGAGATGAGCTGGCTGGCGTCGAGGTGCTTCAGCACGCGGAAGCTGCGCGACCGGATGGCGTCCATGACCTTGGACAGCATCTGGTCGCCGGCCTCGGCGCCGAACGTGGTCGCGAGGAGCTGCCGGGCGTAGTCCACCCCGCCCTGCTGCACGCGCCGCTTGCCGAGCGTGTTCTCGTAGAACTCGACGACCACGCGCTCGATCAGCTCGTTCGGCACGTTGCCCAGCTCGGCGATCTCCAGCGCGACCTCCTCGACCTCGCGGGGGTTCATCGCGCGGAACACCTCGGCCGCGGCCTTCTTGCCGAGCGCCACCATGAGGATGGCGGCCTTCTCGCGGCCGGACAGGTTCTCGAAGGTCAGCTGCGGCTCGGACCTCACGGGGTCTTCTCCTCGACGAGCCAGCCGCGCAGCACCTGCGCCACCTCGGTGGGCCGGTTATGCGCCAGCTCGTTCATCTGGTCCCGGATCACCTCGCGGCGGAGCGCGCTCTCGTCCTGCTGCTGCTCGAGGGCGAGCACGCGCTCGCGGCGCTTGCGGTCCGCCTCCACGGCGTCCACGAGCAGCGCGGAGGACTGCTTCAGCCCCCAGGCCACCAGCGCGATGGCCGCCAGGAGCAGCAGGCTGCGCATGAGCGAGCCCATGCTCGGGAACAGCAGCCACCACGGCAGCGGCGAGCCGGCGACCTCCGCCGCCGGGGACGGCGCGAACTGCAGGCTGGCGATCTCGAACGTGTCCCCGCGGGACTCGTCGTAGCCCACGGCGTCCTGCACGATCGCGGTCAGGGTGGCCAGCTCCTCGGGGGAGCGGTCGGCGTACGCCGGCGCGGCGCCGGCGGCCCCGGGGGTCTCCCTGCCGTTGACCAGCACGGCCACGGACAGCCGGCGCATCGTGCCCACCGATCCGAGGATCCGCTGCACGGTCTTGTCCACCTCGTAGTTCGTCAGGATCGTCTCCTGCGAGTCGCCGGCGGACCCGGCGCCGGTGATGCGCTGCTCGCTGCGGATCACGGTCTTGTCCGGGTCGTAGCTCTCGATGGAGCGCTCCACGCGCTCGAAGTCCAGCTGCGCGTTGACCTGGACGCTGGCGTTGCCCTCGCCCACGATGCGCTCGAGGAGGGTGCGCGCCTTCTCGCGCAGGTGGCCCTCCACCTCCTGCTGGATGCGCAGCTGCTCGCTCGTGGCCGCGAACTCCTCCGAGCCGCCGCCGCCGCCGAGCTCGCGCCCGGACGTGTCGACGACCGTCACGGCGGACGCGCGCAGCCCTTCCACCGAGGCGGCCACGAGCGCGTAGATGCCGCGGATCTGGTCCGGCCGGAGCCGGGCGCCGGGCTCCAGGTCCACGATCACGGACGCCTTCGGCTCCTTGGCCTCGCGCAGGAAGACGTCGCGCTCGGGGATGGCCAGGTGCACGCGCGCGTTGCGGATCTCCTCCAGCGAGACCATCGTGCGCACCAGCTCGCCCTCCAGCGCGCGGCGGTAGTTCACGTGCTGCAGGAAGTCCGTCATTCCCAGGTTCTGCCGGTCGAAGACCTCGTAGCCCACGGTGGACTTGCCGGTGAGCCCCTTCCCGGCGGCGCGGATGCGCAGCTCGCCCACGCGGTCCGCGGGCACGCGGATCGTGCCGCCGGAGCTGACGTCGTGCGGCACCTTCATCTCGTCCAGGTCCTCGAGGATCCGGCCGGACTCGTCCGGGCCGAGCCCCGAGAACAGGACGACGTAGTCGGGGCGCGCGGACCAGCGCACGACCATGGCCAGGCTCAGCACGCCGGCGAGGATGCCGCCGGCGAGCAGCGCCCGTTGCGTGGCGTTCGCGCCGCGCCACCAGCTCCCGATCCGATCACCCACGACGCCGGCCACTCGTCACCCCCGGGCTAGACGCCCATCCGCTGGATTTCCTGGTACGCCTCGATCAGCTTGTTGCGGATCTCCATCATCAGGTCGAAGGCCAGCGAGGCCTCCTCCGCCGACACCATGACCTCGTGGAGGTCCACGTTCTCCCCCGCCACGAGGCGCTCGAGCTGCGTGCCCGCGTCCAGTTGCAGGCGGTTGGTCTCGGACAGGGCCGACTGCAGGGTCTCGGAGAAGCTGGGCCCCGCCGGCGCCGGCTCGAACGGCTTGCCGAGCGGCGTGTACCGGACCGGACCGACGTCGCCGAAGCGGATCCCGTTCGTCTCCATGTCAGATCTCCAGCGCCTTGCGGATCATGGCCTTGGTGGCGTTCAGCACGGTCACGTTGGCCTCGTAGGCGCGCGTGGCCGCCATCAGGTCCACCATTTCCCGCACGACCTCGACGTTCGGGTACTCCACGTACCCCTCGGCGTTCGCGTCCGGATGACCGGGGTCGTACTCCAGCCGTCCGGGCGTCTCCGCGTCCGCCCGCACCTCGTAGCGCACGCCCTCGTGCGTGCCCGGCAGCTCCACCAGGAGCGGATCCGCGAGGTGCCGCGGCGACGTGCGCGCCGGCTCCATGCCGCCCGCGCGCTTCGCCTCCAGCAGCTTCTCGAACAGATCGCTGCCGGCGCCCGGCAGCCCCGCGGACACGTCCACGACGCGCCGCTTGTACGGTCCGCCCTCCGCGGTGCGCGTGGTCTGGGCGTTCGCCAGGTTCGCGCTGACCACGTTCAGCCGCGCGCGCTGCACGGACAGGCCGGCCGCGCTGACGTCGAACGCGTCGAACAGGCTCCCCTGCGACATGCTCTACCTCCTAGGCTCCGGGCCGGCCGAAGATGGACTTGCGCAGCCCCGCGTACGTGCGGCGCACCATCTCCGCGGCCACCGTGAAGCGCTCCGTGTTCCGCGCGATCTCCGTCATCTCGCGATCGATCTCGACGTCGTTGACGCCGTTGCCGGTCCACGGACCGCTGCCCGTGCGGGACACCACGCGCCCGTCCGGCATCGAGCCCGCCGCCGGCAGGTGGCCCTCCTGGGTCCGCGCCATCCGTCCCGCGGAGCTCGTGCGCAGGGCCAGGCGCAGGTCGTCCTCGAAGCGGACCTCCTGCGCGCGGTAGCCCGGCGTCTCCGCGTTCGCGACGTTGCGTGCGTGCACGCGCCCGCGCTCCGCGTACGCGTCCAGCGCCTGCTTCGACACGGACAGCGAGCGCGCGCCGAACAGGATCCGGTCCATCATGGCGACACCTCCGTCCCTTCCCTGCGGTACTCGTGCAGCTTGTTGCGCAGCGTGCGGATGCTGATGCCCAGCGCCCGCGCCGCCCGCGTCCGGTTCCCGCCGGTGCGCTCCAGCGCCTTCAGGATCCAGAACCGCTCCACCTCGCGGAGCGTGGCGGCCGCCGGCAGCCCGGCGGGACCGGATCTCGGCGCGACCGTCTCCAGCCGCAGCGCGGCCGGCTCCAGCGCGGCGCCCGGGAACAGAAGCAAGGCCCGTTCCAGGACGTTCTCGAGCTCGCGCACGTTGCCGGGCCAGGAGTGCGCCGCCAGGGCGCGCCGGGCGGCCGGGGTGACCTCCGGCCGGGGCAGCTCGTGCTCGCGGGCGCGCCGTTCCAGGATGGAGGCGACCAGCGGCTCGAGGTCCCCGGGGCGCTCGCGGAGCGGCGGCACGTCGATGCGGACGACGTCCAGGCGGTGGTACAGGTCGGCGCGGAACCGCCCGGCGGCCACCTCGGCGCCCAGATCGCGGTTCGTCGTGGCCACGATGCGCACGTCCACCGCGATGTCCGCGTCGCCGCCCACCCGGCGGATCTCCCGCTCCTGCAGCACGCGCAGCAGCTTCGCCTGCAGCGCGGGCGGGATCTCCGACACCTCGTCCAGGAGCAGGGTGCCCTTGTCGGCCATCTGGAACAGGCCGCGGGTCGTGCGCACGGCGCCGGTGAAGGACCCGCGCTCGTGGCCGAACAGCTCGCTCTCGAACAGCGACTCGGACAGGGCCGCGCAGTTGACGCGCACGAAGGGCCGGCCGGCCCGGGCGGAGCGTTCGTGGATCTCGCGGGCCAGGACCTCCTTGCCGGTGCCGGTCTCGCCGGCGAGCAGCACGGTGGCGCGGGTGGGCGCCACGCGCGCGATCTGCTCCACGACGTCGCGCATGCGCGGGTCCGCCGCCACGAGGCGCGGCGCGTCCGGCGCGCCGGCCAGCAGCTCCCGCGCCAGCTCCTCGATGTCCTCGGGGAGGAGCGGCTTGGGGAGGAAGCGGTCGGCGCCCTCGCCCAGGATCTCGCGGCGGCGCTCCTCGCCGGCATGCGCCGACATCACCACCGCGGGGAGCCGCTTGCCGGCGGCGCGGATGCGGCGCACGAGCTCGCAGCCGTCGCGGCCCGGCATCTTCAGGTCCAGGAACGCCAGGTCGAACGGCTGCGCGTCCAGCAGCGCGGCCGCCTCGTCGCCGTCGGCCGCCAGCCGCACGTCCCAGTCCGGTCCGAGCGTCTCGGCGAAGAGCTCGCGCATCGTCCCCTCGTCGTCGGCCACGAGCACGCGCGGGCGCACCTTCACGACCGCACCTCCCGCGGGAAGCGGACGCGCGCGATCGTGCCGCGCGGCTTGCGACCGAAGGTCAGCGTGCCGCCGGCCCCGGCCACCATCGAGTCCACCAGCGCGAGCCCGCGCCCGCGGCCCTCGCCCTTCGTGCTGAAGCCCCGGCGGAAGAGCACGGCGTCGTCCACGGGCGGCAGCCCGCAGCCGTCGTCCTCCACCGTCACCGTGACCGCGTCGACCCCGGACCGCACGCCGATCGCGACCGCGCCGCGCGCGCCGCACGCCTCGGCGGCGTTGCGGACGAGGTTCGCGAGGACGGCGCGCAGGCGGGCGCCCGCCACGGGCAGCTCGATCCCGCGCGGCGCGTCCACCGTGAACGTCACGTCGGCGCCGCGGGCGCGCGTCTCGGCGAGCGCGAGCCCGGCGGCCTCGGCGGCCACCTCGCCGGCGTCGCACGCGCCTTCCGCTTCCGCCGTCGCGCGGTCCAGCGCCGAGTCCACCGCATCCAGCCCGCGCACGAGGGCGTCGAGCAGCCGGTGCGCCTTCTCGCTGGACGGGTGCGCCGACAGCTCCCGGACCAGCAGCCGCGCGAGCCCGCGCACGCCGCCGAGCGGATTCCGCACCTCGTGGCGCAGGTCGCGCAGGCGCTCCGCCAGCTCCAGGGACGCGGCGCCGCGCTCCGCGCGCTGCGCGCTCCACAGCTCCCGGTACGCGTCCTCCAGCAGCCGCGCGCCCTGGTCGAAGGCCGCGAGCGCGTCGGCGAGCACCGCGGGCGCCGGCTCGACCGGCGCGGCCAGACGGGTGGTCATCGCATCCCTCCCGCGGAGCCGCGGCCGTACGCGGCGGTCGCACGGAGCCGCGCGGCGTCCGGCGCCGCGGGCCCGGCCGTGCGGAACCCGGCGGAGGCCGTGAGCAACGCGCGGCACTCCGACTCCAGCGCGAGCGCGCGCTCGATGCGCGCCGACACGCCGTCGAGGACGCGCAGCAGCTCGCGGGTCTCGTGCGCCGGCAGGTCCCCGCGGACCCGGCTCCACCAGGACTTCGCCTCCGCCACGCGCGCCTCCTCCGTCCGGATCGAATCCAGCAGCGTCCGCTTCCGCTCCAGCAGGGACCGCACCTCCGCCAGCCCCGCGCCGCCGGCGAGCAGCTCCTGCTGCCGCCGCGAAAGGTCCTCGAGCTCCGCGTACCGGCGCTCGATGCCGCGGTACGCGGCCGCCAGCGCGTCCAGGCGCGGATCAGCCACGGCGGTCCCCCGCGCCCGCGTCGCGCAGCGCGCGCAGCCGGTCGTCGAAGCGCAGGAACCAGTCCGCCTGCGTCGCGTAGAACGTGTCCGGCCACGCGTCGCGCGCGTTCTCGTAGTGCCGCTTCGCGTCCGCCAGGCGTCCCTCGCGCCGGGCCAGGTTGCCGAGCTGCAGCGCGGTCCACGACGCGTCGTTGTCGCTGAGGCGCAGCGCGGCGGCGCGCTCGTACACGGGCCGCGCCTCCTGCGTGCGCTCCAGCGCGCACAGGCAGTCCGCCTCCAGGAGCACGGCCGCCGGCAGGAGTTCCGCCGGGGTGCCCGGGTCCGCGGCCAGCTTCGCGGCCAGCGGCAGGGCCGCCGCCGCGTCGCCGCGATCCCAGCGGGCGCGCGCGGTCACCCACGCGGCCCGCGCGCTCGGCGCGCCCTCCAGCGTGTCGATCATCGGCCGGGCCAGCGCCTCCGCCGTCTCGGGCCGCTCGGCCCCGAGGAAGACCGCGGCCAGGCGCACGCGCTCCTCCGGGAGCGTGCGCGCGGTGTCGAGCGCGGCGGCCACCGCGAGGGCGCCGGTCGCGTCGCCGCGCTTGATGCGCAGCTCCGCCACCTTGAGGGAATCGGCCGTGCCCGTCGGGCCGTTGCGCGCGCCGCGCGCCGCGGACAGGAGCGCCTTCTCGGCCTCGTCCCACAGCCCGCGATCCTCGAGCAGCGCGGCGAGGCGGCGGCGCGCGGCGGAGCGCTCGGCCTGGTCGCGGCGTCCGCGGATGGAGTCGAGCGAGGCGCGCAGGTCGCCGAGCCAGCCGAACAGGTCGGCAAGCTCCGGCGGGATGAACAGCTCGCGCGGCACGCGCCGAAAGGCGTCCAGGACCGCTTCGGTCCGGACGCCGCGGGCGACGAGCTGCGCCTCGATCATGTCGTCGCGCTGCGGGCGATGTCGTCGCGAGGCATCTCCAGGGAGACCAGAAGGGCCAGCCGTGGCTCATCGCCGAGAGTATCCTCCATGGCGAAGGCGATGGCCGCCTCCACCGCCAGCATCACCAGCAGGGTGGTCTTGCAGGAGCCAAACGGTCCCAGCAGCCCGTATACCGCCCCGTCGCGTTGTCCGCCGCCCAGCAGCAGGTCGAGGTACGGCAGGCCCGTGTGCCAGCAGCCGGCGTCGAGATCGACCGTGAACTTCATCCCGGTGCCACGCATCGCGCG
>CAYYFX010000116.1:0-11637 GCA_964471155.1 uncultured Gemmatimonadota bacterium | reverse complement strand
GCTGCTCTAACCAACTGATCTACACCGCCCCGGAAATCCGACCGGGGAAGGTACGGAACGCGCCCTGGGGGTGTCAAGAACACGGCTCCGCCGGTGGTGGGCGACTTCCAAAGTCGTCCCCTGCCGCCCCGCCGGGGTTCGGTCCCGGCACCGGCCCCGCGCGGCTCGCGGCCGTCGCACCGCACGTCGCGCCGATCCCGGGGGTGGACCGCGTCGCGGAGCTTTCGTCGTGGAGTCGAAAGGCTCCCTCTTCCCGACCTGGCACTCCCGGGCCGTCCCAGAACCGGGGCCAGGCGATTGGGTCGAGGGTCCGGACGCGGTCGCTACCCCGCGGAAACCGGCGAGGACGCCGGAGCCGGGCGGCGACGCCGCGGTCGACTCCGAAGGCGGGATGCACGGGCAGGATGTGCGTCCTCGAACGACTCGAGCGCGTTGCCGCCGGACTTCCGGACGGCGCGACACCGTCATCGTGGCAGCCACTTTCCCCACGGTCCCCCGGATCGTCAACCGACGGCCCCGCGCGCCCGCGACGGCGCTCCGGCGCAGGAACCGCCCCGACGGTGGCGGGTTGCGGAGTCGGCTGCTAGACTGCCGCGCCTTCGAATTCCTCCGGGAAAGGAACCGCTCTCGTGGCATTCCCGTCCGCCCGCCCGGCCGGTCCGGCGCGCGCGATGCTCCTTCTCGCCCTCGCCGCCGCCGGGTTCACCGGCTGCGGCACCCGGGGCGACGACACGCTCGGCGTCTCGCTGATCGAGGATCGCGGGGACCGGAAGGCGGTCCGCTTCGTCTCGCTCGTCGCGGACTCGGGGGCCGCCTTCCAGTCCGGCACCCAGGCCGGGGATCCCGCGGCCGCCCCCACGATGCCGATCACCGCGCGACCCGGCTACCTGAGCCGCGCGCTGCTCCGTTTCCCGCCGTCCGCGCTGCCCGGCGGCGGCGTCTCCCTCGACAGTGCCACCGTGGTGCTCCCGTACCGGGACGGCTTCGGCGACACGTCCTTCACGCTCGCGATCCATCGCGTCCTGGAGGACTGGTCCGAGGTCACGATGCCCCCGGACTCCTTCCCGGCCTACGACGCCGTGCCGGCGGTCACCCTGACCGTGCCGTTCCCGGAGGCGGCGCTGGACACGTTCAACCTGTCCCTGACGGCGCTCGCGCAGGCATGGTCCGACGACTCCACGACGAACTTCGGCGTGGCCCTCCTGCCGGCGGCCGGCGAGGAGGGCGAACTGGAACTGGACGCGCGCCAGTCCACCACGCCGCCGATCCTGGTCGTGTACTGGACCGCGTCCGGCGCGGACTCCGTGCGCGGAACGGCGCCGTCCGCGGACCTGTACGCGCTCGGCACCACGCCGGGCTTCGTGCCCCTGTCGGACCAGCCGCGGCGCGTCACGGTGGCTCGCGGGGTGGCGGCGCGCTCCTTCCTGCGCTTCCCCTGGGAGGACCCGGGCGTGCGTGCCACCGTCCACCGCGCGGAGCTCACGCTGCATGGCGACCCGTCGCTGTCCGCCGCGAACGGTTTCGCGGTGGGCGTACGCCGGATCCTCGCCGAGCCGTGGAACGGCTTCGCCACCGAGGTGGATCCCACCATCCTCGGCATCCAGACCGTGGTGGCGGACCAGGACTCGGTGGTGCTGGACGTGACGCAAGTGGTCATCGACCTGCTCGACGCGGAGAACCACGGCTTCGAGATCCGCCCCGCGGACGAGCGACCGGACACGGACTACCTGCGCTTCCACGGCTGGGACACGGAGACGCCCGCCCTCGCGCCCACGCTGCGCGTGTGGTGGACGCCCGGCGACGCCCCGGAGGGCACGCCGTGAGCCGCCGCGCCGGCCCCGGCGCGCTGCTTCCGGTCGCGGCGGTCGTCCTGCTCGCCGTCGCGTCGCCCGCGCGGGCGGCATCGCGCTACTCGCTGCGCGGTGACGGCGAGGTCGCGCTCCCGTTCACGGCGGCCGTGCGGGCGATGGGCGGCGCGGAGGCCGCGTCCGCCTCGCCGGGGCTCGCGACGAACCCGGCGACGATGGCGCTGGTCACGAACACCCGCTTCCACGGCTCCTGGCTCACGGACTGGATCCGGACCGAGGAGACCCTGCCGGGGGGCGGCGGCGACATCGCCGTCCGCAAGGAGTATGAGGGCTACGTGCCGAACCTCGGGCTCGTGTTCGTGGCGCCGGGCCACGTGCGGATCGGCGCCGGGTTCCTGGTGGACCGGCGCATCGACGGGCGCATCGCGCAGGACGCGACCACCCCGGACGGCCGGCCCTACCGCCAGGTGTTCGAGGCCTCGGGCAACCTGCTGCGCATCCCCGTGCTGCTGGCGCGGGACTTCGGCGCGGCGCAGGTCGGCGCCGGACTGGACTTCGTGCTGTCGAACTCCGAGATCCACTGGCGCAACGACTTCCCGGACGGGACCTCCTTCCTGGACAGCGACGACCGCGACGAGACCGGCGCGTGGGGCCCCGCCTGGCGCCTGGGCGTGCGGGTCCCGCTGGGCGCGCGGGCGGCCGTCGGCGCGTGGGGCATCTGGCCGGGGGATCTCTCCGGCAGCCGTCGCCTCGAGAACGAGGATCCGCAGGACACCACGTCCACGCTGAAGGCGGACTTCGAGACGGAGACCGCGGTGCGGATGGGCGCCGGCATCGAGGCGTCGCCCGTGCCGGGATGGCGCGTCGCGGCGGACTGGACGCGCGAGGCGTGGGCGGACGTGGAGTCGCCGCGCGCGATCGGCACGTTCGCGGACGTGGATCGCGTGTCCGCGGGCGTGGAGTGGCTCGGCGGATCGGGCCGCGGCCTGCGCCAGCCGGTGCGCGCGGGCTTCCGCACGGAACCGCTGCACACGCTGGACGCGAACGGGCGGGAGATCCGCGAGACCGCGCTGAGCGCCGGGACCGGGTTCGTGTTCGCGGACGGTCGCGGCCAGTTCGACTGGTTCCTCGAGTACGGATGGCGCGGGAAGAAGGACGAGAGCGAGTACCACGAGCAGTTCGTGCGCCTCGGGGTCACGCTCACGGGCTTCGAGGATTGGAGCCGACGGCGCCCGCCCGAACCCGAGGACGAGGACTGGTGACGCGCGAAGGCCGCCGGGAACCCGGCGGCCTTCGTCGTCCGGATCGGATCGCCGCCGCTTACCGGGCCGGCCGGTCCCCTTCGATCCGCCAGGGGATGCCCCACGCGACGTTGTCGTACGGCGCGACGTCGTCGTGGATCGTCCCCTCGGACAGCACGTCCACCACGAGGTGCCGCGGCCCGGCCACATGGCTCGCGAGGAAGCGGCCGGAGAACGTGCCGTCGCCGTTGCCGGTCAGGGCCATGCGCGCGCGGCGATGCCGCAGGTGCAGGTACACCTGGTCGGAGGCGTCGCCCGTGTCCACGGTGACCAGCACCTCCTCGCCGGCCGGGATCGTGAGCACGTCGTTCACGCGCACGAGGTCGGTCACGTTCGTCACGGTCTCGTCCACGGCGCCCGCCTGGATGCGCACCGAACGGATGGCGCGCGTGGTGCCCGGCGATTCGATCGAGACGCCGGACAGCGCGATCAGGCGCCAGCCGCGGTTGCGCTCGTCGGTGCGGCGGGCGCGCTCGAGCAGCAGCCGCCGCACGCCGAGGTCCTGGAAGTCCTTCTCGTAGTGCGTGGCCATGCTGTCCGCGCACGCCCACAGGTGCAGGATGCCGGTGGCGTCCCAGTGGTACGTGACGTCCGCGCGCGCGGGCTCGCCGGCGGGCTGCTCGATCTCGATGCTCACCGAGCGGTCCAGCGAGAGGAGCTCGCGCCGCCAGCCCGTGGTGGCGATGGGAGCGGCCGCCACGGAGCCGTCGCCGTCGTCCCAGTACAGCACGTCGGCGTCCGCGAGCGGCGCCTCCTCGTCCAGCACGACGTACTCGATCGCGGCCTGCTCGGTGTCCTCCGCCGCGGTGGGGTTGCTCTCCGAGTCGAAGCATCCGTTGAGGAACAGCAGCGACCCGGCGAAGGCGGTCGCGGCCAGGGATCGACGAGCGCGCGTGGTCATGGTGGGCTCTCCTTCGGTGGCGGCCGGCCGCTCTCGGGATGACGCGCCCCCGGACCTGCCGCGACCGAGGCCGGCAGCGACGGATCGCGGCACGGCCCGGGGGTGACTGCCGGTTCGCATACGCAGGCGGCGTGCCAGGGGCGTGTCCCGCGGCGGAAGCGGCACGCGCGCAAGCGGTTGCGCCGGGCGGGGCCCGGCGGGGGCGGCGGCGGCCGCGGGGGCCGGTGCACCGCAGCGTTCACCCGTGTGCGCCGCGGGACAGGTGCCGGTTCAGGACTCCCGGAGGAACGGGGCCACGTCGTCCATGCGGCCGGCGGAGTCCGCGGGAGCGGGGGAGGCCTCGTCGCCCGGCTCCTTCGCCGCGGCGCGGAGCGCCTCCGTCCAGCCGGACTCCAGCGCGGACGTCGTGAGCCGCGTCGCCTCGAAGACGGCGTCGCGGAAGGGCGTGCCGCGGACGATGTCGCGCATGATCCGCTCCGGCGCCTGCGGACCGGCGACGAACGCGAGGTGATCCACGAGGGAGCGCGCGAGCAGCGGCCCCTCGGGGGTGCGGAAGATCGAGGGGTCCAGCATCCGTGCGTAGGTGGGAACGCCGTCGCGGCGGAGGACGGCGCGGAACCGCCGGTCCAGCTCCGGCGTGCCCGGGTGCACCGCCGCGTGGACGAACCCCTCGACGAACCAGCGCGGCGCCGCGGGCGCGGCGGGGGCGAGGCGCACGAGGCCGACCCACCGCAGCGCCTCGCGCAGCGCGGCCTCCCGGGTGAGCGCCGCGCTGCGTCCCGGCAGCTCCAGGTACAGGAGGTCGGAGCCGCGGATCGATCCGGTCACGAGCACGTGCAGCATCTCGCCGGTGGCGCGCTCCAGGCTGGAGTGATCCGGATACACGTGGACGCGGAGCGGCTTCAGCTTCAGCGAGAGGCGCTCCTGCATCCGCGCCGAGAACCCGCCCGCGAGATCGAACAGCTCCCGCGCCGTTCCCTCCTCCCCGGGCGGGTAGCGCAGCGTGATGCCGCCGCCCGCGATCTCGGGCCACTCGTCGGTGGGCACGGGCGCGTCGGGCGCGAAGCGTGTCCCGCCGCCGAAGAGGAGCGCCAGCCCCGCCATCCACGCCGCCCACGGAACGACGCCCGCGGCCCCGGCGGCCGCGCGCGCGGCGCCGTACGCGCGGAGCCCGGCGTACGACGCGCCGGCGGCCAGCCACACGAACGGGTTCGTGAGCGCGACCGCCGCGCGGGCGAGCGGCGCCTCGGCGCCGGCGATCGCGCCCAGGTTCACCGGCGGATCCGGCTGGCCCGTCGCGATCGCGATCGCCGTCTTCACGAGCAGCCCGAGCGACACCGGCACCGACGCCCAGGCCGTGATCAGGAACACGCGGGGGAACGGGAGCCGCGCGCGCGCGGGCTGCAGCAGGATCCACGCGAGCACGGCGGTGACCAGCATGGCCGGCACCGGCAGCAGCAGCGACGCCGTGCGGAACGCCTGGTGCAGGTTCCCGCGGAGCTCCGTCTCCGGCAGCAGGGTCCGGTCCAGCATCGCCGGCACGACGTACGGGAACGCCTTGCGCACGGCGACCTCGACGTAGGCGAGCGTGCACGCGGTGAGGAGCAGCAGCGGGAGCACGAACCGGGGCCGGTCCTCGAGGCCGCGGAAGAAGCGCGCGAGCCGCGACGGCGCGGGGGAAGGGGGCGGGACGCCCGCTCCGCTCAAGCGCCGACCTCCACCAGCTCCTTCGCCGCCGGCGTGAGGTTCTCGAAGCCGCCGTCCGCCACGAGCACCGTGTCCTCGATGCGGACGCCGCCCACGCCCGGCACGTACACGCCCGGTTCGATCGTGAACGCCATGCCGGCCTCCAGCACGATCGTGCTGGCGTCGTTCAGGCCGCCGCCGTCGTGCACGTCCAGACCGATCGAGTGGCCGGTGCCGTGGATGAAGCGGCCCGCGAACGCGGACGCGTCCACGACGTCGGCCGCCGCGCGATGCACGTCGCGCCCGGGCACGCCGGGCCGCGTGGCCGCGAGGGCGTTCGCCTGCGCGCGCCGCACGACATCGTACATCGCGCGCTGCGCGTCGCTCGCCCGGCCGAACACCCAGGTGCGCGTGATGTCGGAGCAGTAGTCGTCCAGCTTCGCGCCGAAGTCCGCCAGGACGAAGTCCCCGGGGGCGAGACGCACGTCGCCCGGCGCGTAGTGCGGCTCCGCCGCCCCCTTGCCGAAGGCCACGATCGTGGGGAACGCCGGCTGCGCGCCGTGCGCCTGCATCGCGTTCGCGATCCACGCGCCCAGGTCGCGCTCGGACATGCCCTCGCGCAGCGCGCCCGGCAGCGCGTCCGCGATCCCCGCGACCAGCCGGCAGGCGCGGCGGATGCGCGCCGCCTCCTCCGCGTCCTTGGTGAGGCGCGCGCGCGTGATGGCGGGCTCGACGTCCACGATCTCCGCGTCCGGCAGCAGCTCGCCGAGCAGCTTCACCTTCGCCCAGGACACCGCCGGCGCGTTCACGCCGATGCGCCGCGCGGAGCCCAGCACCGTCTTCAGGACCTCGCGGAACGCGGCCTGCGTGGCGAAGGCCACGACGTCGGCGTCGGGGGCGGTGCGCGCGCTCTCCTCCTCCAGCCGCGACACCACCAGGGACGGGTGCGCGTCCGGGAACAGCACGGCGGCGCAACCCTCGTAGCCGCCGCGCGCCACGGCGGAGACGTAGCGGAACGTGGAGTCGACGAAGTTCGCGCTGCCGTTGAGGATCGCCACGGCGTCCACGGAGGCGCCGGGATCGAGCGCGGCGAAGATGCGATCGGAACGGGTCTTCATGGCCCCTCCCCGGGTGCGGCGGTCGCGGCGGCGAAGCGCCGGCGCGTCTCGTCCATCGTGTCGGCGCCGAAGCGTTCCAGGAACGCCGCGGCGATCTCGAAGCACACCACCGCCTCCGCGATCACGCTGGCGGCGGGCAGCGCGCAGATGTCGCTGCGCTCGTACGCGGCCTCCCCGGCCTCCTTCGTGCGCAGGTCCACGGAGCGGAGCCGCTTCCCCAGCGTGGAGATGGGCTTCTTCGCACCGCGGACGATCAGCGTCTCGCCGTTGGTCATGCCGCCCTCCAGCCCGCCCGCGCGATTCGAGCCGCGCCGGAAGCCGCGCCGCGGCGTCGCGGCGAGCGCGGGATCCCAGAAGATCTCGTCGTGCACGGCGGAGCCGCGCTGCGTGGCGACGTGGAACGCGCGCCCGATCTCCACGCCCTTCACGGCCTGGATGCCCATGACCGCCGCCGCCAGCCGCGCGTCCAGCCGGTCCTCGCGCCGGAAGCACGAGCCGAGCCCGGCCGGCAGCCCGGTCACGCGCACCTCGAAGATCCCGCCCACGGTGTCGCCGTCCCGCTTGGCCGCGTCGATGGCCGCCTTCATGGCCGCCTCCGCGCGCGCGTCCGGGCACGCCACGTCGCTCGCGTCGCGCCGCGCGACGAGTTCCGCGAGCGGAAGATCCTCGGGCACGTCGGCGTCGACGCCGCCGAGGTGCACCACGAAGCCCGCGGCGTCGATGCCGAACTCCGCCAGCAGTCCCTTCGCGAAGGCGCCGGCGGCCGTCCGCGCCGCGGTCTCCCGCGCGCTCGCGCGCTCCAGCACGGGGCGGCAGTCGTCGGTGTCCCACTTCAGCGCGCCCGCCAGGTCGGCGTGCCCGGGACGCGGCCGGTGCAGGGGCGGCGCCTCGTCCAGGCGGGAGTCGCGGTTCGCGATCCGCAGCGCGAGGGGGGAGCCGATCGCCGTCCCGCGCAGGACGCCGGTGAGCACCTCCACGCGGTCCGCCTCGATCCTCTGCCGCCCGCCGCGCCCGTACCCGCCCTGCCGGCGACGGAGCATCCCGTCCGCCAGCGCCACGGGGAGCGCGAAGCCGGCCGGCAGCCCCTCGATCTGCACGATCAGGCAGGAGCCGTGGCTTTCGCCCGCGGTCGTGTAGGTGAGCCGGCTCATGCGTCGCCGTCCCGCGCGCGGACCGCCGTCACGAAGTCGCGGATCCGCCCCGGGTCCTTGACACCGGGGGAGGCCTCCACGCCGGTCGAGACATCGACGCCCCAGGGCGACGCCTCGCGGATCGCCTCCCCCACGTTCTCCGGGGTCAGGCCGCCGGCCAGGATGAGGCGACCGAGCCCGCGCGCGCGCGCGGCGATCCGCCAGTCGAACGTTCGTCCCGTCCCGCCGGGCGAGTCGGGCGCATAGGCATCCAGGAGGAACGTCTCGACGCCGGCGTCGCGGATGGTGTCGAGGACGTCCTCGTCGCGCGCCCGGAAGGCGCGCACGACCTTCGGGCCGAAGAGGTCCCCCAGCAGGGGGTCGGACGGGGAGTGCACCTGCACGCGATCCACCTCGGAGCCGGCCACGGCCCGCGCGATGTCGGCGGGCGTCTCGTCCACGAAGACCCCGAAGCGCAGGATGTGCGGCGGCAGGGCTCGGCCGATGCGCCGCGCGTCCTCCGGCGAAACCCGGCGCGGACTGGGCGTCAGCACGAACCCGACGGCGTCCGCGCCCGCCTCGGCGGCGGCGCGCGCGTCGGCGAGGCGGGTGATCCCGCAGATCTTGATCCAACGTCGCGGCTGGGTCATTCGGCCCCCGGGGGCAGGGCGGGAGCCTAGAGGGGGTGCCAGGCGCTGTCAAACCGGCCGCGACGGCCGGCGCGGCAAGGACCGGCCCCGGTGGATCTTAACCCCGGATCGCGAGTTGCCGATGGCCGAGACGACGCCGAATCCACCCGGAACCCGGGGAGTCCATGACCCTGCGGTCAGCGCGCATCCTGCTCGTCGAACCGGACCATGAGGCCCGGCAGGTTCTCGACCGTTTCCTGGAACGCGCCGGGCACGAAGTGGCGAGCGTGGAGGACGAGGACGGGGCGCGCCTGCTGCTGGAGGACGGGCTGCGGCCCGACGTGATCGTCACCGACGGCGGGCCCGGCGCGGGCCTGCGGGATCTGGCCCCGGGCGCGGCGCACGTCCCGATTCCCCGGGTTCCCGCGTTGGCGGCCGCGCCCGGCGCGGATCCCGCCGCGCCGCCGGCCCGGGATGTCGACGAGCTGGGGCGGCGCGTGGAGGAGATCCTCCTCGATGCGCGTCCCGGCCCGTCGCCGGACCCCGCGAGCGCGTGCCTCGATCTCATCCGGCGGCTGGCTGGCGCGCTGCCGAGCCTGCGCTCCGTCGAGGCGCGTTGCGACCTCCTGACGGAGTCCTTCGACGCGTACTTCGGCGTGCGCGGTTCGCTCGTGGTGCGGCGGGGCACCCGGACGGGCCACTGGGTGGAGGCCGCACAGGGACTGGACGCGGGGCTCGCGCAGGCCGCCTCCGCGGAACTCTTCCGGCGCACGCGCGGCCGGGGCCTGCGTCCGTTCCTCACGCGCATCGTGCACGAGGGCGCGGTCCATGAGGTGGCCGGCCTCGCCGTGCAGTCCGGCGCCGAGGAGACCGATCTGGCGCTGGTCCTGCGCGATCCGCCGGCGCCGGGCCCGCTGCGCGAGACGCTCGTGAGCCTCGTGGGCAGCGCGGTGCGCGCGGCGATGGCCAGCGACGAACTGGATCGCACGCGCGTCCTGCTGGAGGCGCGCACGCGCAGTCTCGGCAGCCTGCACGAGATGTCCGAGGCGTTCACGCGGGTGGGCTCCCGCCGCCTTCTCGGACGCGAGATCCTGCGCGCGACGCACCGCGAGCTGCAGATGCCGCGCTCGGCGCTGTTCCTGCGCCGCGACGCGAACGACACGATGCTCTCCGTGCTCGCGACGGAGGGTCTGCCGCCGCAGGCCCTGGATCGCATCGGGCTCACGGCGCAGCACGGCGTCGGCGCGCACTGCTTCGATCGGCCGGGGGTCACGCGACTCGCCGCCGTCCCCCCCGACGGCGTCGCGTTGCGGGAGCTGCAGCGGCTCGGCGACGCCGGGCTGCAGTGGGCCATGCCGCTGCGCGCGGAAGGCGTGGGCGTGGGAATCCTGTTCTTCGGGAACCGCGAGGACGCGGCGGACCTGGACCTGGCCGAGCTGCAGGCGCTCGAGTCGCTCGCCGAGGCCGCGTCCGGATCCCTGCGCTGCCTGCAGCGCGACGAGAGCCTTCGCGACGTGGCCCTGGCCGCCACGCTCGGCCTGGTGGCCGCGCTCGAGCTGCGCCGCCCGGCCGACCGCGGCCACGCGCAGCGCGTGTCCCGGAGCGCCGTGCGCGTCGGGCGCGCACTGGGTCTCGGGTCGCGCGAGCTGCGGGACCTGGCGCTCGCGGGCCTGCTCCATGACGTGGGCAAGCTGGCGATCTCCGGGGATTCCCGCGGCGGTCCGGAGACGGACCCGCGCCGGCTGCGGATGCATCCCCTGCTGGGGTCGCGGATCCTGTCGCGCTGCCGGCCCTCGCCCGGCGTGCTCCAGGGCATCGAGCAGCACCACGAGCGGATCGACGGCCACGGCTTCCCGTACGGACTGCGCGGCGAGAGCATCCACCTGTTCGGGCGCATCCTCGCGGTCGCGGACTGCTGGGACCGGTGGCGCCCCCTGGACGGGGGAGCGGACCCCGAGCGGGGTCTGGAACGCCTGGAGGCGGCCGCCGGGCTGCTGTTCGACCCCGCGATCGTGGCGGTCTTCTGCGCGCAGGTCGTGCGCGGCGCGCCCGTCGACCCCGCGGGCGGCGAGGACTGGTTCGAGGAGGTCCTGACCGCTCCCTGACCGGGCCGTCCCGACGGGCTTCCCGGGGCTTCCGCGGGGTCGCCCGCGGAACGCCGAAGCTCCCGGATAACCGCCCCGGCACCCACCTTCAGGCCGGTCCCCGCCCGTCCGATAGAACCAACGGAGCTCCCGCGGGCAACCGCATCGTCCCTCCTGCCGGACCGGTCATGGCTCGCATCCTCGTTGTCGATGACGTTCGATTCATCTCCCAGATGATCGCCGGCGTTTTCGAGCGCATCGGCCACGCCGTGGACACGGCCGCCGACGGCGAGGAGGCGCTCAGGAAGGCGCTCGCCATGACCCCCGACCTGATCGTGATGGACGTGGCGATGCCGAAGCTGGACGGTCTCGAGGTGACGCGCCGCCTCCGTACGAACGATCGATGCCGGGACATCCCCGTCCTCCTGGTGACGTCGCGGGCGGACGCGGGCACGTTGACCGCGGCCGCGCAGGCCGGGGTGGACGATCACCTCGCGAAGCCCTTCGAGGCCACGGCGCTGCTCGCGAAGTCCACCCGCCTGCTCGGCGGCTACCCGATCACCTTCGACCTGGAGTTGCACGGCGAGGTGGCGGTGGTCACGGCGCTGCCGGAGGAGATCGCGGCCGCCGCCGTGGACCAGATCCGGCCGGCGCTGGATCACGCGCGCTCCGCGTCCTTCGGCTGCGTCCTGCTGGACCTCACCCGCGTGGAGCGCGTGGACTCGCAGGTGGCCGACGCCATCCTGAGCTTCGACGAGGAGTTCCGGATGGAGGGCGGGTCCCTGGACCTCGTGAAGCCGAAGGCGGGTCTGGGCGTGCGCCAGTTCCTCGCTCTCGTGGCCCCGCGACTCCGCATCCACGACGACCTGGGCACCGCGCGCAAGGCGCTCGGCCTGCCGGAGCACGGCGCCGGGCAGCCGATCCCGCCGCCGCGCCGTCCCGTGAACCGCCCCGCGGCGCCCGCTCCCGCTCCCGCTCCC
>CAYYFX010000115.1:0-11807 GCA_964471155.1 uncultured Gemmatimonadota bacterium | reverse complement strand
CTAGCCCATGGTCTCCCGACCCGCAAGGCGGAGGGCCGCGGCTCTGGTATGCTGCCCGTCCCCTCGCGGCGGGGTGAACGTGAACCGCTTCCCCATCCGGGCCGGACGGGCCGGGCTCGCCCTGGCGGTCGCGGCGGCGTTCCTCCTGCCGGTGGCGCGCGGTCTCGCCGTGCACTCCGGTACCGTCGACGAGCTCGGCGCGCACATCCCGGCCGGGATCCTCGCCTGGAAGACCGGGCGGCCCACCTCCGGGTTCGCGAACCCGCCGCTGGGACAGATGCTCGTGGCCGCCGGGCCGGTGCTGTCCGGCACGGCGGACCGGCCGCTCGCGGACACGCCCCGCGATCTCCTGCCGGCGCGACTGCCCGTGGTCCTGCTCGGGCTCGCGCTCGTCGCGGCCACGGGGTTGCTCGCGGCCCGGGCGGCCGGAACGGCCGCGGGGTTCGCGGCGGCGGCGGCGGCGGCGCTGTCGCCGGACCTCGTGGCGCATGCCGGGCTGGCCACGCTGGATCTGCCGGTGGCGGCCTTCGCGACCTTCGCCGGCCTCCTGGCCTGGCGGTGGACGCGCTCGGGCGACGCGCACGCCCTCCTCGGGTTCGCGGTGGCGCTGGGCGTCGCGTGCATGATCAAGTCCACCGCGCTCCTCCTCCTCGCCTCGCTCCCGCTCGGCGCGGCCGCGCTGCCGGCCCGCGGCCGCGAGCGGCTGCGCCGCGCCGCCGTCCTGGCCGGGTGCGGCGCCGGCGCCGCCGTCGTCTTCGCGTGGCTGTCGTACGGTCCCGGCCCCGCGTGGGGCCCGCTGCCGGGGGCGTGGGTGGAGTCCGTCCTGTCGAAGCTGGCGCAGGCGGGGCACGGGCACTTCGCGTACCTCGCCGGACGGCGCTCGGCGGAAGGGTTCCCGGAGTACTTCGCCGTCGCGCTCGCGCTCAAGACGCCGCTGGCGCTGCAGGTCTGCGGCGTGGCCGGCGTGTGGGCGTTCGCGCGCCGGCGCGACGGCGCGGGGGACGCGGCCGGGTTCGCCGCCCTGGTCCTCCTGCCCGCCGCCGTGTTCCTCGTCTGGATGTCGCTCGTGCAGCGCGTCCACATCGGCGTGCGGCACGTGCTGCCCGTGCTGCCGGCCCTCCTCGCACTGGCCGGCACGGGTTGGATGCGGATCGCGCGCGCGGGACACGCGGGTCGGGTGGCGGCGACGGCGCTGGCCGCGTGGGCCGTCCTCGCCCAGGCGCGCGTCACGCCGCACCAGCTCGCCTACTTCCACGAGCTCGCCGGCGGACCGGCGCGGGGCGACCGCTGGCTCATCGACTCGAACCTGGACTGGGGGCAGGACGAGGGGATCTTCCGCGCGTGGGCCGCCAGCCGCGCCGTGGCGGTCAACCCGGATCGTCCCGTCGAGGGGCTCGTGGCCGCGAACGTCAACGCGCTGCACGGGATCCTCTCCCGCGACGACCTCCGCCTCCGCTGGCTCCGTCGCCTCGAGCCCGTGCGGTCGTTCGGGGTGACCTGGCGGGTGTTCGAGGCGCGCGAGGCGCCGCTGGCCGCCGCCGCGGCGCGCGACGCCGTGGCCGCGCTCGACTACGCGTGGTGGCTTGCCGGCGTCGGCCGCGCGGGCGAGGCGGCGGCCGTCCTGGAGTCGCCCGCAGTCCGCGCGCTGGCCGAGGATCCCGCGTACGCGGCGCAGGTCGCGCGGGTGCGCGGCGAGGTCGCGCTGCTCGCGGGGGACGCGGCCGCCGCCCTGGTCCACGCGGAGCGGGGCCGCGACGACGACCTCGCGACCGAGGCGACGCACCGCCTCCGGGTCGCGCGCGGGGAGTCCCCCGATCCGGGCGAGGCTGCGCGCGCGGTGCGGGCGCTCGCACGGCGCGGCCGGCGCGATGAGGCCTCCGCGCTCGGGGTCGCCGTCTTCGGCCGGGACCCGCTCGCCGTCCCGGCGCCGGACGCGCCGGCGCAGGCAGCGGACGCGCGGCGGCTGCGCGCGCTCGGACTGGAGCGCGAGGCGCTCGCGGTGGCAGCGCGCGCGGTCGCCGCGGATCCGCGGGACGACGCCGCACTCTGGCTGTACGGGGAACTCGTCGTGCGCCGCAAGCTCGGGCTCACGGAGTACGCGTGGCCGCCGGTGGACTGGCGCGGCATCGGGCGGTCGGCCTCGCGCTGAGACGGCGCGACGTCGATCAGCCGCGCAGCGAGCGCCGGAAGTCCGCCTGCAGGAACGGGTTCGTGCGCCGTTCGGCCCCGATGGTGGTGGCGGGGCCGTGCCCCGGGTGCACGCGCATCGCGTCGCCGAGCGGGACGAGCACGTCGTCGATGGAGCGGAGCAGCGCGCCCAGGTCCCCGCCCGGAAGGTCCGTGCGGCCGATGGACCCGGCGAAGAGCACGTCGCCCGAGATCACGTCGGTGTCGCCGACGAGGACGACGTGCCCCGGCGAGTGCCCCGGCGCACGTCGCACGCGCAGCACGCAGTTCCCGAAGCGCACCTCGTCCCCTTCGTGCAGCGGCCCGTCCGGGGCGGGCGGCCGGGTGAGCCGCAGGCCGAAGGCCGCGGCCTGCTGCTCGAACGCGTCGATCAGGAAGCCGTCGTCCGGGTGCATGAGGATGGGCGCATCCGTGCGCGCCTTGAGGGCGGCGTTGCCCGCGACGTGATCGAGGTGGCCGTGCGTGTTCAGGATGTGCGACGGCGCGACCCCGGTCTCGTCCAGCCGCGCCAGAAGCCGCTCCGGCTCGTCGCCGGGATCGACAACGACGCACGCGCCGGTGTCCTCGCACCGGAGCAGGTACGAGTTCACCTGGAACGCGCCCATCGGGAAGACCTCGATCCTCACCGGTCGGTCCCGCCGGTGCGACCGGTCCCGTGCGCCCCGCGGGTCTCCTCCGCGGCGTCGAAGCGGGCGCGATCCCGCTCGGCGCGGCTCGCGCCCTTCGCCGCGCACGAGGCGCACAGGCCCTGGAACAGGAGCGGCACGCGGCCGAGGGAGAACCCGGTGCGCTCCCCCACCCGGCGCCGGAGTTCGCTGATGCCGGGGAGGTCCACGTCGCTCACGAGGCCGCAGCACACGCAGCGGACGTAGTCGTGGTCGTGGGTGACTCCGTCGTAGCGGGCGGGGCTGGATCCGCCCGAGAACTCGTAGATCAGCCCCTTCTCCTTCAGGATGCGGAGCGTGCGGTAGACCGTGGCCAGGCTGATGTCCGGGATGACGCGGCGCGCCTCCTGGTGGATCCACTCCGCAGTAGGGTGATCCGTGCTCGTGTGGACGAGACCGAGGATGACCTCGCGCTGCAGCGTGCGGCGCAGGCCCACCCCGGCCCAGTCCACCTCGAAGACGCGATCCGGATCCGGGATCCGGCGGAAGGGTGACATGGCCGGCTCCCTTCCCGTACCGCCGATCAGTTCAGGTGCGCTTCCAGCCGGCCGTGCACGCCGCTCGTGCGGAGCCGGTGGAGCGCGCGGTCCTTCAACTGGCGGATCCGCTCCTTCGAAAGATGCAGCTTGTCGCCGATCTCGCCCAGCGTGTAGGGCTCCTCTCCCGTCAGCCCGAAGTACAGGTTCAGGATGAGTTCCTCGCGCTGGTTCAACGTCTCCACCGCGTCCCGCACGTCCTGCGCGAGCTCCAGATCCTCGAGGCCGAGCTGCGGCGAGGCCGTGTCCTCGTCCGCGATCCGGCTGAGGGGCGCCTCACGCTCGGTGTCGTCGTAGTCCGTGACCATGGAGTAGGCCCGGACGGAGGCCATGGCCTCCTGGATCTCGTGGCTGGGGCGGCCGATGGCCGACGCGACCTCGGCGAGGGACGGCTCGCGCTCCAGCTTCTTCTCCAGCGCCTCCTCCGCACGGCACACGTCCCGCAGCGTGTCGCGGCGGCTGTGCGGGTAGTGCACGAGGTGGATCTGCTCCGCGAGCGCCTTGTTCAGGTTCCGGCGGATCCACCACACGGCGTAGGAGATGAACGCGCAGCCGCGCCGCTCGTCGAAGCGGCGCGCGGCCTCGTACAGGCCGAGATTCCCCTCGGTCACGAGATCCGCCAGGGGAACCCCGCGGTTCATGTACTTCTTGGCGATGTTGACGACGAACCGCAGGTTCGCCTGGACCAGCTCGTGGACCGCCGACTCGTCGCCGGCGCGGATCCGGCGACCGAGTTCCCCTTCCCGCTCGCGCGTCAGCAGGGGAATCCGGCCGATGTCCCGCAGGTACATCCCGAAGGAGTCGTCGAGGGGAACACGGTCTCGGCTCTTGGCCGCAGTGGACTTCGCGCTCATGATTCCCTCCCAGTCGGTCCCGGCAGGGTTCAGTCCGCCGGGGAGGTTCTTCGCGGAGTGCTCCCGAGAACCGTTCCTATTAACGACGTCTTGCGACTGGATGTCAAGTGACTTGCGTCACTAGATTAGTGGGTCTTCTTCGAATTTACACCCGGGTCAGGGAGTGATCAGGGGCGGAAAACGCTTCCACCACGGCGATCCAGGCGGTTATTCGCCTCTTTTAGGGTGAGTATCTCGCGCCCCTCCTCGATCTCCAGGGCGAACCGGCTCGGCGGCACAGGCCGGTCCAGATCCACCCGTCCGACCTGCACCTCGAGGGTCTCCGCCCGCGCGCGGTCCACGATTTCGATACGCAGGGGCCAGGCCACGCCGTCCCGCACGGACCACTCGCTCCAGAGCACCTCCCGCTCCGAACCGTCGCGCGCCCAGGCCGCGGGCAGCCCGGTGTCCGCATCGAGGCGCATCCGCCAGTCCGAGCCGCGGAGCACGGGCGGATCCGCGCTCTCCCATCGCGCTGCGGCGCGGCACGAATCCGTCTCGCACGGATCCGCGCGCAGCGCCACGCCGAGCTCGCGCGCGGAGAGCGGAAGCTCCATCCAGGCCGGGTCGTCCCGCGTTCCGAAGATCACGACCCCTTCCCGCGGGATGTCGAGCCGGACGTTGCGCGCGTCCGCCACGAGATCGAAGACGGTGAAGAACGCCGCCGTGGTGCCGCGTAGGCGCAGCGAGTCGGGCGGCACCCACGACAGCGAGCCGCGGCAGGACTCGGAGTCCCCGCCGCCGTCGCTCCCCCGCCAGGTCAGCTCCAGGGCGGCACGCGCCGTGGTGAAGGACGACGCGCGGTCGTGCAGCTTCGCGAGCGCGGTCGCCGCGGAAGGATCCGGCCCGTCCCATGCGGCCGGGGGCGGCGGCGCCGGTCCGGCGCAACCCGCCGCGAGTATCGCCGCGAGCCCCGCCGCCGCGACCGTCGCGACCCTCGCGGAGGTCGCCCCCGAACGGCCGCAGGACCTTCGCCGGCGCGGCATCACCCGCGCCCCCAGCCCCGCGAGGGAACGTCCCGTCGTCCGGCCATGAACAGCGCTCCCGCCGCGAACCCCCCGAGGTGCTCGAACCACGCCACGCCTCCCCGCGCCGCGCCACCGAGTTCGGCCGCGCCGTTCAGGATCTGCAGGAGCAACCAGTACCCGATGACGAGCCCTGCCGGCCAGCGGACCCAGCGCAGGAACACGAACAGGAACAGGATGGAGTGGATCCGCGCTCCGGGCCAGCGCAGGAGGTACGCCGCGAGGATCCCGGAGATGGCGCCGCTCGCCCCGATCGTGGGAATCGTGGAGCCGGCGTTCGTGACGAAGTGCGCGAGGTGTCCGCCCAGCCCGGCCATCGCGTAGAAGAACAGGAACCGGACCGGTCCGAGGAGATCCTCCACGTTGTTCCCGAAGACCCAGAGGTACACCAGGTTGCTGGCCAGGTGCAGCAGGTTCCCGTGCAGGAACATGGACGTGAAGAGCGTCGGCGCCGCGTCGGCGAACGTCGCGCCCCGGAACGCGGCGGGCGTGAAGCCGAGCCCGTGGACCGCCGCGGCGCCTCCCGCCAGGAGCTGCCAGGCGAACACGGCCACGTTCGCCGCCAGAAGCGTGCCCGTGATCCACGGGACGCGGTGCGCGGGATTCTCGTCACGGATCGGAAGCAGGATCACGGAGTCTCCGCGGCGCGGATCCGTCCGCCGGATGGCCGCAGGAGGCGGCGGCCCGCAGGCGGCGGGAAGGAAGCCGGAACGCGGCCAGGCGGGAGCAGCGCTCGCGCCGCCGGTCCCGCGCCGGCCCCGACGCCGGAGGGCACGTCAACGGGTGAAGGTGGTCGACTCCACGATGAGCATCTTCAGCCCGTAGTTCAGGAACGCCACGTCGATGGCGTGCCGGCTGCCCGGAAGATCCCGCCGCCGCACGACCCGGCCCACATCCCGCCACGTCTGGTGGTAGATGAACTCGCCCACCTCGTACGACTCCTCGGGAACGTACGTACGGAACTCCTCGGGCGCCGGGGCGCCGAAGTCCCCCACGTCCCGCGGGTTGGCGACCGCGTCCTGGTCCTCGTCGTACTCGCAGCAGATCAGGGCGTTCGTGGACAGGCAGTTGAGCCAGATCAGCCCGGTGTCGTCCGGCGGACGGACCACGCGCATCTTGCGCCGCTTCCCGTCGCGGGGATTCACGACGTACTTGATCTGCTTCGGGCCGGTGGGAGTCTCGACGGTTACGGACATTCCATCCTCCTGCGCCTGCGTCCGGGCCTGGCGGGCTCCGAACGCGTGGGGTCCGCTGCGATCCGCAAGGACCGCCGCCGCGTGTTGTGAAGGGCCCGGGTGCAATCCGGCACAACACATCAGAAACTGCGAAGATTGTCAAGCAGAAAGGAAACCCAGCGGAGCGGTATCTCGTTTCCGGGGAAGGACTTCCCGGGCGCGTCCGGAACCTCTTCCGGAACCTCGCCCTTCGCGTGACTCTCGGCACTCAACCCCCACCCGCCCCGTCGGGTTCCCTCCCGCTACTCTCCGTTGTGGTGCGGAGAGTGTGCCCGGGGCCGAGGAACCTCAGCAAAGACAAGGGGTTGCGGCGTCAGGTGCCCAGCCGCCCGTGCCGCCCGGCCAACCGCCGCCGGGACATCGGGTTGGGGCCCGTCGCCGCCCCAATCTCCGCACCACAACAAAAGCGGAAGGGGCGGGGAGCTCGCGCCCCCCGCCCCCATCCACGTGGCCGCGAATCAGGCCTTCTTGGCGCGGCGACGACGCTTGGCCTTGCCCTTGGCCTTGGCCTTCGCCTTGGCCTTGCTCTTCCGACGGACCTTGCGCTTCGCCTTCGCCTTGCCCTTGCCAGCGGACTTCGCCTTGGCCTTCGCCTTCGAGCGAGCCATCGCCATTCCTGTTCCTCCCGTGGATTGTCCTGACCCGGTACCGGGTCTTCCGTTTCCGGAAACGACGCCCCCGGCTGCGATCAGCCTGGGCTTGAAGCGCCGCGTGACCACCGCCCGCGAGCGGCGGTCACTTCGCGCTTCGGCTCGTCTCCGCCGCCGAACGGAGGAGCCGGTCCACGACGGACCGGAACTCCTCCAGATCGAACGGCTTCTTCACGCGTGCCACTGCGTCCCGCCACTCGAGGGGTCTCCGCGCATCCGGGTCCGTGGTCATCAGGACGACCTTGGCCCCCGGTCGAACACGTCGGAGCTCCTCCACCAGCCCCCGTCCACCCCCTCGACGTTCCGGAGCGATGAGGAGATCGAACGGTGTCCGTTCCATCATCTCGATCGCCTCCGCCCGGTCCGCCGCCGTCTCCACCCGGTACCCGGCATCCGCCAAGTCCAGCGCGAGAGTGCGCGACGTGACCGGCTCGTCGTCGACCAGGATCAGGAGTCGCTTGGACATCCGTACCACCCGACCTTGCAAGGTGGCGATCCCTCCGAGCTCACGCTCCAGCGTCGAGCGCGGGACGCAGGTTCACGACGTGCACTGGTCTCTAGCACGGGACGTGCCAGCATGCGCGCGACGCCGCGCTCGCGACGCCGCGCGCCACGACGCGAGACGACGCATGCGCGCTAAACCGCCTGTCACGTTGCGGTTCGGTCGTTCTCGACAGGAAGCGTGTGAGCGCGGCGATGCGCGCGGCGCGATGCGTGCACGGACGATGGAGCGACGGAAGCGTCAAAAGATTCGACAGCGCGATGCGCGGCGCCGTCCATTTCCTTTACGACGCGCGCGTCGTGGACTCCGCGCGCTCCGCGTCGGCGAGCGACGCGTGCCCGTACATCTTGAGCTTGTTCAGCAGCGTCTGCCGCGTGATGCCGAGGATCTCGGCGGCGTGCGTACGGTTCCCTTCGGTCTCCTCGAGCACGCGGAAGATGTGCTCGCGCTCGACCTCGGCCAGCGGACGGGGATTGCGGTCCATGAGGCCGCGCGCGCGCCCGAGCAGCGAGCTGCCGCGGAGCTTCTGCGACAGGTGCTCCGGACGGATCACGTCGCAGTCCTCCAACAGCACGACGCGCTCGATCGCATTCCGCAGCTCCCGCACGTTTCCCGGCCAGGAGTAGCTCTCGAGGCACTCCAGGGCCTCGCCGGAGAGGCGCAGCTCCGGCTTCCCGGCCTGGGCGCGGAACTCCTCCACGAACCGGTCGGCCAGGTACGCGATGTCCCCCTCCCGCTCGCGCAGGCTGGGCAGCGTGATGTTGATCACCTTGAGCCGGTGCAGCAGGTCGCTCCGGAACTCGCCGCACTCGCACGCCGAGTCCAGGTCCTTGTTCGTGGCCGCCACGATGCGGACGTCCACCTCGCGGTCCTCCCGGCCGCCCAGCCGGCGGAAGCTGCGCTCCTCGATGAACGTGAGCAGCTTCGCCTGGGCGGCGGCGCCGGCGTCCCCGATCTCGTCCAGGAACAGCGTCCCCCCGTCGGCGATCTCCGCCAGGCCCTTGCGCGTCTCCTGCGCGTCCGTGAACGTCCCCCGCTCGTGCCCGAAGAGCTCGCTCTCGAACAGCGAGTCCGGGATGGCGGAGCAGTTCAGCTTCACGAAGGGCTGGGCCGCCCGGTCCGACTCCGAGTGGACCGATCGCGCCACCAGCTCCTTCCCGGTCCCCGTCTCGCCCTGGATCAGGACCGTCCGGGCCCCGGATCGGACGATCTTGCGGATCGTCTCCCGCACGAACTCGATCTCGGCGGACTCGCCGAGGATCCGGTCCAGGCCGATGCGGTTGCCGGAACCGGCGACGCGGGCCTCGCGCAACCGCGCGGTCCGCAGCGTCTGCGAGATGCAGCGGACCATCTCGTCGAGGTCGTACGGCTTCTGGACGTAGTCCTCCGCGCCCAGCTTCATCGCCTGTACGACGTCCTGCACGTCCCCGTACGCGGAGATCATGATGGCCACGGTGGACGGCCACTTCCGCTTCAGGTCCCGGAGGACGTCCAGCCCGGAGGCCTCCCCCAGCTTCAGGTCCACGACGGCCACGTCCGGCCGCTGGTCCTCGGCGCTGCGCAGCGCACCGCGCACCGTGTCCGCCGTGCGGACGGAGAAGCCCTCCTCCTCCAGCGCCCGCCGGAGGGTGGTGCGGACGATGGCCTCGTCGTCGATCACCAGGATGCGATCGCTCACCGCGCCACCTCCTCGCGAAGGGCCCCCGCCGGCTCCTCCGCCCGGCCGGCGGACTTGGCCTTCGCCTCGGCGATCTCGCCGGCCCTCGCCCGCACCCCCGCCGCCCGCGGGATCGGCAGGATGACGGTGAACCGGGCGCCGCCGTCCGAGTTGTTGGCCGCCGAGATGAGCCCGCCGTGCGCCCGGCAGATGCGTTGGCTGATGGACAGCCCCAGGCCCATGCCCTTCGAGTTGGACGAGATGAACGGCTCGAAGATCTCGCCGGAGCTTCCCTCCGGGATGCCCGGACCCGTGTCGGAGAACGCGATCCGGACGCTCGTGGGCTCCGCGCGGTTCGACCGCGGGCTCAGCCAGCTCGAGACCCGCAGCGTGCCGCCCTTCCGGCGCATGGCGTTGCGGGCGTTCATGAGGATGTTCAGCACGACCTCCCGGATCATGCCCCCGTCCACGTTCAGCAGCGGCAGCTCCGGCTCGAGGTCCGTCACCAGCTCCACGCCGGCGGACTCCAGCGTCTCGCGGGCCAGGGCGAGCGTGTCCGCCAGGATCCGGTGGACGTTCGTGAGCCGGCGGCGCGGGGCCGGCGGGCGGGAGTAGGCCAGGAAGTCCGAGATCACCGCCTCGATGCGGTCCAGCTCCTTGATGGATGCGGACAGGCTCTCGCGGTTCCCGTCGTCCCGGTCCAGGTGCTTGAGCACGTACTGGATGGTGGTGCGGATCCCGGTCAGGGGGTTCCGGATCTCGTGGGCGATGCCGGCGGAGATCTTCCCGAGGGACAGCAGCCGGCGCGTCTCCGCCCCGAAGCTGCCGATCCACTCCCCTTCCCCCGCGTTCCGGAGCACGCCCACGCAGAGGAGGCCCCCGGCCGGGGCGCGGGTGGAGGTGTACGCGGACTCCAGGAAGTTCACGTCCCCGTCCTTGGACGGGATGAGCGTGGGGACGACGGAACGGGACGCCTGATCCGCCAGCAGCGACTCCAGGGGACAGCCGCCGTCGCAGAGCAGGGTGCCGTCCACGTCCTGGCAGCGGAGGATCTCCGTGCACGAGCGGCCGATGGCCTCCTGCCGCGCCCAGCCGAGCGTGGACTCGGCGGATGCGGAGAACTCGACGATCCGCTTGGCGTCGTCCACGACCACGATGGCGTCGCGATTGGCCGAGAGGAGGGCGTCCAGGACGCCGGAGTGGACGTCGCGCTCGAGCACGGAACGCGAGTGCGTCGAAGGTCGGCTCCAGCGCTTCTTGCGGCGGGGACTCATCGCGTCGTTCCCTCGCGCGGCCACGGAGTGCTTGCGTCGAGCCGGAACGTAGGCGACGCGACGCGCGCGGTCAACACGATTCCCGCCGATCGACGGCGCGAGCGCGCCGCGACGCCGCGCGCGCGCACGCGCGTCGCGCGACGAACGAGCGACGGGGAGGACTCTCGCGAGCCCTCCCCGTCCGGCGTGCGTCCGGTGATCGACGGCTAGAAGTCGTCGTCGTGGTGATGCGCGCCCGCGCCGGCCGCCGCCTTGTCCTTCTCCTTCACCTCCGTGATGACCGCCTCGGTCGTCAGGAGGAGTCCGGCGATGGACGCGGCGTTCTGCAGCGCCGTGCGCGTCACCTTCGCGGGATCGATGATCCCGGCCTCGAACATGTCCACGAGCTTGCCCGTGTTGAAGTCGTAGCCGCGGTCCTTCCCCGCCGCCTGGACCTCCTTCGCCGCCAGGCTGCCCTCCATCCCGGCGTTCTCGGCCAGCTGGCGGATGGGCTCCTGCAGCGAGCGCCGGACGATGGCCGCCCCCGTGGCCTCGTCGCCGGCCAGCGTGAGCGCGTCCAGCTCCTTGGCCGCGAGCATCAGGGCCACGCCGCCGCCGGCGACCACGCCCTCCTCGACCGCGGCCCGCGTGGCGTGGAGCGCATCCTCCACCCGCGCCTTCTTCTCCTTCATCTCCACCTCGGTGGCCGCGCCGACGTTGATCACGGCAACGGCGCCCGCCAGGCGCGCCAGGCGCTCCTGCAGCTTCTCCTTGTCGTAGTCCGAGGTGGCGTCCTCGATCTGCTTGCGGATCTGGGTGCAGCGGCCCTCCACGTCGGCCTTCTTGCCGCGGCCCTCCACGATGACCGTGTTGTCCTTGTCGATCGTGATCCGCTTGGCCTGGCCCAGATCCTTAATCTTCACGTTCTCGAGCTTCACGCCGATGTCCTCGGACAGGACGTTCCCGCCGGTCAGGACCGCGATGTCCCCCAGCATGGCCTTCCGGCGGTCCCCGAAGCCCGGCGCCTTCACCGCGGCCACCTTCAGCACGCCGCGAAGCTTGTTCACCACCAGCGTGGCGAGGGCCTCACCCTCCACGTCCTCCGCGATGATCAGGAGCGGGCGACCCGACTTGGCCGTCTGCTCGAGCAGGGGCAGCAGGTCCTTCATGCTCGAGATCTTCTTCTCGTTGAGCAGGATCAGCG
>CAYYFX010000114.1:2102-11881 GCA_964471155.1 uncultured Gemmatimonadota bacterium | reverse complement strand
GGGGCGCTCGTTTGTCAGCATCCCCGCGCTTCAGATCACGCGCACGGTCAGCCGGGCGGAGTCCGCGGCGCCGCCGAACGGCGCGCCCTCGACGAACAGGTGATACACGCCCGGCTTCCTCAGGAACGCCGCCTGCTCCGGCGTCAGCCGGAGGGTGAACGTGCGGGACTGCCCCGGCGCCAGCCGCTCCTCGGCGCGACCGCGCAGCTTGTCCAGGACGCCGGCGCCGCCGAGGACCGTCTCCTTCCAGCCCGCGTCCAGCACGCGGAGCCGGAGCTGCCCGTCACCAAGCCGCGGGGCCTTCGCGATGCGCACGTCCGCGCGCGTGCCGTTCCTCACGGTCACGGTCAAGGTGAGCGTCTCGCCGGCGCGCAGCTCCGTGCGGTCCGCCGCCACCGTCACCACGACGGGGCCCGTCGGGTCCTTCGCCTCCCGGGGCGGCCGCCGCTGGTCGGCGTCGGACTCCTTCGCCTCCTGCGGGGACGCGGTCGCCTCGTCCCGCAGGATGCCGAGACCGCGCAGGCGCTCCTGCCGGCCGGCGTCCGAACGACCCGGGGCAACGGACGCAGGCGGGGGCGCCGCCATCGACTTCATCATCTCGGCGCCGCTCACTCCACGGCCCTCGAACGAGCCCGCCTCGCCGAACACGCCCTCGAAGCTCACGCCCTCGGGCATCTCCACGGGGACGCGCACGCGCTTCGGCCGCCCGTCGGACACCACCAGCTTCTCCTCCACCGCCACGAAGCTCGTGTACGGCGTGACCAGGTGGTGCGAGAGCCCGAGGGTCTCGATCTCCGCGCGCACCGCCGGGTTCGTCTGCGACCGGTCGGAGCGCTGGAGATCGGCGATGCGCGCCCGCGCCCACAGCGTGCCGACGGCGGGGTTGCCGGACTCGCCGCGCGGCAGGTCGAGGTCCACGCGCGTCTTCCACGGCTTCCCGGCGATGCGGCCCCGCACCTCGAGCCACCCGTCGCCCCGGCCGTCGTACCGCGCGTGCACCGCGAGGGGCTGCCCGCCGAACACGTCGGGCACCTGCTCGGGGTAGCGGTCCGTCACGTCCACGCCGTGCCACACGAGTTCCACGTCCGTGAGGTACGGGTTGCGGATGCGCTCGTAGAAGCGGTCCACGGACGCCGCCATGGAGCTGCCGCCGAGGAAGTACTGCGCCTCGCCGCGCCCCTCCAGCGCCAGCCCGTCCAGCAGCTCGCGGTTCACGGAGCTGCCCACGCCGAACGAGAAGAGCCGCGCGTCGCCGATGGCGGCGCGCACCGCGTCCAGGATCTCCGCCTCGTTCCCGATGTAGCCGTCCGTGAGGAACATCACGATGCGGAGCCGCCTCGGGTCGTGCGGGAAGTCCAGCGCGGCCTTGATCCCCTCGATCATCATCGTGCCGCCCTGGCCCTGGAGCTGCTCCAGGTACGCGAGACCGCGCTTGACGTTCTCCGGCGTGGCCTCGATCGGCGCCCGGGCGAGGCCGGACGCGCGCTCGGAGAAGCGGATGATCTGGAACGTGTCGCCGGGATTCACGTTCGTGAGCGCGCGGCGCACCAAGCCCTTGGCCGCGGCGATCGGCTCGCCGGACATCGAGCCCGAGCAGTCCAGCACGAAGATCATCTCCTTCGGCGTCAGGTCGGTCGCCCGCAGGTCCAGCTTCGGGTGCACCAGCACGGAGACGTAGCCGTCCGTGCCGTCGTGGTACGCGAGCACGCCCGTGTCGGCGCCCGCGCCCTTCGCCTTCGCCCGCAGCACGAAGTCCTTGTTCGGGCGCGTGTCCAGCGGGTGCAGCGTGACCACCGCGCGGCGCGATCCCTTGCGGCGCACGTCCACGCGATGCGTGGGACTGGACCAGTCCTCCATCGGGATGCCGGCGTCCCAGTCCACCGTGATCTCGAGATCGTGGCGGGACTGCACATGCGGCGGCAGGAACGGCGGGTTCTCCAGGCGCGTGGGGTCGGGGCCGCCCGGGCGCGGCGCGGGCGCGAGGAAGTCGCCGCCCGCGGGGACCACGTCCGCCCGCGCGCCCGGCGGGTTGAACCGCGGGCCCACCACGGTGGGGAACACCATCTCCCAGGAGCCGGCATCGTACGGGAGCTGCTCCACGTAGGTCAGCGTCACGTCGATCTCGTTCCCGGGCAGGATGTTCGCGACGGACTGCGTGAACACGTTCGTGCGCTCCTGCTCCAGCAGCGCGGCCACGTGGCCGGCGTTGCGCGCGTCCTCGTACAGCCGCCGCGCCTCCGCGCGCCGCTCGATGATGCCGGCGATCGTGCGGTCGCCCACGCGCATCTCGAACTCGTTCACGGCGGAGTCCACCGGCAGCGGGAACACGTACACGGCCTCGATCGTCTCGTCGCTCGGGTTGGCGAACGTCTGCGTCACGCGCACGCGCGCCACCGGCCCGGAGACGTCGGCGTGCACCTTCGTGTGCTTCAACGGGAAGTCGACGATGCGGCCGTCGATCTCGGCGCGCAGGCACCCCGTGCCGGGGAGGTCGATGGGCTCGGGCGGCGAGGCGGGGACGGTGGCCGGCGCGGCCGCGAGGCCGAGCCCGACGAGGAACGCCCGCGGCAGATCGCGCAGGGCAGGCATGACGGCTCCTTCGAGTGGGTCGGGGCCGCGCGGAGCCTCCTCCGCGCGCGCCCTTCGACCGGTTCGAAGGGGATACCTCGGGGGCGCCCCGCCTATTCCGGCCCCAGCGCCAGGACCGCCTCGATCAGCCCCAGGTGGGAGTAGGCCTGCGGGTGGTTGCCGAGCGCGCGCTCCGTCCGCGCGCCCCACTCCTCGGAGTACAGTCCGGTGGGCCCGGCCAGAGACACCATGCGCGCGAGGAGCTCCTCGGCGGCCTCGCGCTGGCCGGTCAGGGCGAGGGCGCGGATCAGCCAGGATGTGCAAAGGTGGAAGCCGCCCTCCGCGCCGGGGAGGCCGTCGTCCGTGCGGTAGCGGTACACCACGGGGCCGATCCGCAGCGCCCGCGACACCGCCTCCACCGTCGCCACGAAGCGCGGATCGTCCGGGGGCAGGAGCCCGGAGAGCCCCACCGCCAGCGCGGCCGCGTCCAGGGCGTCCGATCCATAGGCCTCGGTGTACGCGCCCACGTCGGCGTTCCAGCCGCGCTCGATCACGTCCTCCGCGATCCAGTCGCGCAGGGCCTCCCAGTCCCGGCGCGTGCGGCCCGCGTACGCCTCCGCGATGCGGCACGCGCGGTCCACCGTGAGCCAGCACATCACCTTCGTGTGCACATGGTGGCGGCGGGCGAGGCGGATCTCCCAGATGCCGTGGTCCGGCTCCTCCCAGCGCTGCGCGACGGCGGACACCATGGCGTTCACGAGCCGCCAGTGCTCCGAGGAGAGCGGGGCGTCGCGCTCGATGAGCTGGTGGATGAGGTCCACGACGGGACCGAACACGTCGAGCTGGATCTGCGTGGCGGCCGCGTTGCCGATGCGCACGGGCCGGCTGCTGCGATACCCCGGCAGGGACGAGATCTCCGCTTCGGGGAGGTACGGCTGCCCGCTCAGCGAGTACAGCGGCTGCAGGTTCTCCGGCGACGAGCGCTGATCCAGGATGCCGAGCACCCAGTCCAGGTAGCGCAGCGCCTCCCCCTGCGAGCCGAGCTTGACGAGCGCGGACGCGGTCAGGGCGGCGTCGCGCAGCCAGCAGTACCGGTAGTCCCAGTTGCGCACGCCGCCCACGTGCTCGGGCAGGCTCGTGGTGGCCGCCGCCGCGATGGCCCCCGAGGGCCCGTAGCACAGCCCCTTGAGCACCAGCGCGCTCCGCTCGACGAGCGCGCGCTCGCGCTCCGGCAATCGCAGGCCGGACGCCCACGAGGACCAGTACCGGTCCGTGGCCGCCACCAGCGCGCGAACCGCCCCCGGCGTGCCGCCCAGGCTTCCGGTGCCGAAGCGCAGCGCCAGCACCAGCGGCTCGTCCCCGAGCGTCACGCGCGCCTTCGCCGTCGCGTGGATTCCGTGCGTCTCGATGCGCCACTCCACGCCCGGCGAGTACAGCACCGCGGGATCGCGCGAGCCTTCGATCTCCAGCCCGCCCTCGCGCACCTTCAGCGCGGTGGCCATCCGCGCGAAATCCAGCCGCGGCGCGAACTCCAGCTCCACGTCGCCGCGCCCCTCCACGAGGCGCACGAGGTCCGAGCGCCCCGCCCGCTGCATGATGCGGTCCCCCGAGCAGTCCAGCGCGTCGGTGAGCGTGACGGAGTCCCAGCGCGTCTCCAGCACGAGGCTCCGCTCGCGGTACGCCTGCGTGCCGGGTCCCGCCTCCCCCGCCGGGCGCACCGTGAAGTGCCCCGCCGTGGCGCCGCCCAGCAGCTCGGCGAACAGCGCGGGCGAGTCCAGCCGCGGCGCGCAGAACCACACGATCCGCCCCCCCGGCGCCACGAGCGCCGCCGTGCGCTGGTCCGAGAGCATCGAGTGCTGCTCGATCGGGACGAACTGGTCGGCCTCCAGCCAGGCGGTGCGCAGCTCGCTCAGCCGCGCCAGCGCCTGCGCGGTCTCGGTGGTGTCCGCCAGGCGGAACGAGGCGCGGGTGGGACCCTCCCCGACCTTCACGCCGACGTCCGGTCCGGCGAGGCTGGCGAAGGCCTGTTCGTCGGTGAGGTCGTCGCCGAAGAAGACGGCGGCGCTGGCGCCCACGCGGTGGCGGATCGTCTCGAGCGCGTGCCCCTTGTTCGTCTCCACCACGGAGACTTCGAACACCATCTTGCCCTCGCGCACGTGGAGATCCTCACGGCCCGAGAAGCGGCGGCGGAGCAGTTCCAGCGCCTCGGCGGTGGCGCCGGGATCCGCGCTGCGGTAGTGGAAGGCGAATCCGCTCGGCTTCGACTCCACGCGGAAGCCGGCGTGGCGGGCCGCCACCTCCCCCAGCAGATCCGCCACCTCCTGCCGGCGGCGCGTCTCGTCCGGCGAGAGCCGGTTCACGAAGTCCAGGTCGAACTCGCTGCCGTGGCTCCCGACGAGGTGCACCTCCTCGGGGAACGTGGCGATCTCGTTGAGCGCCGCGAGGGCGCGCCCGGAGATCACCGCCACATGGGTCTGCGGCAGGCGCGAGAGGTTGCGCAGCGCCACGATCGCCCCGGGGTGCGGCCGCGCCCGGGCGGGATCCTCCACGATGGGCGCGAGCGTGCCGTCGTAGTCCGTGCCGACCAGCAGCACGGGGACGCGCGCGATCTGCTCGAGCCGCGCGTGGAGGGCGTCCTTCCCCTGGGTGGCGTCCGCCGCGGGCGCCGCTCGCATGTCGGGGGTCACTCCGTGGCCACCCCCGCCTCGACGGACTCGTCCGGCGATCCCGGCGGAGCGCCCGGGGCCGCGCCCAGCGCGGCCAGGAAGTCCCGGCCCCACATGTGGACGTCGTACTCCCGGACCGCCGTGCGCAGCCTCCGCATGCGGCGCCTCATCTCGCCCCGCGGCATGCGCAGCGCACGCCCCAGCGTGGAGGCCAGCCCGTCCACGTCGTGCGGGTTCACGAGCAGCGACTGGCGCAGCTCGCGCGCCGCGCCGGTGAACTCGCTCAGCACCAGCACGCCGGTGTCGTCCAGGCGGGTGGCCACGTACTCCTTCGCCACGAGGTTCATGCCGTCGCGGAACGGCGTGACCAGCATCACGTCCGCGGCCACGTACAGGGAGACCAGCTCGTCGGGCGGCAGGTTGCGGTGCAGGTAGTGCACGGCCACGCGGCCGAGCTCGGCGAACTCCCCGTTGATGCGCCCGACCAGCCCCTCCACGCGCTCCTTCAGCCCGGCGTACGCCACGACGTGCTCGCGGCTGGGCACCGCGGTCTGCACGAGCACGCAGTCCGCGAGCGACACCGCGCCGCGCTCCAGCAGCTCCTGGAACGCCTTGAGCCGGATGTCGATCCCCTTCGTGTAGTCCAGCCGGTCCACGCCCAGGATGATCTTGCGGCCGGCGCCGAGCTTCTCGCGGAACCGGGCCGCCTGCTTCCGCACGCTCTCCTGCCGGGCGAGCTCCTCGAAGCGCGCCACGTCGATGGACACGGGGAACGAGTCCACGCGGATGCTGCGGTCCCCCCAGGTCAGCTCGCGGACGCTGTCGCCCTTCGCCTTCGTGTACCGGCGCGCCAGGAGGAAGAAGTTGCGCGCGCCCTCCGGCGTCTGGAAGCCCACGACGTCCGCGCCGAGCATCCCTTCCAGGATCTCGCGCCGCCACGGGAGCTGCGCGAACAGCTCCTGCGGCGGGAACGGCACGTGCAGGAAGAAGCCGAGCTTCAGGTCCGGGCGATTGCGGCGCAGGATGCCGGGCACGAGCTGCAGGTGGTAGTCGTGCACCCACACGGTCGCGCCCTCGGCGGCGCATCGCGACGCCTCCTCCGCGTAGCGCTCGTTGATCTCGCGGTACGGCTCCCACCATGCGCGGTGGTACTCCGGCCAGCGGATGGCGTCGTGGTACAGCGGCCAGAGCGTGCGGTTCGAGAAGCCGTAGTAGAAGGCGTCCAGCTCGGCCTTGGACAGGGGCACCGGGTAGAGGTGCAGGTCGTCGTGGCGGAAGGGATCGAGCGCCTCGCCGGCCGTGCCGCCCCAGCCCACCCACGCGCCGTGCGACGCCTTGAGCAACGGCGCCAGCGCGGACACGAGGCCGCCGGGGCTGAGCGCCCAGCCGGGAGCGCCCCGCGACGTCCCGCGCGGGCGCGCGACGCGGCGGACCGGGAGGCGGTTCGCCACGAGGACGAGGCCGTATCTCTCGCGCATGCAGCAACCTCCCGCGCCGGCCCCGCCCGTCGGGACCGCCTCGACCTCCCCGCGCGTTCGCGCGCGATGCCGGACGTTGAACGGAAGATAGCGCCTGCGGGGAATGACGGCAAACCCCATCCGGGCCTAGACTTCCGGCATGGAATGCCGCGAGCCCTTCCGGGGTAGGGAGTGAGGATGCGCGAACTCGCCACGGACCCCGCGGGAGAGCCCCCGGATGGCGAGCTCGTCCGGCTCGCGAAGCGCGGGGACCGGCACGCGTTCGGCCGCCTCGTGCGCCGGCACCAGCCGCGCGTGTTCGCGCTGGGACTGCGCTGGCTGCGCAACGCGGACGATGCGGATGACCTCGTGCAGGAGACGTTCGTGCGGGCGTGGCAGGGACTGGCGGGGTTCGACGAGTCGCGGCCGTTCGCGCCGTGGGTGGTCACCATCGCGGTGAACCGCGCGAAGACGAAGCTGGCGCGGGCGCGGACGGACGAGGAGGTGGACGAGACGCTGCCCTGGACCGGACCGTCGCCGGAGGACGGCGCCGAGCGCGCGCTGCTGGCGCGCGCGGTGCACGCGGCGGTGGATGCGCTGCCGGAGGAGCAGCGGATCGTGCTGCACCTGCGGGCCGTGGAGGACCTGTCGTACCGCGAGATCGCGGACGCGCTGGGGATCCCCGCGGGAACGGTGATGTCGCGGTTGTCGCGGGCGCGGGAAGCGCTGCGGAAGTCGCTCGGAGGAGCTGCGCCATGAGGACCGATTGCCGGGAGATCGAGGCGCTGCTGTCGCCGTACGCGGACGGCGAGCTGGACGCTGCGGACGCCGCCCGGGTGGAGAGCCACCTGGCGGAGTGCGCGGCGTGCCGGGAGACGCTGGCCGCGTGGCGGGAGGCCGAGGAGGCGTTCGCTTCCGTGCACGTGGAACGTTCCGAGGTGGAATGGGAACGCCTGGCGCGCCGCGTGGACGACGCGATCGACGCGTCGGAGACGGCGGCGGCGGAGGCCGGAGGCCGCGCGGCGGCGCCGCGGGCTGCGGGCGCACGGACACCGGAGCGGCGCCGCGTGCACCCGTGGCTCTGGGGGAGCAGCGGCGTGCTCATGGCCGCAGCCCTGGTGCTGCTCTTCTGGCCCTGGATCACCTCGGAGGACGGCGACATGCAGACCCGGACGATGCCCCCGCCCGCGAGCCGGCCACCGGCCGTGGCCGGGAACGAGGGCGCGGAGCGCGACGACGCGCGCACCGGTGCGCCCGCGGGGCAGGACGGCGCCGGCGCGGACATCCCCGTGGCGCAGGGCGACGCGAAGGCGCCGGGCACGCGCGGCGTGGACATCCGCCGCGTGGCGATCGAGCAGGAGGCGAAGGCGAAGGACGAGTTGAGCGCGTCCCTGTCGAAGGAAGCGCGGGACGAGTCGGCGGAACCGGGCACGCCGCCCGCGCCGGAGGAAACGCGGGCCCTGGGGTACGTGACGCCGCCGGCCCCGGCCCCGGAGAGCGCGGAGGAGATGGCGTCCGCACCGGTCGAGGCCAGGAAGTCGCTGGCCGTCCCGCCGCCGGTTTCCCGCGCGCGGGACCTGGACAAGGGGGCATCGTCCGCGCTCCGGCAGGAGCCGGAGGTCCTGCTCGAGGACGCCGTCCGAAGCGCGCCGGACTCCGCGTTCGTTCCCGTGCAGCGCGCCGCGCAGCAGGCGCTGGACTCCGGCGAGCCGGCCGCGCTGGAGCGGGCCGCGTCGTCCCTCGCCGCGTTCGCGCTCGCCTGGCCGGAGGATCCGCGTCGTGCCGACGCGCTCGCGCAGCGCGTCCGCGTCCTCGCGGCGCTCGCCGTGCACGATCCCGACCGCTGGTGCGCCGGCCTGTCCGGAGCGCGCGCGCAGTGGCGCGAGGCTGCGGGCGAGACCGCCGTCTTCCCCGCGCCGGAGCCGGCCGAGGCGGTGTGCCCGTGAGGCCGCCCGTCATCCGCCACGCCGCGCCGCGCGCGATCCTCGCCGCGCTCACCCTCCTCGCCGCCGGCGATGCGCGTGCGCAGATCTACACCCAGGACTTCGACGGACCCGACGGCTCGCCCTGGCCGGCGCCCTGGTTCGCGGGGACGCCGCACGTGACACTGCAGGACCTCTCCGGGAACCGCGGCCGCATCCACGGCGACCCGCAGCACGTGGCGCGCATGATCCTCCCCGGTTTCGCCGAGACCGACGTGGAGGTGGAGGTCACGGTGGAGTTCGAGGACGTGGCCTTCCAGGGCTTCGGCCTGTACGTGCGGCAGAACGGCGGCTACCTCCAGGACACGGTCCCCTTCGGCCAGGGCTACGCCACGTTCCTCAAGGGCAACTGGGCGTGGCCGGAGGACCTGGGACTGTGGACCGAGACGAACGGCGTGGAGGTCCAGTACCTCTTCGGGCTGGACCCCATCGCCGGGGGCCTGCAGGACGACGTGCCGTATCGCGTGCGCTTCCGCGTGGAGCAGGACGGCCCCGCGCAGACGCTCGTGCAGGCGAAGGTGTGGGAGGCAGGGGATCCGGAGCCCGTGGCGTGGACCCTCGAGTCGCTGAACGCGGAGCCCGTGCTGCAGAACACGGCCGGCAGCTTCGCCATCGACCTCTACAACCACTCCGGCACCGGACACCTGTTCGTGGACGACCTGGTGATCGACCGGCTGCCGCCGGGGACGTCGGCACCGGTGGCCGCCGCGGGGACGGCGTCCCTCTCCGTGCACCCGAACCCGATGACCACCTCATGCCGCGTCTCCTTCGCGGGAGGCACGGACGCCCCGGTGACGGTGCGAATCTTCGACGTGGCCGGCCGTCTCCGCGCCACGCGCCGCGCCATGTCGGGCGAGAGCGCCCTCACGTGGACGGGCACCGATGACGCGGGGACCCCGCTCCCGGGCGGCGTGTACTTCCTCCGGGCCGGCCCGGGGAACGGCCCCACACGATCGGAGAGGGTCGTCGTGCGGCGGTGACCGGAGGTCGGCACCCTGCGGGGGCCACCGCAACTTCGCGCCCCGCCCGCTCCGTCTTCCCCGGCACGAGCCGGAGGCGGACACGATGGCCACACGCGAGGAATCCTGGAGGCGGCTCCGCTCGGA
>CAYYFX010000114.1:0-2002 GCA_964471155.1 uncultured Gemmatimonadota bacterium | reverse complement strand
GAGATCATCGAGATCGACATCCTCGGCCCGGACAACGGCAGCGTCGCGCTGGCGGAGCGCGGCCCGGACTACTTCATCTTCCAGACCGTCACCACGCCCGCGCAGGGCACGCATCCCGAGTTCGGGGCGCGCGAGTTCGGTTTCGAACGACTTCCCGGCAACGTGGGCTTCTCCACGCCGCGCCACTCCGCGGTGGCCGTGAGTCCCGTGAAGTTCTACACGCGGGGCATCTCCCGCCCCGGGAACGCGCTCATCGGGATGGCCGGCGAGACGCCGCAGACGAGCTCGTGGCTCGGCCTCGTGAACGGGATCGCGGCGTCGATCCGCCGCCTGGGCGGCGCGCCGCTGGACGGCACGGTGGCGCGGACGCGGGAGGTTCGCACGTCGTGAGGGTCCGCGCCTGCCGTCACTCCACGCGCACGACGCGCCGGCTCACCTCGCCGCCTGCCGTGGACACGCGGACGAAGTAGATCCCCGCGGGAACGACCGCGCCGTCCGGACCGCGGAAGTTCCACATGAACCGCGAGGCGCCCGCGCCGAGACCGGGAAGGTCCCAGGTGCGCAGCGCGCGCCCGGCGACGTCGTAGATCCCGACCCGGGCGGCCGTGGGTTCCGCCAGCCGGATCTCGAACGACACCGCGTCCCGCGCCGGGTTCGGCCACGGCGCACCGAGCTCGAGCGCACCGCCGTGCGGGGATCCCGCCTCGGGAACGCCCAGCCCGACCGGCGCGACCCACCCCATGCCGTCCACCAGGCCGCCGGCCGGATAGCCGACCGTGGACAGGTCCACGACCAGCTCGCTGAACGCCTGCCCGCCGGAGAACGTGACGCGGTACAGCCGGTCCGACGTCGTGGCCATGTAGAGGACATCGTCCTGCGCGTCGTACGCCAGCGCGCCGTGGTCGAAGGGCGGCTCCTCGCCCGCCGCCCACGGCCGCGCGACGAAGCTCAACGTGGTGGCCGTCACCCGCTGCAGCGTGCCGATGTCCCGCGTGTTGTAGGTGGTGGCGAACAGCGTGTCCGCCACGAACTCCAGCCCGACGAGCCCGGGGTTCGAGGTCATCGTGAACGTCGATTCCGCGACGCCGGCGGTCGTCGTCCGGTGCAACACGATCGTCCCGGAGTACGTCACGCGCCACAGCGACCCGTCACCGAACGCGCCGTCCTCCTTGTGTCCGGCCAGCGTGGTCGAGTACGTGCCGGGACTCACCAGCGCGCCGCTGTAGGCATCGTGCCGGTTCAGCGTGTTGCTCAGCGGGTGGCCCAGGTACAACGACGCGCCGTCCGTCGCCATGTTGTTCCAGTGATCGGTGCCCGCGTGGGCCTGGACCATGTCCACCATGCCCGTGGCCAGGTTGAACCGGTAGATGTTCCCCTCGCCCTGGAACTCCGCGCCCAGCCACAGGTAGCCACCGGCGTGCGCGGGCCGCGGCGCGGCCACGATCGAGAGCGAACCGAGGAGCACTGGCACGAGGAGCGGGGACATCCGGCGCATCGAGACCTCCGGGGGACCTTGCCGGGCGCGGCGGGAGACCGGCCACATTCCGCAGTATGGCAGAGGGAGCGGAGGGAAAGGAAGCGCGCGACCGGTCGACGGAACTACGTTCGCGACTTCGGGCCCTCGAGGTAGCTCCGCGGCGCCGCGTTGAACGCCGCCGACGCCCCCTTCGCCACGCTCAGGGTCGTCCACTTCGCCCCCGCGAAGTGCCGCGCCAGCAGCACGATCTGACCCGCGTGGTACGCGTAGTGGCTGATCTGCCGGTTCACGGCCTGCACCACCGTGTGCGGCTCGCCGCGGATCACGACCGTACGGTCCAAATCCGCGTCCGTCAGGGCCTCCAGCGCCGCGAAGAGGATGCCCCAGCCTTCCTCCCAGCGGCGCATGAGGGACGCCCGGTCGTCCGCCGCGTCCATCTCGAACTCGGTGTCGCGGCGGCGGTCCGGCTTCTCGCCGGCGGGAGTGATGAAGTACCGCCCGCGGGGGCGCCGGGTGCCGGCCAGG
>CAYYFX010000113.1:0-12105 GCA_964471155.1 uncultured Gemmatimonadota bacterium | reverse complement strand
GAACCCGGGCTCGATCCCCGACCCTCCGGCCTGCCCGTCCGCGAGGCTCGCCCGCCCGATCCGGCCTCGCGCGCGGTCGCTCGGCCTGGTGTGTCACACTGCAGCGGAGCCGGGCGTACCCGGATCACCCACCGGTTCCCGGAGGTCGCCGTGCATCCGCTCCACTTCGCCGCGCTCGTGCTGACGGTTCTCGGCCTCGCGGTTCCCGCCGCGGCCGTCGTGCCGCGGGTCGTGTTCATGGACAAGTTCGGGTACCAGTCCTGACCGAACTGTCCGAGCGCCCGGCGGGCGCTCTCCACGCTCGAGGCCGAGCATCCGGGGCGATTCGTCGTCATCGAGTGGCACGTGGCACAGACACTGTCGAACGCGTCGGCCATCGGGCGGCGGGACTGGTATGGGCTGTTCGGCACGCCCACGACCGTGTTCGACGGGATGAACGCGTACGTCGGGAGCGCCGACGTGGAGGCGCAGTACCGGAGCCGGCTCGTGGCCCGGATGGATGTGGGCGCGGTTCTGTCGCTCGAGACCACGGCCACGACGGGCGGCGTGCGGGGGAACACCGCCACCGTGAACGTGACCGTGACGCCGGCGCCGGGGGAGACGGTGCCTTCGCCGGAGCAGTGCGTCGTGCGCGTGGCGCTGTTCGAGGAGGGCGTGATCCAGTGCTGTGATACGGAGGGCGGCAACGTGTTCCCGCACGTCGGTCGGTTCCTCAGCGCGGGGGTGGCGCTGGATCTCGCATCGGGGCCGCAGGTGGTGACGGAGGAGATCCCGCTGGGGAGTTGGCAGCTCGCGAACCTGCGCGCGGTGGCGTTCGTGCAGCGGAGCACGGATCGCGAGGTGCTGAACGCGTCCCCGGCGGTGCCGGTGCAGCCGGTGTCGGTGGACATGCTGTCGTGGGGACGGATCAAGGCGCTGCATCGTTGACGCCGCGCCCGTGGTAGAGTGCGCGCCGTCCACCCCCCGCGAGATCCCCTCGACGCCCCCGGAGGAAGCCATGCACCGCACCCGCCCGCTCGCCGCCCTTGTCGCATTCGCCGCCTGCCTCGCCTTCTCCGCGCCCGCCGCCCTCGCCATGTCCAGCGGCGGGGACGACGACGATGCGGAGAGCGCGTCCGCCGAGTCGTCCCCCGAGGACGAGGGCGCCGCCGCCTACGCGCGCGGCATGGAGCTCGTGAAGGAGGGGCGCTACGCCGAGGCGCTGGAGCGGTTCCGGGCGGCGGTGAAGAAGGACAAGAAGAACCCCGAGTACCTGAACATGCTCGCGTACACGCAGCGCAAGAACGGCAACCTGGACGACGCGTTCGAGACGTACGCGAAGGCGCTGCAGGCGAAGCCGAAGTTCCCGCAGGCGCGCGAGTACCTCGGCGAGGCGCACCTGCAGGCGCTGCTGCTGCAGATCGACGTGCTGCGCGGCTACGGCGCCGACGGGCAGAAGGAGCTGGACGCGCTCGTCGCCGCGCTGCAGGAGGCGGCGAAGACGCTGCAGGCCGAGCCCATGGGCGGCGTCACGCCCGCGCCCGACAAGAAGGGCTGGTAGCGGCGGGCGGCGCGCCGGCGCGGGCGGCGGGGCAGGTCGTGGCGGAGTCGCTTCCCTTCGCGGCGTGGAGCTGCGCCGTGTGCGGCGCGGCGAACGAGACTCCGGTGGATCCCGCGCTCGGCGCGGTGCAGCGCTTCACGGAGGACTGCGCCACCTGCTGCCGCCCGAACCTGCTCACCGTCACCGCGCGGGGCGAGGACGAGGTGGAGGCGACGTCGGAGTTCGACGAGTAGCGCGCTTGCGCGCCGTCCCGCCGCCGAGCGCGCGCCAGCGCGGGCACGTCGTCACGTGGTCGTTCACCATGCCCACCGCCTGCATGAACGCGTAGCAGATCGTCGGACCCACGAACGTGAAGCCGGCCTTGCGGAGCGCCTTGCTCATCGCGCGGGACTCCTCCGTCTCGGGAGGGAGGTCCTTCAGCGACTCTCGCCGCTCCTGCCGCGGCGCGCCGCCCACGAAGCCCCACAGGAAGTCCGCGAACGACTCCCCGCGCACCGTGAGCGCGGCGTACGCGCGCGCGTTCTTCACCACGCCCTCCACCTTCAGCCGGTTGCGCACGATGCCCTCGTCCTTCAGGGCGCGCTCCACCTTCGCGCTCGTCCAGCGCGCGAGCTTCGCCGGCTCGAAGCCGTCGAACACGCGGCGGTAGTTCGCCCGCTTGCGCAGGATCGTGATCCACGCCAGCCCCGCCTGCGCGCCCTCCAGGCAGAGGAACTCGAAGAGGAGGCGGTCGTCCCGCACGGGCACGCCCCACTCCTCGTCGTGGTACGCCACGTACACCGGATCGGTGCCCGCCCAGGGGCAGCGGACGGCGGCGGATCGGGTCGGCGTCATCGGTTCGTCTCCGCGGCGCGACGCGCCAGCGCCGCCCGCACGTCGGGGTGATCGGGGAAGAGCCGCGCCGCCTCGGCGCGTCGCGCGTCCGCTTCGCTCGTCCGTCCCAGCGCATCCAGCGCGTCCGCCGTGAGCATGAGAATGGACGGCTGCTCCGCGCGCCGCGGCAGGAACGGGTCCAGCAGCTCCAGGACCTCCTGCGGCCGGCCGTCGCGGCCCGCGAGCACGGCGAGGAATACCACGGGCGGGAGCGAGGCGGGGCGGAGCGCGTGCGCCTCCGCGAACGCGGCCTGTGCCTCGTCCGCGCGGCCCGTGGCGAACGCGGCGCGCCCGAGCCGCTCCAGGACCTCGCCCCGCGGGACGCGCGGGTCGCACGCGGACAGCGCGAGCGCGCGGGCGAAGGCGTCACGCGCCGCGCCGGCGCGGCCGGCCGCCTCGTGCGCCAGGCCCAGGCTGAACCACCCCGGCCCCGTGTCGGGCAGCGCGTGCACGACGCGCTCGAAGTGCGCCGCCGCCTCGTCCGCGCGGCCCTGCTTCAACGCGCGTGTGCCGAGCACGAAGTCGTTCTGCCCCGCGGACAGCGGCAGCTCGGCGAAGCGCGCGTCCGCCGCCGCCGGGCTCGCGTTCACGGAGATCCACGCGAGCGTGTGGAACGCGGCCAGCGCGGCCAGGACACCGCGCGTGCGCGGGGCGAGGAGATCGCGCGTGAGCGCCGCGGCGAAGACGGCGAGCGGGAACGCGCCCGCCGCCAGCACGTCCCAGTCGCGTGGCGCCCCGAGCGCGGGGGAGAAGAGCGCCTGCGCGACGAGGAACGACGCCGCGGCCACGCCCCAGCCGGCCGCCTCCGGGGCCACGCGGCGGCGCCGCACCGCGACGAACGCACCGGCCAACGCCAGCGGCAGCGCCACCGGCACGAGCAGGAGCTGCAACTGCAGGAAGTCCCCGGCGCGGGCCGCGGAGAGGAGTCGCGGCGCCACGGCCGTCGGGTCCAGCGCCGGATCCACGAACTTCCCGGCGCGGGCGAGGATGCCGAGGTAGCCGGCCAAAGGCGGCGCGCCGTCCAGCCGCCCGAAGAGCGCGGGCCATGCGAGCGCCGCCGCCGTCGCGACCGCCGCGACCTCCGCGAGCGGCACGAGCCGCGCGCGCCCCCGCCGCAGCATCGCCTGCCGCACCACGGCCCACGCCGCCGCGGGCGCGAGGACCACGGTGGACACGTGCAGGAAGAGCGCCGCGACGAACGCCGCGAGCCCCGGCCACAGCGCCGCCGGCCGCGCGTACGCCGGCGTCAGCGCCACGAGCGCCGCGAGCCAGGCCACGGCCAGCGCCGGGTAGTGCTCCACGTAGCCGAACCCGAGCTGCATCGCGCCGGTCGTGACGGCCAGCGCCAGCGCCCAACCGCCGGCGGCGACGCGCCGGTCCGCGCGCGCGAGGAGCAGCACGAGCGCCACCCCGCAGAGCACGCTCCACGCTTCGAAGGCGGTCGCGACGTCCGCGCCCGTCCGGGCCGCGACGCCGTGCAACGCCACATCGAGGAGGTGCGCTCCCGGCTGCCGCTCCGAGAAGACGCGCACGGCGTTCGCAGGGTCCAGGATCACCGTGCCGTCGCCCAGGAGGTGCGACCGGTCGCGCAGCCCCCAGGCGAGCGCGGCGAACGCGGCCGCGAGCAGCGCCACGGCCGCCGGCCCCCGGAGCCGCGGCGGGCGCGCGACGACGACCCCGACCAGCGCGGCAAGCGCCGCGGCCAGCGCGACCCGGCCGGGGTCGAGGTACCGGAGGAAGTGCAGGCCCCAGGCCCCGCCGCCCGCCGCCGCGGCTGCCGCGTGCGCGGCGACGAACCCCGCGGCGAGGAGCGCGAGCCGGATCACGCGGCCGCGTCTCAGCCCGCGGCCGCGCGCGCCAGCTCCGCCACGCGCTTCCGCTCGGCGCGCGTGAGGAACGCCACCGCCACGAGGATGAACGCCATGGAGATCCAATCCCGCGCGGACGGCAGCGGCGAGCCGAAGAACACGTGCGTGAGCAGCGTGGCCGCGGTGCCGGCCAGCAGCGACGTGAGCCGGTTCACCAGCCCGGCAAACGTGGCCGTGCGTCCCTGGAACATGAACAGGAACACGGAGAAGAACGCCACGAGCCCGTAGGGGATGCCGGACACGATCGCCGACCACGTGGGCGCCTCCAGCGCGCCGCGGAACTCCGCGATCCGCGGGTCCGCCGCGTTCGACGACACGACCCACGCGCCCAGCAGCACCATGGTGGCGCCGGCCGCGATCTGCTCGATGGAGAAGAACCCCTTGTTGTCCTGGGGCACGCCCTTCGCGCGGGTGTTCTTGAAGTAGTTCATCAGGTAGATGCGCACGGAGTACGCGGCGATGTAGGATCCGAGGATGGTCATGGCCGCGGCGGAGCCGAGGAAGTCGAAGCTCCCGCGCGCATCCTCGGGGTTCACGCCGAGCGCCGGGCCGAGGTCGATGCCCTGCGCCCGCAGCGCGCCCACGAGCGGCAGCAGCGCCACGTGCGCCGCCACGGCGAGGATGGCGAACACCACCGCCCAGTTCTCCTCCGCGTACACGCGTTTCCTGAGGATGCCCTGCGCGATCTGGACCGCGTCCACCGCGCGGCTGATCACGATCACGCTGCCGCGCATGATCACCATGGCCACCATCACGGAGATCGGCAGCGTGTACATGAGCGTCGTGGTGGGGATCACGATGGCCGTGCACACGCCCGACGGCACGATGTACGCGGCCTCGACCGGCACGTTCCACGGCCCCACGCGCACGGTGCGGTTCGACTTCAGCCGGATCCACCCGAGCGCGAAGATCAGGATGAAGACGAACACGCTGGATCCGATCGTGTTGTTCACGAGGAACGCCATGTCCGAGAGCTTCGGGTCGCGCACGTTCAGGAAGTACTTCACGAGCACGCCGGTGGCGACGTAGGACAGGAAGTACCCCGCGCACAGCTGCAGCAGGGCGGCGGTGGAGCCGGCGGCGGCCCGGAACATGCGGAGTCCTCCCGGAGAGGGGCCCCGGATCGTAGCAGCGGACGCCCCGATCAGCCTCCCAGTTCCGCCCCCGCCCCGCGGCGACCCCCGCACGGCCGCCTCGCGGAGCCGAACCGCCCTGAAGCGTTGACGGTCCGTACTTCGTTCAGTACTGTGGGCAATAGTTCACATAGCTGCACAATGGTCCACCCCCCCTGTCGGCCCCTGGCCGCTCGGAACCCGGAGACGCTCCCATGCCCGACCGACGCCTCGTATTCGCCCTGATCGGGATGATTCTCGTCGCCCCCCGACCCACGCGCGCCGACGACGACGCCGGGGCCCCGGATGCCACCGAGCTCGCCCGCCGGATCGAGGTGCTCGCGGCCGAGTTGGAGGACCTGAAGCTCGGTCCCGTGGCGGGGGCCCCGGAGTCCCGCTACGGGTTCGGGCCGGCCGCCTCGAAGGTGTACGCGGCCGACCCGGGCGTCTCGATCGGCGGCTACGGCGAGATGCTGTACGAGAACTTCGGACGGGAGAACGAGTCCGGCGACCCGGGCGGCGCTCGCGACCGCCTCGACTTCCTGCGCCAGGTCGTCTACGTCGGCTACAAGTACGACGCTCGGCTGCTGTTCAACTCCGAGATCGAGTTCGAGCACGCCACCACGGGGCAGGCGGGCAGCGTCTCGGTCGAGTTCGCCTACGTCGATGCCCTGCTTGATCCCGCGGTCAACGCGCGGGCCGGCATGCTCCTCGTCCCCATGGGGTTCGTGAACGAGCTGCACGAGCCGCCCGTGTTCCTCGGCGCGCGCCGCCCGGAGAGCGAGCGCGTGATCGTGCCGTCCACCTGGCGCGCGAACGGGGCGGGCGTCTTCGGCGAGCCCGCGCCCGGCCTCACGTATCGCGCGTACCTCGTGGAGAGTCTGTACGCGGACGGCTTCGGGGCCGGCGGGCTCCGCGGCGGACGGCAGAGCGGCTCCGAGAGCCTGGCGGAGGATCTGGCGTTCGTCGTGCGCGCGGACTTCGAACGCCGGGGGGCCCTCGTCGGCGGGTCGGTGTTCCGCGGCGCCACGGCCCAGGGCGAGGTGACCTCGTCCGGCGCGACGTTCGACGCCGCCACGACGGTGTGGGAGGCGCACGCCCAGCTCCGCTGGCGGGGCGCGCAGCTGCGCGCGCTCGTCGCGGGCGCCACCGTGGACGAGGCCGCCGCGGTGAACGACTTCCTCGGGATCGCACCGGGGAGCAACGCCTCGGTGGGGTCGGAGCTGCTCGGATGGTACGTGGAGGGCGGGTACGACGTGCTGTCGTGGCTCCGTCCCGGGTCCCGCTACCGGCTGACGCCGTACCTGCGGCACGAGGAGCTGGACACGCAGGCGGAGGTGCCGGAGGGTTTCGGGGCGAACCCGCGCAACGACCGGAGCATCCTCACCGCCGGCGCGGCCTTCCATCCGCATCCGCAGGTCGTGGTGAAGACGGACTGGCAGCGCAACACGAACGGGGCCGAGACCGGAGTGGACCAGTGGAACGTCGCGCTCGGCTACCTGTTCTGATCGCGGCCCTGGCGGCGCTCCTCGCCGGCGCGCCCGCCGGGGCGAAGCTGCTGCGCACGCGCGACGACGCCCTGCGCGCGGTGTACGGGGACGGCGCGCGCCTTGCCGCGCGCACGGCGTTCCTCACCGCGCCGCAGGCGGAGGCCGTGCGGCAGGCGGCGCGCGCGCCGTTCGACGCCGCGCGCGTGACCTACTGGGAGGCCAGCCGCGGGGATTCGCTCCTCGGGCGCGCGTACCTGGACACGCACGCGGTGCGAAGCCTGTCCGAGACGGTGCTCGTGGCGGTGGACCCCGACGGCGCGGTGCACTCGGTGGAGGTGCTGGCCTTCCACGAGCCGGAGGACTACCTGCCGCCGCCGGCGTGGCTGCGCACGCTCGTGTCGCACACGCTGGAGGATCGCCTGCGGCCGGGTCAGGACGTGGACGGCATCACCGGCGCCACGCTCAGCGTGCGCGCCGCCACCGACGCCGTGCGGCGCGCCCTCGCGCTGGAGCGCGTGCTGCACGGAGGCGCCCCGTGAAGTACATGACCAACGGGGCGTACGGCGCGCACCCGCTCATGCGGCTCACGCTCGGGTGCACGCTGCTGTTCGTGGCCGGCCTCTGGATCACGAACGTCTTCCTGGTCGCCACGCGGATGGGCTTCACCCCGGAGTCGGTCTCCCGCTACTACCTGGGCTCCGAGGCGGAGTTCCTCCCGCCGCGAACCGCCGGCTCCATGCTCGAGGTCACGCACGCGCACCTGGCGATGATGGCCATGGTGCTCCTGCTCGTGACCCACCTCGCCATCTTCCTGCCGTGGCCGATGCGGGTGCGCGTCCTCCTCGTGCTCGGCACGTTCGGCAGCGCGCTCCTGCAGGAAGGCAGCGGGTGGCTCGTGCGCTTCGTCCACCCGGCCTTCGCGTGGCTCAAGCTCGCGTCCTTCCTGGGACTCCAGGCCGGGCTCCTGATCCTCGTCGTGGGCCTCGCCCGGCATCTCATGGCGGGTCCCGGGCGGCCCCCCGGCGGCCACCGCGCGCCCGAGGCCGGCGCCCGCGCCCTTGCATCCCAAACGGATGTCTAGTACCTTGACCCCTCGCCGCGGCGCGCACCGCGGGGCCAGACGGGGGTGGGGATGGACGCCGAGCGGCTGCTCTCCCGGTTCCGGGCGGATCGACACTACCAGGACCAGATCGTCCACGTGGAGCGCATCCCGCCGCGCGAGGCGCGCTTCGCCGACCCGACGGCGCCCCTCCCCGGTCCCCTCGCGGAGGCGCTGCGCCGCCTCGGCGTGGAGCGCCTGTACGCCCACCAGGCCCGCTGCCTGGACGAGTCCCGCGCCGGCCGGCACGTGGCCGTTGTCACCGGCACCGCCTCGGGCAAGACCCTGGCGTACACGCTGCCCGTCCTGGAGACGCTGCTTCGCGAACCGGACGCGGCGGTCCTGCTGCTCTACCCCACGAAGGCCCTCGCCCAGGACCAGCTCCGCGGGCTGATGCGTCTGGCGGACGCGTCCCCCGAGCTGCGCGCCGCGATGCGGGCGGGCACGTACGACGGGGACACGCCCGCGTCCACCCGCCGCAAGCTGCGGGACGAGGCGAACCTCCTGCTCACGAACCCGGACATGTTGCACTCCGGGATCCTGCCGTACCACGCGAAGTGGTCGCGCGTGCTGTCGAAGCTGCGGTACGTGGTCATCGACGAGATCCACGCGTATCGCGGCATCTTCGGCTCGAACGTGGCGAACGTGCTGCGCCGCCTCGTCCGCCTCGCGCGCCACTACGGCGCGGACCCCGTGTTCCTGCTCGGCTCGGCCACCGTGGCGAACCCGCGCGAGTTCGCCGAGCGCCTCGTGGGGGACCACGTGGTGGTCGTGGACGAGGACGGGTCGCCGCGCGGCCCGAAGCGGTTCGTGCTGTGGAACCCGCCGTGGGTGGACGAGACGAAGATGGGCCGCCGCGGCGCGAACGTGGAGGCGCACCGGCTGTTCGTGGAGCTGGTGAAGGACCGCGTGCCCACCCTCTGCTTCTCGAAGGCGCGCGTCACCGCGGAGCTGATCCACCGGTACGCGCAGGAGGCGCTCACGCGGGAGGCCCCGGAACTGGTGTCCCGCGTGCGCGCGTACCGCGGCGGGTACCTGCCGGCGGAGCGCCGCGCCATCGAGAAGGCGCTCTTCTCCGGGGACCTGCTCGGGGTGTCCTCCACGAACGCGCTGGAGCTGGGCATCGACGTCGGCTCGCTGGACGCGTCCATCGTCGTGGGATTCCCCGGCACCATCGCGTCGTTGCACCAGCAGGCGGGACGCTCCGGGCGCGGGCGGGAGGAGGCGGTCACGTTCTTCGTGGCCGGGAACGACCCGGTGGACCAGTACCTCGCGCGGCACCCGTCGTGGCTGTTCGCGCAGACGCCGGAGAGCGCCGTCATCGACCCGGAGAACCCGTACATCCTCTCCGGCCACCTGGAGTGCGCGGCGTTCGAGCTGCCGCTGTCCCCGTCGGACGTGCAGGACTTCGGGGAGACGGCGCGGGACCTGGTGCGCCTCCTGGACGACGCGGGCCGCACCCGCCGCGTGGACGGCCTGAGCTACTGGGCGAACACGGACTTCCCCTCGCGCGCCGTGGGACTGAGGCACATGTCCCAGGACACCTACACCATCGTGGAGGTGGCGAAGGACACGGACGACGCGTCGGCCTTCCGCCCGCGCACGGGGCCCGCGTTCGACGCGCCCGCGCGCGGGGACGCGCGCGTGATGGGGAACGTGGACGCCATCTCGGCCCTGGAGCTGTTGTACCCGGAGGCAGTGTACCTGCACGAGGGCGAAACCTTCGTGGTGCGGCACCTGGACCTGGAAGGGAAGACCGCGTACGTGGAGCGCCGCGAGGTGGACTACTACACCACGCCGGTCGTGGAGCAGCATCTCCTCCTGAACGGCACGCGCGAGACCGGCGCGTTCGGCGGCGCGGACACGGGGCTGGGGGACGCGTCGGTCACGTGGTTCACGTCGTTCTTCAAGAAGATCAAGTTCATGTCGGTGGACTCCATCGGCTGGGGCAACCTGGACCTGCCGAAGCAGACGATCGACACGGTCACCTTCTGGTTCGTGCTGCCGGATGCGGTGCGCGCGGCCGTGAAGCGCGCCGGGAAGAACCCCACCGAGGGGCTGGCCGGGCTGCGGAACCTGCTGATCAGCGTGCTCCCGCTGTGGGCCATGTGCGACCGCTCGGACATCGGCGGCGTGGTGGACAGCCGGAACCTGGGGAAGGCCGCGGTCTTCCTGTACGACCGGCATCCCGGCGGGCTCGGCTTCGTGGAGCACGCGTTCCGCCGTCCGGCCGACGTGTTCGCGGCCGCGCACGCGCTCGTGGCGGAGTGCCCGTGCGAGGGGGGATGCCCGTCGTGCGTGGGCTTGCCGGTGCTCCGTCCCGCACAGCACCAGGATCCGGAAGTCGGCGGCGCATGGCCCATCCCGGACAAGGAGGCGGCGCGCATCATCCTGGAGGGCGTCGTGTGCGCGCCCGCGACCGGCGCGCTCGCGGCCGGCGCCACCCTGCCGGAGCGTGCGGGAGTCGCGACGTCGTGACGCCGACGTCGGGCCTCACGGAAGGCATCCGCGCCATCGTGCGTGCGCGAGCCGCGGCGCGCCTGCCGGCGCATGCCGCGCGGCCCTCGCCCGGCTTGCGTCCCGGCGGGGAATCCGGCTTCCCTTGTTCCGCATCGGGGCCGACCACGGCAGTCGCCCCGCCGGTGGCCGGCGCCGAGCCGGGACCGGACGGTCTCCTGGACGTGCGGCGTCACGCGGGCGAGCTGCTCCCCGGCGTGGATCTCGCCGCGGAGTTGCGGGACGCGCTCGCCACGCTCGCGGCCACGGCGGCCGAGGAGCTGCCGAAGGGGCTGCGCCCCGCGCGCGGCCTCACGCTGGAGGACCTCGCCGTCCTGGACCTGGAGACCACCGGCTTCTGGGGATGTCCCGTGCTGCTCGCGGGGCTCCTGCACGTGGAGGACGGGGAGCTGGTCACGCGGCAGATCGTGGCCACGGACTACCCGGCGGAGGGCCCGCTCGTGGCGGCCACGCTCGCGGCCCTCGCGCCGCGCCGCCTGCTCGTCACGTTCAACGGCAAGTCCTACGACGTGCCGTGCCTGCGGGAGCGCTGCATCGTGCACCGCGTGCCGGACGACGTGACCGCGCGCCTCGCGCACGTGGACATCCTGCACCCCGCGCGCCGGCACTGGAAGGGCCGCTTCGAGAACTGCCGCCTCACCACGCTGGAGCGGCGCGTCGTGGGCTTCACGCGCGTTGGCGACGTCCCCAGCCACGAGGTGCCGGAGCGCTTCCACCGCTTCATCGCCACGCGGGACCCGGCGCAGCTCGCCCCGGTGCTGCACCACGGACGCGTGGACCTGCTCACCACCGCGCGCCTCTTCGCACGCCTGGCCGCCGCCGCCCGGGACACGCCGACGGACTGACCCGCGTCCGCGGATGTCCGGTTTCGCGCCGGTTCGGCGCGTCTTCCTTCCACACGCCCGCGACCCGCGGGAAGGAGGAGGGGGACATGCCGTCCGTGAAGGCCCAGTGCATCGTGTGCCGGCGCGCCGCGCTGCTCACCTGCGTCACGAACTTCGCCGGGGTGGGTCCCGGCCACTCCGCGCTCGCGCTCGACGGGTACGTGTACACGTTCGAACGCGTCTCCGGCGCGTGGCTCGTGCCCGGCGGAAGCGCCTGGCTGCAGATCCCCGTGAAGGACTACCTCGCGGCGAACACGCACCGGCCGGTGATCATCCAGGAGCTGGACGCCGCGCGCGCCGACGCCACCGCCATGCGCGAGTACATCGTGGAGTCGGATCTGGCGGACGCGGACTACGGCTCGAGCGGCGTTTGCAGCCAGCAGGCCGCCTCCGCGCTGGGCGCCGGACTGGACGTGCGCATCGACCCGATCGGCCTGAACTCGCCGTACCGGATCTACCGGCACCTCAAGCACACGGGTGCGGTGTCCCGTTCGTACCACACGTTCCCGGGGCGGGGCGCCGCGATGGTGGGGAAGAACGCCCTGCTCGGCTACCTGTACTCGCCGGAGTGCGAGCGGCACGAGACCGCGCCGCCCATCCTCGCCTGGTAACAAACGGCGCATCCCGGAGGTGGTGCGGGCTTCCCGGGGCGGCCGGGGCCCTTGCGTCGGCGGCGTCGCGGAGGGGCCGGAGCCACGGATGGCGGAGGCCCACGTCGCGCC
>CAYYFX010000112.1:0-12252 GCA_964471155.1 uncultured Gemmatimonadota bacterium | reverse complement strand
CTCGTCCCCCGGCCCCGCCGTGGAGCCTCCCGCCGGCGTTCGTCGCTGGGGGGACGGGCGGGGAGGTCAGCCGGTCCGGGCGGGCTCCAGGGACTTCAGGTCCCGGATGTAGGCCGGCAGGTCCGGGGCGGCGAAGAGGGCCGAGCCGGTGACCAGGATCTCGGCGCCGGCGTCCACGGCGCGGCGGGCGGTGGCGGGCTGGATGCCCCCGTCCACCTCGATGACGTAGCCGTGGCCGGCCGCCCGCCGGAGTTCGCGGGCGCGGGTCAGCTTCGCCTCCTGGTCCCGCAGGTAGTCCTGCCCTCCGAACCCCGGTTCCACCGTCATCACGAGGAGGAGGTCCAGGGACTCGAGGAACGGCTCGACGTCCAGGAACGGCGTGCGCGGCCGGAGCGTGAGCCCCGCCTTCAGATCCCGTTCCCGGATGGCGTCCAGCGTGGCGCGGACGTCCTCGCAGGCCTCCACGTGCACGGTCAGCCCGTCCGCGCCCGCGTCGGCGAACGCATCCACGTAGCGGATCGGGTCCTCGATCATCAGGTGCACGTCGAGCGGAAGCCGGGTCACGCGGCGCACCGCCCGCACCACGACGGGTCCGAAGCTGATGTTCGGGACGAAGCGCCCATCCATGACATCGAGGTGCAGGAGGTCCGCGCCGGCCTCCTCCACCCGCCGGACCTCGCGCTCCAGCGCCGCGAAATCCGCGGACAACAGCGACGGTGCCACCCGGATCCGATGCATCACCGCACCTCCCGTTCGGCCGGCAATGTAACACGCGCCGGAGCGGACGACCACCCTCAGCGCCGGGACGCCACCACGAGGTCCACGCGCTGCCCGGCGGCCACGCGGCTCCCCGCCGGGGGGTCCTGCTCGACGACCGTTCCCGCGGGGGCCGCCGGATCCAGGACCACGGTGCGATCGCCCACGCGGAGCCCCGCCCGCTCGAGCCGGATCTCCGCTTCCATCGCGGGGCGGCCGGTGAGGTCCGGCAGGACCCACTCCGTCGGCGCCGGTCCGAGACTCAGGAGGAGATCGACGCGCTGACCCTCCGACAGCGACTGACCCGCGGGCGGATCCTGGGCGATCACGTGTCCCCGCGGCACCTCCGGATGGTGCGCGCGCGCGATGTCCCCGCTCTCCAGCTGCTCGTCCTGCAGCGCGATGCTCGCCTGGCGGATGGACAGCCCCGCCACGCGCGGCGCGGTGGCACGACGCGGGCCGAGCGAGACGGTCAGCCATACCTTGCGTCCACGCCGCAGGAGCGTGCCGCCGTCCGGGCGCTGCTCGGAGACGCGCCCGGCGGCGAAGTCGGAGGAGTTCGCTTCCCGCGCCTCCACGCCGGTGAACCCGGCCTGCTCCAGCGCCGCGCGCGCCACCGCGAGATCCTGTCCCACCACATCCGGCACCTGCGTCTGCCCACCCGTGCGCACGAACAGCAGCATGCCCAGGTGCACGAGCGCCACGCCCGAGACGAACGCGAGCACGGCCACGCCGAGCAGCTCCAGCGCGCGCCTCACGACAGCACCCGCAGCGCGCCGCCGCCGACCCGGATCGCCGCGGCGAACGCCCCGTCCATCGCGTGCTCGGCGGGATCGGTGCGCAGGCATCCTCCCGACAGCAGTTCCGGGGGCAGCAGATCGTCCGCGGGCACGAGCGCGTCCGCGCGATGCCGCGCGAGGTAGTCCCGCACGACGTCCTCGTTCTCCTCGGGTTCCAGCGAGCACGTGGAATACACGAGCAGCCCCCCCGGCCCCGCCATCGCGCGCGACGCGTCCAGCAGCTCTCCCTGCAGCGCCGCGAGCCGCGGCACGTCCGCCGCCGTGCGCCGCCACCGGGCGTCCGCGCGCCGCGCGAGCACGCCGGTGTTCGTGCACGGCGCGTCCACCAGCACGCGGGCGAAGCCCCCGCGCACCGCCGGCCGCCGCCCGTCCGCCGCCACGCAGCGGACCGGGCCCGCGCCGGTCCGCCTCGCCGCGTCCGCGAGGGTCCGCAGCCGGCGCGCCGACAGGTCGCACGCGACCACGCTCGCCCCGCCGCACAGCTCGGCGAAGTGCAGCGCCTTCCCGCCGACGCCCGCGCACACGTCCAGCACGCGCGCCCCGCGCGTGGGCCGCGCCACGTGCGCGACCAGCCCGGCCGCCTCGTCCTGGACCACGCACAGGCCCGCGTCCAGCGCGTCCCGCACCGCCGGATGCCAGCCGTCCTCCAGCACGACCGTGTCCGGGAGGATGGTCCCCGGGCGCGCGTCGATGCCGCGGCCGCGCAGGTCGCCCAGCAGATCGGCGGCGTCGACTCTGTCGGACACCACCCGCAGCGTCAAGGAGGGCTTCCGGTTCCCGGACGCCGCCAGCTTCAGCGTGCCGGCGAACCCGCGCCGCGCGAGCCACCGCTCCAGCAGCCAGCGCGGATGACTGGTTCGCGCCTCCAGGTGCCCCAGCGGATCCTCCGCGGCATCCGGCTCCACCAGGCCCGCGAGCTCGCGTGCCGCGCGCCGCATCACCGCGTTCGCGAACCCGGCCGCGCCCGGGCCGACCCGACGCTTCGCCAGCTCCACCGTGGTGTTCACCGCGGCGTGCGCGGGCACGCGGTCCAGCCGATCCAGCTGGTACAGCCCGAGCCGCAGGATCCAGAGGAGCGGCGGATCGAGCGCTTCCAGCGGCCGCGACAGGAACTGCGCGAGCTGCCAGTCCAGCCGCCCGCGCCAGCGGAACACGCCGCGCACGAGCTCCGCGGCGAGGTCCCGGTCCCGGCCGGCCAGCTTCGCGAGGCGCGGCCCGAGCAGCGCATCCGCCGTCTCGCGCCCCGCGTCCCACGCCAGGAACACGGACAACGCGGCCTCCCGCGGCGCGTTGCCCGCACTCACGATCCCAACATCTCGCCCGGGGCGAGTCGCGCGCCGCGCGCCCACGCCGTCGCCTCCATCGCCGGCTTCCCCTCCGGCTGCACCGTGACGAGCTCCAGCCACCCGTGTCCCGTGCCGACCCGCAGCGTGCCGTCCTCCTCGCGCACGCTTCCGGGCGCGCCCGCGCCGCCGGCCACGCGCGCCGCGCGCACCTTGAGCACCTTGCCCCGGAACGTGGTGAACGTGCCGGGCCACGGGGCCAGGCCGCGCACCCGCCGCTCCAGCTCCTCCGCCGGCCGCGACCAGTCCAGCCGCCCGTCCTCCGCCGTCAGCATCCGCGCGTGCGTGGCGCCCTCGTCCGGCTGCGGCGACGCCGGCAGGGTCCCGTCGGCGATCCCCCGCAGCGTGCGCGCGAGCAGCGCCGCGCCCGCCTCCGCCAGCCGAGCCGCCAGCGTGGCCTGGGTCTCGTCGGCCGCCAGCGGCACGCGCTCCTGCAGGTACACGGGGCCGGTGTCCACGCCCGCATCCAGTCGCATCGTGCTCACGCCGCTCTCCGCGTCGCCCTCCAGGATCGCCCACGCCACCGGCGCCGCGCCGCGGTGCCGCGGCAGCAGCGAGAAGTGCACGTTCACGCACCCGAGCGGCGGCAGCGCGAGCAGCCACGGGCGGAAGATGTGCCCGTACGCCACCACGACGATCGCATCCGGCCGCATCGCCTCGAGCTCGGCGCGGACGTGCTTCGGCTTCGGGGGATCCAGCACGCGAAGGCCCAGCGCCTCCGCCGCCGCCTTCACCGGACTCGGCCGCGGCTTCAGCCCGCGCCCGGCGGGCCGGTCCGGCTGCGTCAGCACCGCCGGCACCTCCGCCGCCGCGACCGTGGCGCGCAGCGACGGGACCGCGATCTCCGGCGTGCCGCAGAAGACGACGCGCACGGCGCCCGCCTACTCCTGCAGCGAGCGCAGCTTCTTCTTCAGGAGCGCGCGCCGCATCGGCCCCACCCGGTCCACGAACAGCACGCCGTCCAGGTGGTCGATCTCGTGCTGGAAGATGCGCGCCACCATGCCCTCGGCGTCGAAGTCCAGGGGGCGCCCGTCCAGGTCCAGCGCGCGGATCCGGATGCGCCGGTCCCGCTTCACGTCCTCGTACACGCCCGGGATGGACAGGCAGCCCTCCTCCGCGGTCTCGTGCCCGCCGCCGCGCTCGACGATCTCCGGGTCCACGTACACCGACGGCTCGGGCCGCTCCCCGTCGCCGTCCACCGGCGGCGGGTGCACGGCGATCACGCGCCGGCCCACGCCGATCTGCGGCGCCGCGAGTCCCACGCCGTCGGCGGAGGCCAGCGTGTCCAGCAGGTCCGCCGCCAGCGCGCGCACGTCCTCGTCCACGCCGCCGGACGGCGCGGCCTTCGCGCGCAGGACGGGGTCGCCGAAGACGCGGATCTTCCGGATCACGACGGGCTCTTCGCCTTGTCGCCGGCGTCCTTCGCGGCGTCGAGGGTGCTCAGGCGGCTCCAGACCTTCGACTTCAGGAACTTCAGCTTCGTGTTCTCCCCGGCCTTGAGCACGACGAACTCGTCCTGCACGGCCACCACCGTCCCCACCAGCCCGGAGTCCGTGATGACCTCGTCGCCCTTCTTCAGGGATTCCAGGAGCTTCTTGTGCCGCTGGCTCTCCTTCTGCTGCGGGCGCAGCAGGATGAAGTAGTAGATGAACAGGATGGCCAGGAGCGGGACGAGATACGAGAACGCGGAGGGCTGCGCCGCGCCGGAGGCCGGCGTGGTCCCGACCGCGAGGGAGAGCATCATCGATCGACTTCCCCTTCCGTCAGCTTCGCGAGGATGCCCGCGCGCACGCGCGCGAACTCTCCCCGCAGGATGGCCTCCCGGAGCGTCCGCACGAGCTCCAGGAAGAAGTGCACGTTGTGCAGGCTCACCAGACGCGCACCCAGGATCTCCCCGCACTTCTGGAGATGCCGGACGTACGCGCGCGTGTACCCGGCGCAGGCCTCGCAGCGGCACTCCGGGTCGATGGGCCCGAAATCCCGCTCGTGGCGCGCGAGCCGCAGGTTCACCGGCCCGCGCCACGTCAGGGCCTGTCCGTTGCGCGCGTTGCGCGTGGGGAGCACGCAGTCGAACATGTCCACGCCGCGCGCGATCCCGTCCACGAGATCCTCCGGCGTGCCCATGCCCATGAGGTACCTGGGCTTCGCCGCCGGCAGCACGTCGAGCGACGCCTGCAGCATCTCCCGCGTCGTTTCCCGCGACTCCCCGATGGACAGTCCGCCGACAGCATATCCGGGCAGTTCCCGGTCCACAAGGGCGGCCGCGGACTCCCGCCGGGCGGCCGCCGAGAACCCGCCCTGGGCGATCCCGAAGAGCGCCTGCGTCCGCCCCGACGCCGACGTCCCCTCCGTGCGCGCGAACTCGGCGCGCGTCCGGTCCAGCCAGGCCAGCGTGCGCGCGTCGGCGCGGCGCGACTCGTCCTCGCCCAGCCCCGGGGCCGGCGGGCAGTCCAGGGGCATCATCACGTCCGCCGCGAGGCCGCGCTGCACGCGCACCACGGACTCCGGCGTGAAGCGGTGCGCCGAACCGTCCAGGTGCGAGCGGAACGTCACGCCGTCGTCGTCGATGGACGCGAGCTTCGCCAGGCTCACGACCTGGAAGCCGCCCGAGTCGGTGAGCGTGGGGCCCCGCCAGCCGTTGAACGCGGCGAGGCCGCCGGCGTTCCGCACCACGTCCTCCCCCGGCCGCAGGTACAGGTGGTACGTGTTGCCCAGGATGATGTGCGCCCCGCAGGCGCGCAGATCCGCCACGGACAGCGCCTTGACCGAGCCGCGCGTGCCCACCGGCATGAAGATGGGCGTGGGGATCGCGCCGTGCGGCGTCTCCAGCACGCCCGCGCGTGCCGGACCGTCCGTGGCGACCACGCGGAAGGCGAAGCTCACGGCGTCCCCCGCTCCAGGAAGGTGGCGTCGCCGTACGAGTAGAAGCGGTACCGCGCCGTCACGGCCTCCCGGTACGCGGCGAGGATCCGGTCCTTCCCGGAGAATGCGGCCACCAGGCACAGCAGCGACGAGCGCGGCAGGTGGAAGTTCGTCAGCAGGGCGTCGGTGGCGCGGAAGTCGAATGGCGGGCGGATGAACAGCCGTGTCTCGCCGGACGCCCCGTCCGGCGGCGCGCCCGCGGCGGCCCACGACTCCAGCGAGCGCACGACCGTGGTCCCCACCGCGATCACGCGCCCCCCGGCGGCGCGCGCGGCGCGCACCGCCGCGGCCGCGGCCGGGGGGATCTCGTGGCGCTCCGCGTCGAGCACGTGCCCGGCCAGGTCGCCGTCCGGCAGCGGGCGGAACGTGCCCGGTCCCACGTGCAGCACGAGGCGCGCGACCGTCGCGCCCGCCGCGGCCACGGCCGCCAGCGTCGCCTCGTCGAAGTGCAGCCCCGCGGTCGGCGCGGCCACGGCGCCCGGCACCCGCGCGAACACCGTCTGGTAGCGTTCGCGATCCGCCGGCGCGTCCGCGCGGCGGATGTACGGCGGGAGCGGCACGTGGCCGAAGCGCTCCGGCAGCTCGTCCGCGGCGACGCCCTCCACGCGCACCGCGGCGCCGTCCGGCGCCACCGCCTGCACGACGAGCGCGAACGCGCCGCCCGCGCCGTGCAGCCGCTCGCCGGGCCGGATGCGTCGCGCGGGACGCAGCAGCGCGCGCCAGCCGTCCCCCTCGCGCCGCACGAGGAAGACCTCCACGGCGCCGCCCGATTCGCGGTGGGCCTCCACGCGCGCGGCGATCACGCGCGTCTCGTTCAGCACGAGCAGGTCGCCCGCCCGCAGCAGGGACGGGAGGTCGCGGAACGCCCGATGCACCGGCGGTCCGGACGCGGGCAGGTGCAGCAGGCGCGCGTCCGTGCGGCGCGGCGCGGGCTCCTGCGCGATGAGCCCTTCGGGAAGCTCGTAGTCGAAGTCGGCGGCGCGCACGACGGGCGACGGGGCGGAAGTCACGGGCGGACGGCCGGGACGCCGGCGGGGCACCGGGACGGGACGCCGGCGGGGCCGCGGGCCGGGAAGGTGGCGGGCCCGCGGGTGGCGCGTCCGCCGGTCACGACGCGAACAGGTCCCCCGCGGCGGCCGCGGCCTGGCGCCGGGGACGGGGCAGCCCGAGGTGATCGGCCGCGCGATCCGTGACGATGCGCCCCCGCGGCGTGCGCGCGAGGAAGCCCTCCTTCACGAGGTACGGCTCGTAGATCTCCTCCAGCGTCTCCGCCTCCTCGCCCACCGCGGCGGCCACGGTGTTCAGCCCCACGGGCCCGCCGTCGAACTTCCCGAGGATGGTGCCGAGGATGCGGAGGTCCATCTCGTCCAGCCCGCACCCGTCCACCGCGAGGAGGTCCAGGGCGTCCGACGCCACGTCCCGGTCCACGACGCCGCGCGCGCGCACCTCCGCGAAGTCCCGCACGCGGCGCAGCAGCCGGTTCGCGATGCGCGGCGTGCCGCGGGAGCGCCGCGCGATCTCCATCGCGCCCTCCGCCGTGAGCTGCGCGCCGATCACCGCGGCCGACCGCTGCAGGATGGCCACCAGATCCTCCGCCGGATAGAAGTCCAGCCGGGCCACGAACCCGAAGCGGGACCGGAGCGGGCTGGTCATCATCCCGGCGCGCGTCGTGGCGCCGATGAGCGTGAAGCGCGCCAGCGACAGACGGAGCGATCGCGCCGCCGGCCCCTTGTCCAGCATGATGTCCAGCCGGAAGTCCTCCATCGCGGGATAGATATACTCCTCCACGACGCGGCTCAGCCGGTGGATCTCGTCGATGAACAGGACCTCGCGCTCCTCGAGGTTCGTGAGGACGCCGGCCAGGTCCCCCGGCCGCTCCAGCACGGGCCCCGACGTGATGCGCGCCTCCACGCCCATCTCGCGCGCGAGGATGCACGCGAGCGTGGTCTTGCCCAGCCCCGGCGGCCCGACGAGCAGCACGTGGTCCAGCGGCTCGCCGCGCCCGCGCGCCGCCTCCAGGAAGATCTGCAGCGACTCGCGCAGGTGCGGCTGGCCCACGAAGTCCGCGAGCCGCTCCGGGCGGAGGCTCCGGTCCCACTCGCGCTCGGCGGGGGCCGAGGCGGGATCCGTTTCGCGCCGTTGATCCACGGGTGTCCCTTCGTGCGGAGCCTAGAGGCGGCGGAGCGCGTCGCGCAGGACGATGTCCACGGCGGCGCCGGCGTGCTCGGCCCGCGCCCCGCGCACCGCCTCGCGCGCGACGGAGCGAGGGTATCCGAGCGCGACGAGCGCGTCCACGGCATCGTCCCCCTCCGCGTCCGCGGGGACCGCCTCGCCGGCCGCCGCGCCGGCGAACGCCGCCAGCTTGTCCTTCAGGTCCACGACCATGCGCTGCGCCGTCTTCTTCCCCACGCCGGGCACGCGCGTCAGCGTCGCCACGTCCGCGTCCGCGATCGCGCCGCGCAGCCGGTCCGGCGGAAGGCCGGACATCACGGCCAGCGCCACCTTCGGTCCCACGCCCTGCACCTCCAGCAGGAGCCGGAACAGGCCGCGGTCGTCCTCGCGCCGGAAGCCGTACAGCGTCCACGCGTCCTCGCGGATCACCGCGTGCGTGAGCAGGCGCACGCGCGTACCCGCGATGCCCGCCTCGCGCCAGGTGGCCTCGGTCACGTGCACCTCGAAGCCCACGCCGCCGACGTCGAGCACGAGGCGTCCGGGGAACTTCCCCTCCAGGATGCCCTCGATGTGGTGGATCATCGCGCGGGGATGCGGCTGACCGGGCGCGCCGCGCGCGACAGGTGGCACCACGCGGCGGCGAGCGCGTCCGCGGCGTCCGGCGGCAGCGCGGAGGCGCCCAGCACGCGCTCCATCATGCGCGCCACCTGCTCCTTGTCCGCGGCGCCGTAGCCCACGGCGGCGCGCTTGATCTCGGACGCGGAGTACTCCACGATCGCCGGCCCCGCGGTGGCCGCGGCCAGCAGGACCACGCCGCGCACCTCCCCCAGCGCCATCGCGGTGCGCGCGTTGCGGTACACGAACGCCGACTCCAGCACCACCGCGTCCAGCGTGAAGCGGGCCAGGACCGCGGCCAGCTCCCCGTGGATGGCGGCCAGCCGCTCCGGCACCGGCGCGCGCGGCGACGCGCGGAACACGCCCCAGTCCACGGCACGCGCCGCGCGGGCGTCGCCGTCCACGATCCCCCAGCCCGTCGCCACCGAGGACGGGTCCAACCCGAGAACGCGCATGCCGCTCCTCAGCTCCCGTGCGCCTGCAGGATCGCCTCGGGAATGTCGAAGTTCGCCGAGACATGCTGCACGTCGTCGTGCTCCTCGAGCGCATCCAGCAGCTTCAGCAGCTGCTCCGCGTCCCGGCCCTCCAGGTGCACGGTGCTCTGCGGGATGCGCACGAGCTGCGCGGACTCCACGGCCAGCCCGGCCGCCTCCAGCGACTCCTTCACCGCGAAGAGCTCCCCGGGCGCCGTGACCACCGAGGCGGCGTCCTCCTCGAGCGACAGGTCCTCCGCGCCCGCGTTCGCGGCGACCTCCATCAGCAGCTCCTCGCTCCGTCCCGCGGCACCGACCGTGAGGCTCCCCTTCGGGGTGAACATCCAGGCCACCGACCCGGCCTCGCCCATGGACCCGCCGTGGCGGGTGAGCAGGTGCCGCACGTCGGCCACCGTGCGGTTCCGGTTGTCGGTCAGCACCTCGATGTACAACGCCACGCCGCCCGGCCCGTAGCCCTCGAGCGCGATCTCCTCGTAGGTCGCGCCCTCCAGCTCCCCGGTCCCGCGCTTCACGGCGCGGTCGATGTTCGCGTTCGGCATGTTGCCGGCCTTGGCCGCCTGGATGGCGGTGCGGAGCCGGGCGTTGCCCGCGGGATCGCCGCCGCCGGCGCGCGCCGCCGCGATGATCTCCCGCGTGAGGCGCGTGAACACCTTCCCGCGCGCCGCATCCGTGGCCGCCTTCTTGCGCTTGATCGTGCTCCACTTGGAGTGGCCGGACACGACCTACGCGACCTCCTCCTGCGCCACGCGGCCCTCGGCGATCAGCTTGTCGAGCACGTCGCGCGGCACCTCCTCGTAGTGCGAGTACTGCCGCTCGAACGTGCCGCGACCCTGCGTCATCTGCCGCAGGTCCATGGCGTAACGCCGCATCTCGGACATCGGGACCTGCGCGGTGACGACCTGGTCGTCGTCCACGGCCTCCGTGCCCTGGATGCGGCCGCGCCGCGAGCTGAGATCCCCCATGATGTCGCCGAGGTAGTCCTTCGGCGCCGTGACCTTCACGACCATGTACGGCTCCAGGATGGTCGGACGCGCCTGCTGCGCGGCCTGCCGGAACGCCATCCCGCCCGCGATCTTGAACGCGGCCTCGGACGAGTCCACGGTGTGGTAGCTCCCGTCGAACAGGCTGGCCTTGAAGTCCACCATCGGGTAGCCCGCGATCGCGCCCTTCACCATGGCCTCGCGGATGCCCTTCTCCACGGCGGGCACGAAGCGGCCCGGGACCACGCCGCCCACGATCTCGTCGGCGAACTCGAAGCCCTGCCCCTCCGGCAGCGGCTCCAGGCGCACGTGCACGTCGGCGAACTGCCCGCGGCCGCCGGTCTGCTTCTTGTGGCGCGCGTGCACCTCGGCCTTGCCGCGGATGGTCTCGCGGAACGGGATCCGCGGCGGCGACAGCTCCACCTCCACGTTGAACCGCTCCTTGAGGCGCTGGACCATGAGGTCGAGGTGCGTCTCCCCCATGCCGGACACGATGGACTCGTGCGTCTCGTCATCGTGGCGGTAGTGGAACGACGGATCCTCGTGCTGCAGCCGGCCGAGGCCCGTGCCCATCTTGTCCTCCTCGCCGGCCTTCGTCGTGCGGATGGCGAAGTCGATCACGGCGGGCGGGAACTGGATGGGATCCAGGCGGATCGGCGCGGCCTTGTCGCACAGCGTGTCGTTCGTGCGGGACACGCGCAGCTTGACCGCGACGCCGATGTCCCCGGCCACGAGCGCGTCCGTGTCCTTGCGGTTCTTGCCGACCGCGAAGAACAGCTGCGAGACCTTCTCGCTGTCCCCCTTGGTCCCGTTCCAGACCTCGGCCCCGGCGCGCAGGACGCCCGAGATCACCTTCACGTAGAACAGCTCGCCGACGTGCGGCTCGGACGCCGTCTTGAACACCTGGGCCGCGAGCGGCGCGTCCTCCCGCGGGGCGCGCGTCTGCGCCTCGCCGGTGTCCGGATGCACCCCGTGCGCGTCGGGCCGGTCCGCCGGTCCGGGCATGAGGTCCGCGATGCCGTCCAGGATCTGGCCGAGCCCGCGCCCCGCCACCGCCGACGTGTAGAACACCGGGAAGATCTCCGCGTGGGCCACGCCCTCGTGGAACCCGCGGACCATCTCCTCCTGGGAGAGCTCGCCGGCGTCGAAGTACTTGCTCATGAGCTCCTCGGACGTCTCCGCCGCGTTCTCCATGAGGCTGGCGCGCGCGGCGGCCACGGCGTCCTGGTACTGGGGCGGGACCGGCCCCTTGTCCGCCCCCTCGGCCTTGAACGTGAGCGCCTGGTTGCGCAGGACGTCGATCTCGCCGGTGAAGCTGGCGCCCGAGCCCATGGGGATCTGCATGGCCACGGCGGCCTTGCCGATCTTCGCGCGGACGGACGCGAACGCCTTCTCCGCGTCCGCGTGCTCCTTGTCCATCCCGTTGATCACGATGGCGGCCGGCATGCCCAGGGCCCGGATCCGCTTCCATGCGAGTTCCGCGCCCACCCCCACGCCCGACTCCGCGGACACCACGAGCAGCGCCGAGCTGGCCGCGTGCAGGCCGGCCACCAGTTCCGCCTCGAAGTCCGGGAAGCCCGGGGTGTCGATCAGCGTGATCCGCTTGCCGGCGTGCTCGAACGTGGCGATCGCCAGCGAGACCGTGCCCTTCCGCCGCTGCTCCTCCGGGAGGTAGTCCAGGGAGGAGGACCCATCCGCCACCGAGCCCAACCGCGGCACCGCCTTCGCGCGGAAGAGGAGCGCCTCGGCCAACGACGTCTTCCCCGCCCCACCGTGACCGACGAGGGCGACGTTGCGGTGATCGTTGGGCGCGAAGGGTTTCACGGGAGCCTCCTCGGAAGCGCGGGTTTGGCCGCATGTGCGGCGGCCGGTGCGACTCGACAGGGCTCGCGAGGATACGGCCCGCGCCGAACACGCGTCAACGCGACGCCCGCAGTCCCGCCGATCCCGGCCCTGTGCGCAAGCTACCGCGAGGCGCCCGCGCGGACAGCGCGGGCCCCCGCCGCGGTCACGCTCCCCGGCCGCCGGTCCACTGGCCGCTGGACGCCGCGCCCCCGCGCCCGCGGCCCGCACGGCCGTTCCCGCGACGCCCGGGAAGCCGGGGCGAAAAAAAAGGGTCCTTCCGGGTTTCTTGTGGGTGAGGGGCTGATGTAGGAGTCTCTTCCTCGAG
>CAYYFX010000111.1:0-12296 GCA_964471155.1 uncultured Gemmatimonadota bacterium | reverse complement strand
CCTGTCGGGTCCCGGGCCCGGACGTCGTGGATGCGGTAGGACCGGATCGGACCGGCCGCAACCGCCCACCGTCAGGAGGCTCCCTCGATGTCGCGATCCCCCGTCGCCGTCCGCGCGCGTTCCCTCGTCTCCGCCGCCGTCCTCGGCGTGCTGGCCGCTCTCGGCGCCCTCGGGGCCGCCGGGCCGGCCGGCGCGCAGGTCCCCGGCGTGCTCCCGTTCCAGGCCCGCCTCGTGGACGGCAGCGGCGCGCCGGTCGCGGCCGGGACCGCGGTCGTGGCGCGGCTCTTCACCACGGCCTCCGGCGGCAGTGCCGTCTGGGGTCCCGAGACGCACACGGTCACGCCGGTCAACGGCATCGTCACGCTGTTCCTCGGCGACGGGGACACGCCGGTCCCCGTGAACACGGCGGACTTCACCACGGGCGACCGCTTCCTCGAACTGGTTGTCGGCGGGGAGACGCTGGCGCCGCGATTCCGCGTGGGCAGCGCGGGGTACGCGCTGCGCGCCGCGTCGGTGGCGACGGGGTCCGTGGACACGGCCGCGCTGGCGAACGGCGCGGTCACCTCGACGAAGATCGCGAACGACGCCGTGAACGCGGCGCAGATCGCCACCGCGGCGGTCGCCGGCTCCGAGATCGCGGACGGCAGCATCACCTCGGCGGATCTCGGCGCGAACTCGGTGACCGCGACACAGATCGCGCCGGATGCCGTGGGCGCCAGCGAGATCGCCACGGGCGCCGTGGGCACTTCCGAGATCGTGGACGGCGGCATCTCGTCCCTGGATCTCGCCACGAACTCGGTGGGGGCGAACCAGATCGCCGCCGGTGCCGTGGGGTCGAGCGAGCTGGCGACGAACGCCGTGGATGCCGCGAAGATCTCCGACGAGCCGGGCGTGGCCTCCGTCAGCTCGGACACCGACCACGCGCTCGCGCTCGGAACGCCGGTCAACGTGGTCAGCCGCACGATCACGGTGCCGGCCTCCGGCTACATCATCGCCACCGGGACCGTGAGCGCGGATCTTCTCCACGCGCCCCCGGCCGACGACACGGAGGTTCTTCTGAGCATCTCGGCCACGTCGGCCACGCACGACGGCGGCAACCTCGTGCGCTTCCTGCTGCCGCTCTCCGCGGCACCGGGCTTCTACCGGACCTCCCTCTGCGCGACGGACGTGTACTCCGTGGCCGCCGGCGCTCGCACCTTCTACCTCGTGGCGGAGTCCCAGGACGGCTTCGGCAACGTGATCACGGACTCGAACCTCAACCTCATCTTCGTCCCGACCAGCTACGGCACCGTGACCGCGAACGAGCCCGGCCGCGAAGCCGTGGCCATCGGCGAGTAGGGGGGCGTCATGCGTATCGCCTCCCTCGCGGCCGGCCTGCTCCTGGCCCTCGCGCCCCTCGCGCCGGCCCGCGGCCAGACGTTCTTCGCGGTCGGCGGCGGCAGCGCCTCCTCGGCCACGTTCGCGGCGGAGGCGTCCGTGGGCGGGATCGTGGGCGCGGCCGCGGCCGCCACCGTGTCGGGCGCGGCGGGCTTCCGCGCGTCCCTTCCGTCGGACGGACCGTCCGGGGTGCTGCCCGCCGTCGTGGCGACGGCGGGGCAGGCCGCGTCCGTGGTGGCGTTCCTCGAGGACGACGTGCAGGTGGTCTCCGCCACGCTGCACTACCGCACCGGCGGCGCGGCCGCGTTCACGTCCGTGCCGATGACGCTGGTGGACGAACCGACCGGCGAGTGGCGCGCGGAGATCCCGGCCGCCGCCTGCGACGTGCGCGGCGTGCAGTACTGGGTGGAAGCATCGGACGGCGTGACCGTGTCCAGCCTGCCCCCGTCCGCGCCGACCGCCGGACTCTCCAGCCTGTCCGTGCAGGTGACGAACCACCCCACCTTCGCCCTCCCCGCGGGCGGGTACGTGCTGGCCGGCGTCCCGTTCGCGGCGCAGAACCCGGATCCGCTCGCGGTCTTCGACGAGCTCGGCGCGTACGACCCCGTGGTCTGGCGCTACGGCACGTACGATCCGGCGAGCGGCGCCTTCCGCGAGCCGGGCGCGGCTCAGCCGGCCGTGCCGGGGCGCGGCTTCTGGGTGATCAGCCGGGACGGCGCGCAGATCGCGGCGACCGGGCGCTCCACGTCCCTCGCGGCGGATGCGGCCTGGACGCTGTCGCCGGGCTTCAACCTGATCGCGAACCCCTTCGCGTTCCCCGTGGACTTCGCCGACGTCGCACTCGCGCCGGGCGTGGACGCGAACCTCATCGGATGGAACGGGACGGCGTACGTGAACGGGTCGCCGCGGCTGGAGCCGGGGGCGGGGTACTTCCTGTACCTGGACGCGGCGGCGCCGGTGACGATCGCGATCCCGCCGCTCGGCGCGGGCGTGGCGCGGCGGCCGGCGGCGGCGGGGGATCCCGGCGCCCTGGCGGGGGACGAGGCGGACGCGTGGGGGTACGTCGTCCGCGCGGAGGCCGGCGGCTTCACGGACGAAGGCAACCGCTTCGGCGTGCGTCCGGGCGCCACCGGCGCGAAGGACGCCGCGTTCGACTTCGCGGACGCGCCGGCGCCGCCGGGTCCCCACGCGATCGTGTCGTTCCTGCCGGAGGAGGGCGTGGCGCTCCTGAGCGACTGGCGCGCGCCGGATCCGGCGGGCATGTCGTGGACGCTGCGGCTGCGCACGGACCGGGTCGGCGTGCCGTTCCGCGTGGAGCTGTCGGAGGAGCGGCCGCTTCCCGACGGCTGGGTCCTCACCGCGCTCCCGGCGGACGGCCGCGATGCCGTGGACCTCACCGGCGGCGGCGCGCTGACGGGGAACGTGTCCTCCACCGCGACGGAACGGACCTGGACGCTGACCGCGGGCACGCCGGACTACGTGGACGCGCAGCAGGAGGCGCTGCGCGCGGCGGCCGACGCCTCCGTCACCGCCTTCGCGTTCGCCGCGCCGTTCCCGAACCCGGCGCGGGCCTCCGGCAAGGTGTCGTTCGAGCTGCGCGTGCCGGCGCCGACCGGCGACGCGCGCGTGTCCATCCACGACGTGACGGGTCGCCGCGTCGCCACCGTGCTGGACGGTCCGGTGTCGCGCGGCATCCATCGCTTCGACTGGAACGCCGCCGACGCGTCCGGGCGGCGCGTGGCGTCCGGCGTCTACTTCGTGCAGGTCCGGGCCGGCGACTTCGCGCACCGCGCGAAGCTCGTCCTCATCCGATAGGAGGCACGCATGCTCAAGGTTCCCGCGCCGCGCGCGATCGTCGCGGCCCTGCTCCTCGCCGCCGTCGCGCCGGCGGAGGCGTCCGCGGACGCCGCGCGCGAGGAGCTCACGCGCGCCGAGGACTACTTCCTCGTGGGCGACACGGCCACCGCGCTCGACAAGGTCACGCGCCTGCTGGACGCGGGGACGCTGCCCGCGGACGCGCGCTTCACCGCGTGGATCCTGCGCGCCCGGTGCGAGCAGGCGCGCGGCAAGGGCGGCGCGGCGGCGGACGCGTTCTGCGAGGCGCTCCGGCTCGACCCGCGCTGGCAGCCGGACGGCGCCCGCTTCACGGAGGCGGAGGTGGCGTCCGTGGACCGTGCTCGCGCCGCCGGGTGCGGGGATCCGGCGTACGCGGGCATCCGGCCGGGGACGGCTTCGCCGCCCGCGGAGCGCGCCGCGACGGCCTCGTACCTGCCGCCGCCCGCGGCGGGCGGCGGGGGCACGCCGTGGTACCGGAAGAAGATGGTCCTGGGACTCGTCGGCGGGGCGGCCGCGGCGGCGGCGGTCCTCGCGCTGTCCGGCGGCGGGGACGACGGCGGGGGCGCCGGCGTGCCGCTGCCCGGGTTCCCGGAGTTGCCGGCGCGCTGAGCGTCGGCCCGCGACGTGCCGAGGCCGGCCAGGGGCGGAACCCCGGCCGGCCTCTTGCGCGGGCGCGTCGTGAGACCGCGCCCTCGCGCACGAACGACCCGCGCCTATTGCACGCGGATCACCTTCCGGATCCGCTCGCCCTCCGAAGTGGAGAGCCGGGCGAAGTACACGCCGGTGGCGACGCGCCGGCCGGTGTCATCGCGCCCGTCCCAGCGGGACGTGTGCGCGCCGGCGCCGACCGTGTCGTCCACGAGCGAGCGCACCAGGCGCCCGGCCGCATCGAACACGGACAGGCTCACGCGGTCCTCGCGCGGGACGCTGAACCGGAAGTCCGACCCCTCGCGGAACGGATTCGGCGAGGTGGCCAGGTCCAGCGCGTCCGCGCCGGCCACGACCGCGGCGTCCGTCGCGGACGGCGAGCCGACGATGATCTCGTAGGTGCCGCCGTTGTCGTTCTGGTTGAAGACGACGAGTCCGTACCAGTCGGCCGCCGGCGAGAAGTACTCGAACGCCTCGCTCCCGCCGGGACCGTTCACGTCGGACTGGTCCACCGCGCCGGACGGCGTGGCGTAGTACGCGGCGCCGTTGGACTTGAACAGCGCCATGCCGAGATCCGGGCTGCCGGACAGCGTGTTGAGCTGCACGTGCACGTTCGTGCCCGCCGGGAGGAACACGTCGTACACCTCCACGACGTCGCCCGCCGGCCAGCTCTGCACGGTGCCCACCGGACCCGCGCCGAGCCAGATCAGGGACTCGGTGCCGGCCTCCATCTCCACGTCGAGCGCCCCGGCGCCGGACGTGCGCCACACGCGCGGGTACACGGTCTCCGCGGGCGTGTGGTTGTAGTCGCCGACCACGAAGTTCACCACGCCCGTGCCGGACTGGTCGCTGGCCTTCAGCGTGGTGATCGTGTAGCCGTCGTCGCCGTACAGCGAGATGGAGGCGCCCTGCCCGGCGGAGGGCCGCACGCCGAACACGTGCCAGTACGACGTGTTCGCGACGCCCGTGCCCCACTGCACCTCGTCCGTGTGGGTCACGGCCACGTCGTTCGTCAGCGTGATCCTCCGGCCCAGCCAGTTCGCGTAGGAACCGTCGGACTCGTCGTTCACGATCTGCACGAAGCCGTGCCAGTCGGACTCGGTGGCGGTGTACGTGAACCACTCGCCCTCGGACGCCGGCCGGAAGTTGGCGGCGCCGGCGAACGCCGCCCGCTGCTTGTAGTAGTCCCCGTCGCCGGAGCGGAAGACGTACAGCCCCTGGTCGATGCCGCCGCTGTAGCTGCGCAGCATGTAGGGCACGCCGTCCGTGAGATACGCGTCCCACACCTTGGCCACGTGACCCGCGTCCCAGGTTGCGGTCGGCGCGATGCCGGAGAGGACGTCGGCGTCGTGCTCCCACTCGGTGCGGTGCGTGCCGGCGCCGCTCTCCCGGATCACGCGGAGGAAGTCCGGCGATCCGCTGACGTGGTTGTAGTCCACCGCGATGAAGTCCGCGTTGTTGGGCGGCGCGGCGGCGTTGTAGTCGTCCGAGACCTCCAGCTCGGTGAGGTAGGTGGACTCGTTGAACAGCCGCACCGTGGTGTTGGTGCCGGCGGCCGGCCGGTTGCCCACGACCGACCAGTACACGGCGTTCGGGTCGTAGTCGAACAGCCGCAGGTCCAGGCCGGAGAGGAACGGCGTCTCCTCCGCCAGGGTGGCCGGCGTCGGGCCGATCCGGATCGTGAAGTTCCCGCTCGCCGGGTTGTTCGCGAAGATCACGAGGCCGTACACGTCGTCCGCCGGGACCGTGTAGGTCCAGGACTCGGTGCCGCCGTCGCCCGCCGCGTCCCGGGTCCACTGCGCGCTGGTCCGGCCGGCCCAGTACTCGCCGCCGAAGGAGCGGAAGAGCGACATGCCGAAGTCCGTGGAGCCGGACGTCACGTCCAGGACGAACGTCACGGTCTCGCCGGCGAAGAGGGGCACGTCCCACACCCGGACCACGGACTCCGCGGACCAGGCGCCCGCGCGGGCCACGCCGTCGGGATACAGCAGGCCGGTGCCGCTCTCGTAGCCGAGGCGGTAGTCGTCCGACGCGCCGGAGTACCGGACGATCTCCACGTGCTCGTTGCCGCGGGGCGAGTGGTTGTAGTCCCCCACCACGAAGTCCACCGTCTGCCCCGCGTAGGTCGACGTCGCCAGCTCGTAGCGGTGGTTGTTCTCCCCGTACAGGTGCATGTCGTAGTCCGCCGTCGCGGGGCTGCGCAGGCCGATCACGCCCCAGGACACGTCATTCTGGTGCGCCACCATGCCGTGGCTGGTGCTGTTCCACAGGAACCAGCCGCCGTCCCACAGCTCGTAGATGTTCGCGAACGAGTTGCCCATCACGCGGCGCTTCACGAGGTCCAGCTGGCCGTTCGAGTCGTCGTCGACCCAGCCCCAGTGCTCGCGCGTGTAGTTGCAGATCGCGGAGAACGTGTTGTTGATCATGACGCAGCTTGCGTTCGAGGGGCAGCTCGCCAGCTCGCAGTTCCCGTTGTTGATCACGTCGGTGAGATACGTGCTCTGGCAGGCGCCGCAGTCGATGCCGCCGTTGCACTCGCCGTTCTCCGCGTACTCGTCGCACGAGCCGAACAGGTGCCCCCACTCGTGGGCGCGGACGTTCGCCGAGTCGTCCGTGTAGATGCGGGTCCGGGCGAAGGAGTAGGACGCGTACGCGCGGCCCGTGCGATCCGCCGGCTGGAAGACGGCCAGCACGTTGTCCCAGCCGCCGCCCCAGTTCTGCAGATAGATCGTGAGGTCGTCCACGTAGTAGGTGTCGCCGTCCCCGTCGCCGAAGCCGATGTCCTGGACCGCCTCCTCGGTCATGGCCCAGGTGAAGCCGTCGGTCGGGACGTTGTAGGGCAGCGTGGCGGTGTACTCCCAGTAGCCGTTCGTGCCCTGGTTGTCGAAGTACACGTTGGCGTTCGCCGGGGCGTTGTCCAGGAAGAAGTCCTTCGCCACCGAGTTGCGCGCCGCCATCGTCTCCTTCTCCGCGGTGGACCACGTGCCGCCGGTGTGGTTCACGAAGATGTTGATGACGAGCGTCCGGCCGCGCTTGTAGTGCGCGGTATCGTTGTCGTCGTTGGCGAGCATGCGGACGCCCTGGCGCATGCGCGCGGCCTCCTCGAGGCGCAGCTCCTCCTCGTGGGAGTCGTCCGCCTCCCAGTCGTGGCCGCGCAGCGGGCCCTCGGCCAGCGCCTCCGCGCGGGCCTGCGCCTTCGCGGCGTCGGAGAACGTGCCGTAGCGGGGGGCCGCGGGCTCGGCCGCGGCGGCGCCGGCGACCAGCGCGATCAGCGCCGCGCCCAGCATCGTGGTGGCGGGAGCGCTATTCATCGCGGGTCTCCTTCGCGTCGTCGGCGGGGACGGGGGCCGTGACCGGGGCGCCGTCGCCGTGCGCGGACGCGCCGCCCTCGAGCCGGGCGGACGCCGGCGGCACGGACATGAGGGGAAGGATCTCGCCCCGGAGCTTGGCTTCCTCGGCGGGGGTGAGGCCCGGCGGGCCGACCTCCTGGACGGACGGCAGGTCGTCGCCGATGCCGGCGATCGGGTCGGGCGCGGGCGCGATGGTCTCGCGCGCCGCCAGCTGCTGCAGCTTCATCGCGGCCAACTCGTCCGGCGTGGCGCGCGGGGTGTCTGCCGGGAGATGGGTCACGAACAGCGTGCCCGCCGCGCGCGATGCCTCCACCGCGGCGCGGGCGGCGTCGAGCTTCGCGCGCTCCCCCGCCGTGACCTCCGGCAGGGCGCGGGCCGCGCTGGTCATCACGCCGCCGCGGTGCTCGTGATCCGCGGGCACCGTGACGGGTGCCAACGGCTGCACCTCGAAGCGCGGGGCATCCGCATCCGGGGCGAACGCCGGCGCGGGAACGGTCAGGCTCTCGACCTCCTGCGGGACGGCGGTGGCCGGCGCCGGCTCGTTGACCGGCCCGGCCGCGGCCGCGACCGCCGGCAGGAGAAGGACCGCCAGTGCGGCGGCCTTCGCGGTTCGGTGACGGGTGTGCATGGGGTTCCTCCTCGGGGTGATGAAGCGCCCTCGGGTCAGCGCTCCCCCCGAGAACGGGCGAGCCCATGCGATCCGAACGACGACTCAGCGCTGGCCGATGGAGAGCGTGCGGAGGGACACGCGGCGGGCGAGGGCCGGGTCGTCCGCGAGCCGGAGGCGGAGGATTTCCAGGACGTCCTCCGCGCGCCCCCCCGGGGAGTCCGGCACCGGCGTGGCGCGGCCGACGCCGCGGAGAAGGCCGGCGAGGGCGTCGGGGGGGATGTCGCCGGCCGAGTCCACCTGGACGCGCGGGGTCCCGGCGAGGGCGCGTTCGAAGTCCTCGAGCCGGTCGATGCTCGCGATCACGGCGAAGGACTCGCGGCCCGCGCCGGAGGAGACCTCCCAGGCGTAGGGCTGGCCGGTCACGAGGCCGGGAAGGTGGTGCGGCGCGCCGCCCGGGACGGGGTTGCGCAGCTCGGACGCGTCCATCGGGAAGAGCAGGTACGCACGGCCGCGATCGTCCCAGTTGATCACGTAGACGTGGGCCGCGCGTGACGCCTCGTACCGGAGCATCAGGCGATCGCCCAGGTCCACGGAGGCGTCGCCCGGCGGAACGGGAGCGAAGGGGGCGTCCGGCGCGGCGCGCAGGAGCTCCACCTCGAACGAGAGCGGAGCGGTCGGGCGGGACACCACGAGCCCGGCGACGACCGCGATGGCGAGCGCGGCGACGGCGGCCGCGAGGAGCGGACGGCCCGCCGGGCGCGAGGCGCGGGGGGGCGCGAGCGCGGGCGCCGGCGCCTCGTCGCTGGCCGCGTCGATCGCCTCGAGCCACTGTCGCGCGGAGGCGAACCGCTTCGTGGGTTCGGGATCCAGCGCGCGGTCCACGGCGGCGGTGAAGCGCGCCGGCAGGTCCGGGCGCTCCTCCGCCAGCCGGCGGCGCTCGCCGCGTGCGTGGGCCTCCCGCAGCGCGGACACGCCGGAGGCGTCCGTGGGGTAACGGCCGGTGGCCAGGCGGAACAGCAGCACGCCGAGCGCGTAGCCGTCGGTCCCCGGCGTGGGCGGGCCGCCGGCGAAGAGCTCCGGCGCCATGAAGCGCGGCGTTCCCGCGAACTCCGCGCGCGCGCCCTCGCCGTCGCGGCCGCGCGGCGCCCCGCAGCCGAAGTCGGTCACGACCAGGCGATCGTCCCGGTCGACCAGCACGTTCCGCGGCTTCAGGTCGCGGTGCAGCACATTTGCGCCGTGGATGGCGGAGAGCGCCGCGAGGAGCTGCCGCGCGAAGCCGAGAAGACGCGCCTCCGGCAGCGGCGCGGCCTCGCGCGCCACGTCCTCCAGGGTCACGCCGTCCACGAACTCGGTCCAGATGCCCACGAAGTCGCCGTGCCGGTCCGCGCCGTACACGCGCGCCACGTGGTCGTGCCGGACGCGGGCGAGGAGGCGCGCCTCGCGCATCGCGTCGTCGGCGTCCGCGAGGCGCGCGGGGATCAGCTTCAGCGCGACGTCGATGGACAGCTTCGGATCCCAGGCGCGGTGGACCTCGCCGAAGGAGCCGGCGCCGATCCGCTCCAGCAGCGTGAGGTGCGCCCACGTCGATCCCGGCCCGTCCTCCTCCGCGAGGGCGAGCGGCGCGCCGTGGTCCGCGATGCGGCGCAGCGCGCGCAGGTTCCGCACGAGCTCGCGATCCTCCGCGTTCCGCGACGTGCGCTCCAGCTCGTCCCAGTCCGCGTCCATGCGATCGGAGACGGCGGCGAGGAAGCGCTCGATCTGCTCGTCACGCGTCATCGCGGAGATCCCGCATCGCCTCGGCCAGCCGCCGCACGGCGCGGTTCACGGTCATGCGCGCGGCGTCCGGCGAGGGCTTCCCGACCGACTCCGCGATCTCCGCGTACGAGAGTCCCAGCTCGAGGCGCGCGATCACCGCCTCCTGCGCCTCGGGATCGAGCTGTGCCAGCGCCCGTTCGTAGCGCGCCACCGCATCGCGGCCGATGGCCTCCTCCAGCGGGGACGCCGGCGGGGCGTGCATCACGTCCCGGACCAGGTCCTCCTTGCGCTCGCGCACCTGCGCGCGCCGGATCTCGTCGCCCACCCGGTTCAGCACGGCCCGCCGCAGGTACGCGAGGAACGAGCCCGTGCCGCGCGGCTCGTACGTGTCGAGCCGGCGCAGCGTGGAGATCACGGCCTCCTGCACCAGGTCGTCCGTGTCCATGAGATCGCGCGCGTGGTACGGGAGCCGTCGCGACGCCCACTGCCGGAGCGGCGCGAGGTACCGGCGCAAGAGCAGCTGCAGGGCCGCCGCGTCCCCCGCGCGCGCGCGTCCCACGAGGCTCGCGGTGGTGCCGCCGTCCGGGTCGGGCTGCTGCATGTCGGGTGCGGACACGTCGCCTCTCCGTGCGATCCGCGCTCCCCGGCGCGGTGAGGCGAGTATAGGGCGGCCTGCGAGCCATGGGTCCTCCTTCCGGGGGTCGAGAGGGGAACGCGCGAGGTCCGGCGAAGCGAACGGACCGGCCGCGGGCGCGCGCGGGAACGGCGGGCAGCCGGTATCATCCCGGGATGGAGCGAAGCGTCCGTACCGTCGCCGTCGTCCGTGTCGCCGCGGCCCTGGCATCCCTCGCGCTCGGAGTCGCCTCGACCTCGCCCGCGGCCCCGCCCGCCCGCGCGCAGGCGGTGGTGGACTCGCTCGCCGCGGCGGAGCGGTGGGACGAGGTCGTCGCCGCCGCGCGGGCCGCGCTGCCCGGCGCGGACGGCCCGGCGGCCGAGGCGGCGCTCCGGTCCTCGCTGATGCTGGCGCACTTCCACGCCGGGGACATCGCCGCCGCGCGCGCGGAGCAGGAGCGCGTGGTCGCGCTGCGCGCGTCCGCGCTCCCGGGGACGGACCCGCAGCGCGCGGACGACCTCAACGACCTGGCGATCCTGTGCGATCGCGCGGGGGACGACGCCGCGGCGCTGGACGCCTGGGAGCGAAGCCTCGCGCTGCTGCGCGCGCTCCCGCCCGCGGAGGCGGCGGCGCGCGCCGTGCCGCGCATGTCGGCCGCCGCGGAGGCGGAGCGCCGGCTCGGTCGCCACGCGGCGTGCGAGCGCCGCCTCCTCGACGCGATCGCGCTGTCCGAGGCGCACCTCCCGCGCGACCAGCGGCACGCGCGTCTTCTCAACAATCTCGGCGCCCTGCAGTGGGACGAGCGCCGATTCGACGAGGCCGGCCGCAACCTGCGCGAGGCCCTGCGGATCACGCGGGACGACCCGGCGTCGTCGCCGCTGCGCGTGGCGGTCGCGCACCACAACCTCGCGAACCTGAAGCGCGAGCAGGGCGAGGCGGTGGAGGCGGAAGCGCTGCATCGCGAGGCGCTCGCGCTGGCCCGCGCGCACCTCGCGGCGGACCCGCAGTTCCCCGTGTTCCTGAAGGAGCCGGCGGTCCTGTACGCGGAGCAGGGGCGCTTCGAGGAGGCCTTCGCCCTGTGGGACGAGGCGCTCGCGGCGCTGGGCGCGGAGCGCGCCGGCCTGCTCGGCTCCGAGATCCTGTACGAGCGCGCCCGCGCCGAGCTCGCCCGCGGCCGGCCGGACGCCGCGCGCGCGGCGCTGTCGGAGTGCCTCGCCATCCGGGCGGCGAAGCGCGCGGCGGATCATCCGATGGCGGCGCAGGCGCACGCGGCCCTCGGCACGGCGGCGGTGCGGCTCGGCCGCGACCGCGACGCGCGCGTCCACTTCGAGCGCGCGGCGGCGGTGCTCGGCACGACGCCGGCCTACCCCGAGGAGCGCGCGGAGGCGCTGGAGGGTCTCGCGCGGCTCGACTGGCGCGGCGGCCGCCGCGAGAGCGCCGTGGCCGGGATGCGGCAGGCGCTGGAGGTGCTCGAGGGACTCCGCTGGCATCGCACCGCGAGCGAGCGGGCGCGCGCGGACTGGGCGCGCGCCGCGGAGGAGCCCGCGCGCACGATGGTGGCGTGGCTGGTCCGGCTCGGCCGCGTGGAGGAGGCGCTGGAGTTCGCGGAGCGGATCCGCGGCCGGATCCTCGGCGACCAGATCGCCGCCGCGCACGTGGACTGGCGCCGCGACGTTCCCGCGGACGTGCGTGCGACGCTGGCCGCGCGCGAGCGGGACGCGCTGGCGACGATCGCGACGGCGCGCCGGCGCCTGGAGGCGGAGCTGCGCGACGATCGCGACGCGCCCGCCGCGGAGACGGTCGAGGCGCTGGAGGCCGCGGTGCGCGCGTACCGCGACGTCCTCGAGGAGGGTCGCGCGCGCAGCCGGACCTGGCGCGGCGCGATGGGCGCGCGCTCTCCGGAGGACATCGCCGCCGGCGTCCGCGCGGTGCTCGCGCCCGGGGACCTCGTGCTGTCGTGGCAGATCGGCGACGGGGCTTCGTTCCTCTTCGAGATCGAGGCCGGCGCGGCGCCGCGCTGCACGGAGCTCGCGGTGCCGCCCGGGGTGGCGAAGGCATGGGGCGTGCCCGCGGGGCCGCTGACCGGCGCGACGCTCGCGGCCGCGCT
>CAYYFX010000110.1:0-12361 GCA_964471155.1 uncultured Gemmatimonadota bacterium | reverse complement strand
GTGCCGGCCGAGGAGCAGTTCCCGTACACCATCCGCATCGTCTCGGACATCCTGGAGTCGAACGGGTCGTCGTCCATGGCGTCGGTGTGCGGAGGCTCGCTGGCCATGATGGACGCCGGCGTGACCATCAAGGCGCCGGTGGCGGGCATCGCGATGGGGCTGATCGGGGAGAACGGGAAGTACTCCGTGCTCTCGGACATCCTCGGCCTGGAGGACCACCTCGGGGACATGGACTTCAAGGTCACCGGGACGGCCGCGGGCATCACCGCCGTGCAGATGGACAACAAGCTCGGCGGCATCCCCTTCCAGGTCCTGCACGACGCGCTGCTGCAGGCGCGCGAGGGCCGGCTGCACATCCTGAACGAGATGGAGAAGGGCCTGGCCAAGCCGCGCACGGAGCTGAGCCGCTGGGCGCCGCGCATCCTGCGCCTCATGATCGACCCGGACAAGATCCGCGACGTCATCGGGCCGGGCGGCAAGACCATCCGCAAGATCACCGCGGAGACGGGCGCGTCGGTGGACGTCGAGGACGACGGGACCGTGAAGATCTCGTCGGTGGACCGCGACGCCGGCGAGATGGCGCTCAAGATGATCGAGGGCATCGTGGCCGAGGCGGAGCTGGGCGCGGTCTACACCGGCCGCGTGCGGCGCATCGAGAGCTTCGGCGCGTTCGTGGAGATCCTGCCCGGCAAGGACGGGCTGGTGCACATCTCCGAGCTCGATCGCGGGCGCGTGGAGAAGGTGGAGGATGTGGTCCGCGAGGGCGACATGCTCACCGTCAAGGTCGTGGACATCGACGGCGACGGCAAGGTCCGCCTCTCGCGCAAGGCGATCCTCATGGAGGAGGCCGGCGAGGAGTACGTGCCCACGAAGCGGCCGGGCGGGCGCTCCGGCGGCGGACGGGACGGCGGCGGCCGCGGCGGTCGGGACCGCGGGCGGCGGCCGGCGGGTGCGGGACGCCGGTAGCCGCACGACGCCACGAACGGACGGAAAGGGGACCCGCCGGGTGACCGGCGGGTCTCTTCGTTGATGGGTGCCAGCCGGCCGGTGGGGTGGCGAGGGGCGCAGGCCGGGAGGCTCGGCCGGATCCGGAACGCCTGCGGCCGGGGGCGGGCCTCTCCGCCGCGGACGCCCTTCCGGCGACGTCCTGTCGCCGGAAGGGCCGGTCCGCCTCGCCCGCGAGCCTAGCCTTCCCGCGCCGCGATCTTCGCCCAGGTGTCGCGGAGCGTGACGGTGCGGTTGAACACGCGGCACTCCCCCGTGGAGTCCCGGTCCACGCAGAAGTAGCCCGATCGCTCGAACTGCACGGTGCGCTCCGCCGGCAGCTCCGCCAGCGCCGGCTCGACCAGGCAGCCCTCCAGGACCTCCAGGGACTTCGGGTTCAGCGTCTCCCGCCAGTCCGCGCCGGCCTCCACGCGGGAGGGGTCGGGCTCGGTAAACAGCGTGTCGTACAGGCGCACGGTGGCGCGCCGCGCGTGCGCGGCGGAGACCCAGTGGATCGTGCCCTTGATGCGCCGGCCGTCCGGGGTGTTGCCGCCGGCGGTGGCGGGGTCGTAGGTGCAGCGGAGCTCGGTGATGCGGCCGTCCGCGTCCTTCACGACCTGCTCGCACCGGATCACGTACGCCCAGCGCAGCCGCACCTCTCCGCCCGGCCGCAGCCGGAAGTACTTCGGGGGCGGGTTCTCCGCGAAGTCCGCCTCCTCGATCCACAGCTCGCGCCCGAAGGCGACGCGCCGCGTGCCGGCGGACGCGTCCTCGGGGTTGTTCACCGCCTCGATCTCCTCCACCTTGCCCTCGGGCCAGTTCGTCAGCACCACCTTCACCGGGCGCAGCACGGCCATGAAGCGGGAGGCGGACTTGTTGAGGCGCTCGCGGACGCAGTGCTCCAGGAACTGCAGCTCCACGAGGTTCGCGTCCTTCGCCACGCCCACGCGCTCGCACAGGTCGCGGATCGCCTCCGGCGGGTAGCCGCGGCGGCGCATCGCGCGCAGGGTGGGCATGCGCGGGTCGTCCCAGCCGCTCACCAGGCCCTCGGTCACGAGCGTCTTCAGCTTCCGCTTCGACGTGATCGTGTGCGACAGCGCCAGCCGCGCGAACTCGATCTGCTGCGGGTGGTAGATCCCCAGCTTGTCCAGGAACCAGTCGTACAGCGGGCGGTGGTCCTCGAACTCCAGCGTGCAGAACGAGTGCGTGATCCCCTCGATGGAGTCCGACAGAGGGTGCGCCCAGTCGTACATGGGGTACAGGCACCACGCGTCGCCGGTGCGATGGTGGCGCGCGCGCAGGATCCGGTACATCACGGGGTCGCGCAGGTTGATGTTGGGCGACGCCATGTCGATCCTCGCGCGCAGCACCTTCGCGCCGTTCTCGAACTCGCCGGCCTTCATCCGCCGCAGCAGATCCAGGTTCTCCTGCGGCGTCCGGTTCCGCCACGGGCTCTCGCGGCCGGGCGCGGTGAGGGTGCCGCGGCTCTCCCGGATCTCGTCCGCGGTCTGGTCGTCCACGTACGCGAAGCCCTTGCGCACGAGCTCCTCGGCCCACACGTACATCCGCTCGTAGTAGTCCGACGCGAACAGCGCCTTGCCGCCCCAGTCGAAGCCGAGCCAGCGGATGTCCTCCTGGATCCCCTGGACGAACTCCTCCTCCTCGGCGATCGGGTTCGTGTCGTCGAAGCGGAGGTTGCAGCGGCCGCCGAACTCCGCGGCGATGCCGAAGTCCAGCGAGATCGCCTTCGCGTGGCCGATGTGCAGGTAGCCGTTCGGCTCGGGCGGGAAGCGCGTGACCACGCGTCCGGCGAACTTCCCGGACGCGTTGTCGTCCATCACGATGCGGCGGATGAAGTGCACCTTGGGGGCGTCGCGCCCGGGGACGTCGCTCACGCGCGTGTCTCCTTCGTGCCGGGGTCCCGTGCCGCCGCGAGCTCCCGGGCGTGGTCCAGCGCGCGCGCGATGCGCCGCGCCGTGCTCTCCTTCCCCAGGATCTCCAGCGTCTCGAACATGCCGAAGCCCACCGCCTTGCCGGTCACCGCCACGCGCAGCGCATGGATGATGCCGCCGATGGCGATGCCCTCCGCCTCCAGGAAGCGGCCGAGCGCGGCCTCCAGGGCGGCGGCCGACCAGTCGTGCTGCCCCGCGAGCGCGGCGGCCAGCCGGCCGAGACGCTCCGCCGCGCCGTCGGGCCGCGCGATCCGCTTGTCGAGCGCCGCGGGGTCGAAGCGCAACGCCTCGTCCGGCGTGAAGAAGTCGTCGTAGTCCAGCACGTCCCCGGCGGTGCGGATGCGGTCGCCCGCGGCGGCGAGCACGCGCGCCACGCGCGCCCGCGCGGCGTCATCCGCGTCCGCCGGGACCAGCCGCGCCTCGGCCAGGTACGGCAGGCACAGGGCCAGCTTGCGCGCCGGATCCACCTCCTGCATGCGCCGGGCCTGGAACGCCAGCAGCTTCGCCGGATCGAACCCGGCGGGGGAGCGACCCACGCGCTCCAGCGAGAAGTGCCGGATCATCTCGTCGCGCGTGAAGTCCTCCGTCCGGTCGTCCAGCGACCACCCGAGCAGCAGCAGCGCGTTCGCCACCGCCTCGGGCAGGTAGCCCACGTCCTCGTAGAAGGACATCAGCACCGGGTTGAACGAGTCCTCCGAGACCTCGCGGCCGAGCGCGCGCATGACCTTGAGCCCGTGCTCGTGCAGCTTCCGGAACTCCGGGTGCGCGAGATACGCCTTCAGCTTCCGCTTGCTGAGCTTGTTGCGGCTGCCGGGCTCGGCCACGAACGGGAGGTGCGCGAAGACCGGAGGCTCGGCGCCGAGGCCGCGCGCGATGAAGATCTGCCGCGGCGTGTTCGCCAGGTGCTCCTCGGCGCGGATGACGTGGGTGATGGCCATGTCGCGGTCGTCCGCCACGCTCGCCAGGTGGTACAGGCACGTGCCGTCCGCCCGGCGGATCACGTGGTCCGCCTCCTGCGCCCACGCCACCTCCACGTCGCCGCGCACGAGGTCCGTGAACCGGCACGACCCCTCGCGCGGCATCCTCAGCCGGACGACCCCCGCGCGCCCCGCGGCCTCGAACCGGCGCCGATCCGCCTCCGTCTCCGCGGCGAAGCGCCGGCTCGCGACGTACGGCCGCCCGGCGGCCTGCGCCTCCGCGCGCTCGGCCGCGATCTCCTCCGGCGTGGCGTAGTCCGTGTAGGCGTGCCCGCGCGCCAGCAGCTCCTCCACGGCGGTCCGGTGCCGGTCCGCGCGCTCGGACTGCCGGTACGGGCCGTAGGCGCCGCCCGCGCCGGGTCCCTCGTCCCAGTCGATCCCGACCCACCGGAGCCCCTCGAGGATCGGCCGGACCGCCTCCTCGAGGTTCCGCTCCCGGTCCGTGTCGTCGATGCGCAGGACGAAGGCGCCGCCGTGCCGGCGCGAGAACAGCCAGTTGAACAGCGCGGTCCGGACGCCGCCGATGTGCAGGTAGCCGGTGGGGCTGGGCGCGAAACGGGTGCGGACCACGGGGATCTCCGGCGCGGCGGGGGGACGAAGCCGGAGAGAGTACCCCGGACCGCGGCGCCCCGGGAAGTGGGGGCGCGCGGGGGGTCAGCGCGACGCGGGAGCCGGCGCCGGCGAGAGGGTGTAGCCGTCCCCCTCGGGGGAGACCGCGTAGGCCCACCGCGCGCGGTCGCCCTGCACGAGCGCCTCGGGGGCCACGAGGCCCTCGTCGGCCAGCGCGTCCAGCGACGCGGGGTAGGATCCGTGCCGCAGCCGGTACGCCTCGGTCGCGGTACGCACGGCGTCCGCGCGGCCCACGCCGGCGAGCTGGTCGCTCCACTTCATCCACTCGCCCACCACCGGATCCTCGCAGCGGAAGCGGTCGAGCGCGTCGCTGAGGAGGAGGCTCGCGAGCAGGAGCACCAGCGCGGGGACGAGCGCCTTGAGCACGCGCCCGCGGTCGAGCCCGGTCGACTCCGGGCCCTGGTCCTCCGCGCGCTGGCCGGCGCCCCGGATCAGGGACACCCAGCCGTGGCGCGCGCAGTCGTACAGCGTGCGGGTGGCCGCGTAGCGGTCCAGGCCGCAGTCCTCGATGATCGCGTCGATCGAGCGGACGCCGTTCACGAGCGCGAGCAGCGCGCGCTCGTCCACGTGCTCGGGACTCGCCTGGCGCCCGGCGGCGGACAGCACCAGCACGCCGTCCTCCGGGCCGAGGGCCTTGCGCATCTCGCTGACCTCGTCCGCCTTGCGCGCGCCCTCCATGAGGATGGGGCCGATCTCGGCGGAGAGCGCCCCCTCGGGCAGCGGCGCCGGCCGCTCCTCCGTCTCGAACTCGTAGGTGCCGGCCCGGATGGACATCAGCTCGAAGATGTCCTGCTCCACCATCGCCTCGAAGAACTCCTGGATCTCCTCGGGCGCGAGCAGGCCTTCCTTCTTGAGGATGTCCGGCACGTCCATGCCGGTCTTGCGGCGGATGGCGGCCACGCGGTCGGACTGCTCGTCCGTGAGCACGCCGCGGCGGGTGATGAAGTCCTCGAAGGGGTCGTTCTCCTCCGACGGGTTCTTCGTGGACGTGATCTTCCCGTCGCGGAAGAACACGAAGTGGCACTTCCCGCGCGAGATGACCTTCAACCAGCCCGCCTTCTTCTGCGAGGCGATCAGCTGCAGGATGTCGGGAAGCTCGAACTCGCGAAGCTCGCCGCGGAACGACATCAGACTCTCCGGGCTCGGGGATCGTCGGCGGACAGCTCCTCGTCGCCCTCATCGGGCTCGGGGAGGCGCAGCGTTCCGGCCAGGGAGATGACCGCCAGCGCCAGGTACGTCAGGATCGCGCCCACCGGGAGCCCGGCGTGCGCGCCGGCGGGGGCGAAGCGCTCCATGGTGGGGACGGAGGACACGGCCGCCACCGCGGTGCCGAGCGCCAGCAGCATCAGCAACGCCGCCCGTCGCGGCGCGCCGCGCAGCAGGTGTCCGCTGCCGGGCAGCACGAGCGCCAGGAGCACCGTGAGCTTCCGCGGGATGCCCAGGATCCGCCCGCGGCGCTCGTCCAGCAGCTCCTGCCGCTTGAGCGGCGCCTTCACCTCGCGGCGGATCGAATGGCAGGTGGCGCACAGGCTCCGGCGAAGCACCCGGTAGTGGCACTTGCGGCACACCGGGGTGCCGCACGTCGCGCACAGCGAGACGCGCGGCAGGAAGCGGGACAGCGAGACCCAGCAGGAGCGGCAGCGAGAGCCAGAGCGGCCGGAACGGGAACACGACGCCGGCCGACATCCCGAGCGCGCGCGTGAAGCCGAGCGCGTGCGCGCCGCCCTCGCCGAACGCGAGGCGCCGCCACACGGAGGACGCGTCGAGGACGCGGTCGTGCACGATGACGGCCTCGCCGGGATCCCCGAGCAGCGGCGGCAGGTGGTGTCCCAGCCGCATCGCCTCCTTCAGCGCCTCGTCCGCGCGGGGGAACTCCAGTTTCTTCACCCAGGCCTGCGCCTCGTTGATCCGCACGAGCGGCTCGTCGGGAGCGAGCGTGCGCGCGGTGGCGTACTGCGCCAGCGCGCCGTCGGGATCGCCGGAGAGCAACAGCACGTTGCCGAGGTTGTTCGGGTAGGACCACTCGCGCGGGTCCAGCTCCATCGCGCGGTGCAGCCGCTCCGCGGCCTGCGCGTACCGGCCGGCGCGCCGGTCCGCGAGCGCCAGGCTGGCGTACCAGTCCGGATCGCCGTGCGCGCCCGGGGGCGCCACGCGCGCCAGCACGTCGCCGGCACGGGTGTCGGCGGTCCGCTGCGTCTCCCACAGCGACCCGAGGTACGACGACGGCAGCCCGGGCAGCGCGAGCTGCGTCCAGAGCACGAGCGCGAGCGGCGCCGCGAGCAGCGCCCCCATCGCGGTCAGGCACGTGCGGCGCTCCCACGCGTCGAGGAAGCGCCACACGGCGATGGTCCCGAAGGCCGTGCCCCAGAACGCGGCCGCGGTCGGGGGAAGCGTCAGGGAGAGCGCCACCGGCGCCGCCATCGTCAGCGCCGCCGCGGGGCCGCGCATTTCCCGGGGCAGGAACCGCAGGCGCTCGAGCAGCGCGTGGTGCAGCCGCGGCAGCGTCTTGGCGATGGCGAGGATGGCGAGCAGCACCGCGGACAGCAGCGCCGCCCCGACGCCCACGGTGAGCGCGGCGAGCGCGAAGCGTCGCTGCCCCACGAACGACGTGGCGTGGGACGTGAGCGTCTCCACCAGGGTCGGCACGAAGTCGGCGCGGCGCTCCCGGAGCAGGAGGCCGGTCAGTTCCCAGCGCGTCGCGAGCAACTCGGGATCGAAGCGGATCGCCCACTGCAGGTCCGCGATGCGAGCGGCCGTGGTCGGCGCCTCCCGCGAGCGGCTCCAGTAGGCGTGCGCCCAGAACGGATCCCGGAGCGCGCCCGTGGCCTGCATGACCTCCAGCCGGGCGTGCGCGTCGCCGTCCGTCAGGGAAGCGTCGGCCCGTGCCGACGAGGGGGACGCGGAGACCGCGACGGCAGCCGCGAGGACCGCGAGCGACCGCGGGATGGAGGCGAGAGTCATGGCAGCCGAACGCTCCCCGGCAGTGAGGGTCTTCGGCGGACTATCGGCCTTCCGCGGGATCGACTTGAGGGGGCGAGGTCCTCGCAAGTGCTTGCAATATCGTCCATTCCGTTGACAGGCGGGGCGCGCTCGGCGAGGATGGCGCGAGGGAGGGGTGCAGTGATCCGGGTGGATGGCACGGCCGGACGGGCCTTCGTCACGCTGCTCGCCCTGCTGGCCTGGGGGGCCGGCGGCGTGTGCGCCGGGGCGGCGCCCCCGGGCGCCCGCCTCGAGGTGTTGCCGCCGTTCCCCGGGGCCGAGCTCTGGGTGGGCGAGGCGGGCGACACCCTCGAGGTGCGCGTGGTGGCCCGCGACGCCGCCGGCGTTCCGCTGGAGAACGTCGAGGTCGTCGGCTATCCGGAGGCCGGCGGGCATGGCGCGATCCTCCCGCCGCCCGCCCGCGAGCGCACGAACCCGGACGGCGAGGCGAGCCTGCCGTTCGTGCTCGCCCCGGAGTCCGGCGACTTCGTCGTCCTCGTGGGATTCCCCGGCGGGGAAGGACCGGCCGTCGTGCGGATGCGCGCGCTCCCCACGGACTGGGGGCGCATGGCGCTGCTCGGCGTCTGCGGCGGCCTCGCGCTCTTCCTGTACGGCATGCGTCTCCTCGGGCGCGGTCTCGAGAAGACGGCGGGGGGCCGCATCCGCGCCTACCTCGCCACGATGACGGCCGGGCCCGTCCGATCGCTCGTGTTCGGGACCGTGTCCACGTTCCTGGTGCAGAGCTCCAGCGCGTCCACCGTCCTGCTCGTCAGCTTCGCGAGCGCCGGCCTGATCGCCGTGCCGCAGTGCCTCTCGGCCACCCTGGGCGCCGCGATCGGTTCCTCCTTCACGGTGCAGCTCATCGCGTTCCGGCTCGCGGACTTCTCCCTGGTGTTCGTCGCGCTCGGGTTCCTGCTGACCACCGTGCGCGGCAACGTGCGCCGCGCCGGCGGGATCCTCCTCGGGTTCGGCCTGCTCTTCTTCGGGCTGCAGCTCATGTCCGAGGCCATGGCGCCGCTGCGGGGCCTGCCCGGCGTGCACGGCTTCCTGTCGCGGGTGGCCCGCGATCCGGTGCCCGCGCTCCTCGCCGGGGCGCTGTTCACCGCGGTGGTGCACACCTCGTCCGCCACGCTCGGCATCCTGCTGTCGCTGGCGTTCCAGGGCCTGATCGATCTGGACGCCGCGCTGCCCCTCGTCTTCGGGGCGAACGTCGGGACCGCCACCACGGCGATCCTCGCGAGCCTCGGCTCCAACGCCGACGGCAAGCGCGTGGCCTGGGCGCACGCGGCCTTCCGGCTGGGCGGCGTGCTGCTCTTCCTGCCGCTGATGGGGCCGTTCGCGGACGTCGTGCGCGCCCTGCCCGGGGACGCGGCGCGGCAGATCGCCAACGCGCACACGCTGTTCGGCGTGGCCACGGCGGCGCTCTTCCTGCCGTTCACGTCGCTCGCCACGCGCCTGTTCCGCCTCATGATCCCGGACGACCGGCCGTCGCCGGGCGACGAGCGGTCCCGCTCCCTCGACCCGCGCTTCCACGAGCAGCCCACCGTGGCCCTCGCCGGCGCGATGCAGGAGGTCCTGCGCATGGGCGGGCTCGTGCGGGAGATGCTGGCCGACGTGCGCGAGGCGCTGCGCCACGACGACCCGAACCTCACGCGGTCGATCCGCGAGCGCGACGATCGCGTGGATCGCCTGGACGAGGACATCACGCGCTATCTCACGGATCTCTCCACCGAGGTGCTCTCGCCCAGCCAGTCCGAGCGCGTGCTGTCCCTGTTCTTCGTGACGAAGGACCTGGAGTTGATCGCGGACATCGTCGCGGACGGGCTCGCGCCGGGCCTGCTCGGCAAGAAGCAGGAGCAGGACCTTCGCTTCTCCGACGAGGGCTTCGGCCAGCTCCTGGAGTTCCACGACCGCGTGCAGGAGTGCGTGACGCTGGCCGTCGCGGCGGTGGCCACCTGGGACCCGGAGGTGGCGGCGCGCGTGATCGCGGCGAAGCGCGAGATCTCCGACCTGGAGCGCCGCATGCAGATCGCGCACCTGGACCGGCTGCGCGCCGGCGTGCAGGAGTCGCGCGCGACGACCACGCTGCACGTGGACGCGCTCGCGGACCTGAAGCGCATCGCGGGGCACGCGGCGCGCATCGCGTACGCGGTCCAGGGCAAGGTGCGCGAGCGCGGGGCGCCCGCGCCCGTCACGCTCCCGGCAGACGCCGCCGGATCCGCGCCGGATCGTCCGTGATCAACCCGGTCGCGCCGCGCGCGGCGAGCGCGGCGGCCTCGTCCGGATCGTTCACCGTCCACACCCACAGCGCGAGCCCGCGCGCCAGGACGTCCGCCGCATAGCCGTCGCCGCAGTCGGCGTGGTGCGCGAAGAGCCCCCACAGGGCCAGCTCCGCGGCCGCGGCGGGCGACGGCGGGGGAGCGCCCGGCTCGAGGATGAGCGCGCGCCGCACGTCCGGCATGGCCGCGCGCGCGGCGGCCACGGCGTCCGGCAGGAACGACGCGAGCACGAGCGGCGCGGCCGGATGCGCCGCCGCGGCGTCCGCGAGCACGGCGAGCGCGGGCGGGCGCAGCACCTCCTTCATCTCCACCGCGAGCAGCGTCCTGCCGTGGAACTCCGCGAGCACGTCCGCGAGGAGCGGAAGGGGCTCGCCCCCGGCGTCGACGGCGAGGAGGCGGGCCGGGTCGAGGCGGTGCAGCGGACCGGAGGCGTCCGTCGTGCGGTCCAGCGTGGCGTCGTGCAGGAGGACGGGGCGGCCGTCCGCGAGCTGGCGGACGTCGAACTCCACCCCGTCGGCGCCGTCGGCCAGCGCGCGCCGGATGCCGGCCCGCGTGTTCTCGGGTGCGACCGCCCGCGCGCCGCGGTGCCCGAGGATGAGGACGCTCCCGCTCACGGTCCCGTGGCCGCGGCCGCGGCCGCCGCGCGCGCCGCGGCGGGCAGATCGCGCGTGAGCCGCTCCGCGCGGCGCGTGTTCCAGACCGCCCGGTACTCGGCGTGCGCCGGGTCGGCCGGGTAGGTCTCGTCCGCGCGGTACGGATACCCGCTCATCGCCGCGAACGGCAGCGGCTCCACCTGCGCGGAGTGCGCGGTGTTCGGATCGCCGTCCTTCGTCCAGCCGTCGAATGCGACGAAGTACGTGCGCGCGTGGCCCGCGGGGAGCGCGGGCAGCCGGTCGGCGCGGAACGACACGGTGCACTCGTCGCCGGTGGCGAGGATGGCGAACATGTCGTCGGCCTCCGCGAGCAGCGGCGTCACGTCGCCGTGGCGCGTGTACAGCCCGGCGTGCGGATCCCACGGCAGCCCGGAGCGGCGCAGGAGGTCGTGGTCGAAGCGGACCGGCTGCTCCCCGGTGGCGGAGGGGATCGGTTCGGAGTGGCCGCGCCCGTGCAGGTCCGCCGCGTCCGGCAGGAGCATCGTGACCACGGGCGTCGCGGGGCTCCCGCCCACCTGCAGCAGCGCGCGGTCCCAGTACAGCCGCAGCGTGGTGCGGATCCGCACGCGCGCGGCGCCGCCGGCGAACGCGCCGGTGAGATCCACCGGGATCGAGCGCGTCCTGCCGCCCGGGAACCCGACCTCGACCGGCCACGGCGCCCAGCTCCCGTCCGGGCGCGCCACGTCGAGCTGCGGCGGCACGAAGTCCGCGCCGGGATCCTGCGCGACGGCGAGCTGGCTCGAGGCGGTCGTCGGGTGGAACCAGCCCGCGAGGTGCAGGGTGAGCGGCGCGCCCGCCGGGATGTCGCCGAAGTCCAGCTCCAGCGCGTGCGGCGCGCAGATGCCCGGGTAGCGCGAGAGCGGGAGGTCCCCGACCACGAGGTCGTCCGTGGCGGCGAGGCGGTCCGCCACCTCGCGCCCGCGATGGTCGATCGCGTGCACGGGCGGGCGCGCGCCGTCGAGCCCGTGCACGCCGAACTCCGGGAACGGCGGGAACGTGCGCTTCTCGTTCGGCTGCACCTCGACCGACTCCGGATGGTCGATGGCGTACAGCCGCACCCGGTCGAGGTACGTGACCCCGCGCAGCTCCCCGGTCACCTGCAGGACGAGATCCCCCGCGGCATCCGGCACGAGGTCCGTGCCCTCGACGCGGATCGCCTCGTCCCGGTCCGGGAGCAGGTGCATGCCGCGCGCGAGCGGCGACCCGAGCGCCGCGACCGTGAGGATGTCCGTGAGGAACCCGAAGCGCTCGCCGTTCCAGGCGTACAGGAGCGGGGAGGACCCCGCGGGTCCGGGCGTCTCCGCCACGAGGACCGCCGCGCCGGGCTCCGCGTCGGCCACGCCCTGCGCCATGCCGTTCGGCCAGCGCACGCGCAGGGCGTCGAACCGGCCGGACTCCCCGAGGCCGAGGTGGACGAGCCCGCCTTTGGCGTCGCGCCGTCCGTAGCGCGGCCCGGCGAGCAGCTCGACGACCGCGCCCACGCCGTCGCGCGGGCCGGTCCGGCCGGCGAGGCGGAGGACGAGGGCCTGCCCGGTGCGACCCACGTTGCGCGCCTCGCCGCAGCTCCCGCGCGACAGCACGAGATCCGGCTTCGCGTCCGGGTCCAGCAGCGCGACGCCCACCGGGAACGCGCCGCACGCGGCCAGCGGGGCGAGCGGCTCCGGCGCGGCGAGTAGGCGCCCGTCGCCGGCGCCCAGCCCGAGCAGCCCGCCGGTCTCGGTCGCGGCGAGCACGTCGAGGCGGCCGTCGCAGTCCAGGTCCGCGATCCAGAGCGACGAGGCGCCCGGCGCCGGCCAGCGCACGGTGCCGGCGAGGGCGGGTTCGCGGGCGGGCGCGAAGTCGAGGCCGCCCCGGTTGAGCAGGACGAAGACGCCGCGCGGCGCCGCGACCGCGAGATCCAGGTCGCC
>CAYYFX010000109.1:0-13126 GCA_964471155.1 uncultured Gemmatimonadota bacterium | reverse complement strand
CCGGGCGCATCGACGACCGGATCGCCGCCGAGCGCGAACGCGCGCCCGGCGAGCGCCGCCGCGCCGAGCACGGCCGCGGCCGCGCAGGCCGCCGGGCCCGCGAGCAGCAGCGGCAGCGGCCAGGCGGTAGCCGCCGGGGAGCCGGCCCGGCGTCGGTCCGGCAGCGGCAGCAGCAGCGCGGCGAGCAGCGCGAAGATCGCGGCGCCGGACACCGCCCGCACGGGCGCGGGCGCGAGCGGGTCCAGGTCGAAGAACCCCGGATGCTGCGCGGTGGCCGCGGAGAGCTCGAGCCAGCGGCCGGCCCGGCGGCTGAGTTCGCGGCGCAGGTGGTCGCGCGCCGCCCGCGCATCCCGCGCCGCCGCCTCGCCCCACGGGCCGCGCGGCTCCACGCCGGGTCCGAAGAGCGCCAGCAGCGGGAGGTTGCGCTGCAGCGCGTCCAGGCGTGCCGCCGCGTCCGGCTCCAGCGGACCCTTCGAGACGAAGAACCCCCAGCGGTACGCGAGCGTGGTCGCCGGGGGCAGCCGCAGCGCGAAGGCGTCGGCGCTCCAGGCGGCGGCACCTTCCGCCTCGCGGAGGTCCGCCACCTGCAGCACACCGCGCGCGAAGAGCGCCTCGTCGGCCGCGAAGAACGCGAGCATGCCGCCGGGCGCCACGGCCTCCCACAGCCGCGCGAACGCCTCCCGCGTGTAGGCGCGCGCCCCGGCCGCGCCGGGCGCCCCGCGCCCCGGCGCGTGGTCCGTGCCGAGGCACACGAGGTCATACAGGACTCCGGCCTCGGGTTCCGCGCCGGCCGGCAGCGACCCGGCGGCGGCGATGGCCGGCGCGCCGCGCCACGCGGTGGCGACCGCCACGAGCGGGTTCCGCGCGGCGACCTCCCGCACCAGCTCGGCGCCCGGCGTGATCTCCACGATGTCGTCGAGCGGGTCCTGCGCGACGGCCGGCGACTCGGGCGCCAGCAGGGCCGCCGCCGCCAGCAGCGCCGGCCGTCCGAACCGCCGTGCGATCCGTCGTCCCATTCCGGACCTCCGAGGCCGGAAGCATAGCAGCAACGCGCGAATCCGGGCCGCGCGGCTTGACGGAGCTCGCCCCCCCTTCCTATCCTCGTTGCATGTTCCCCGCTCCTCGTGCCTGCGCCTGCTCGTGTCCGGCATCCCGCTCCTGCCGGGAGGCGTGGAGGCGCGCGCGGCGAACCGTCTGAAGGAACGGACGAACCGTCGAACGAGGCCCGCCGACTCCCGAGGTCGGCGGGCCTCGTTCGTTGTGCCGGGACGCCTCCCGGGAAAGGAACCGCACCCCGCATGAACCGCGACACGGCCGTCTACGACAGCGTCCTCGATCTGCTGCCCGGTCCGGACAATCCCACGCCGCTCGTCCGCCTGCGCCGGTCGAGCCCGTCGGAGGCGTTCGCGCTGTGGGCGAAGCTGGAGTGGCAGAACCCGTTCGGCTCCGTGAAGGACCGCGCCGCGTCCGCGCTCGTCGCCGCGCTGGAGGAGGCCGGCCGCCTGGGTGACGGCCGCGGCCTCGTGGAGCCCACCTCCGGGAACACCGGCATCTCGCTCGCGGCGATCGCCGCCGCGCGCGGCTACTCCCTGCGCGCCGTCGTGCCGAACAAGGTCCCGCTGGAGAAGAAGGTGCTCCTGAAGATCGCCGGCGCGGAGCTGGACGTGGTCTCCGACGACGTCTGCCCCACGCCGGGCGCATCCGAGGGATCCATCAACCTCGCGCGCACGCACGCCAAGGCGCAGCCCGACCGGTACGTCATGCCGAACCAGTACGAGAACGAGGCGAACGTGCTGGCGCACTACCGCACCACCGGCCCCGAGATCTGGCGGCAGACGGAGGGGCGGATCACGCACCTGTTCGTCTCGCTCGGGACGTGCGGCACCGTCACGGGCTGCGGCCGCTACCTGAAGGAGCGGAACCCGAAGGTGCGCGTGGTGGCCGTGCAGCCCACCGAGGGCCACGACGTGCCGGGGCTGCGGAACGTGTCGCAGCTCGGCGTGTCGAAGCTGTACGACCCGTCGCTCATCGACGACCTCCTGGAGATCGACTTCGAGCTGGCGTACCGCCGCGCGCTGGAGCTGGCGCGCACGGAGGGGCTGCTGGCCGGGCCCAGTTCCGGGTTGATCTTCGAGGGCGCGCGCCGCATCGCGGAGCGGGACCGCGAGGGCACGGGCGTGATGATCTTCTGCGACAACGTCTTCAAGTACGTCTCCGCCATGATCAAGCACCTTCCCGAGCTGGCCGAGGGCACGTCCGCCTGAGCGCCGCACCGTCCACCCCGGCCGCCGCGCGGCGGCCCTTGCGCGAGGAGAGCGCCATGACCGCATACGCGAACCCCGACGTCCTGGTGTCCACGGATTGGGTGAAGGAGAATCTCGGCAAGCCGCACGTTCGCCTCGTGGAGGTGGACGTGGACACGAAGGCGTACGAGGCCGGCCACATCGAGGGCGCGGTGGGCTTCAACTGGCAGACGCAGCTGCAGGACGACGTGACGCGCGACATCCTGGACAAGAGCGCGTTCGAGAAGCTCCTCTCGGACGCGGGCATCCGCCGCGAGGACACGGTGGTCCTGTACGGCGACAACAACAACTGGTTCGCCGCGTACGCGTTCTGGCTGTTCAAGATCTACGGGCACCCGGACGTCCGGCTGATGAACGGCGGCCGCGTGAAGTGGCTGAACGAGGACGACAAGGCGCTCGTGGTGACGAGGTCCGCGGTGACGCCGTCGCGGTACGTGGCCACCGGCCCGGACCTCACGCTGCGCGCGCGGATCGCGGACGTGCTGAAGGCGACCGGGTCCGGCAGCGTGAACCTGGTGGACGTGCGCAGCGCGGACGAGTTCACCGGCAAGGTGATCGCGCCCCCGGGCATGACCGAGACCGCGCAGCGCGCCGGTCACATTCCCGGCGCGGCCAACGTGCCGTGGGCCACGGCGGTGGCTCCGGACGGCACGTTCCGGAGCGCGGAGGAGCTGAAGCGGATCTACCTGGGCAAGGCCGGCGTGGACCCGCGGCGGGAGACGATCGCGTACTGCCGCATCGGCGAGCGCTCCAGCCACACGTGGTTCGTGCTCCGCTACCTGCTCGGGCTGGAGAACGTGCGCAACTACGACGGCTCCTGGACGGAGTACGGCTCGATGGTGGGGCTGCCGATCGAACGCTAGGATCTGGTACCCTGGAGGTTCGCCTCCCCCACCCCGACCCTTCCGGAGACGACTGACATGACCTTCCCGCGGCCGTTCCGCGCCGTCGCGGCGACCATGCTCCTCCTGGGGGCCGGGCTCCCCCCGGGGGCCGGCGTCGCCGCGGCGGACCCGGAGGAGACCCCGCCGCCCGCCTTCGAGATGACCCCCATCCAGGTCCAGGCGCCGCGCCCGGTCACCTCGGTCGGCGGCAGCGCCGCGGTGGAGGTGTCCACGGACTCCCTCGACGTCCCCGTGGCCGCCTCCACCGAGGAGGTCCTGCGGCAGCTCCCGCTCCTGCACGTGCGCACGAACTCCCGCGGCGAGGCGGAGATCTCCGCCCGTGGCTCCGAGTCCCGGCAGGTGGCCGTACTGGTGGACGGCGTGCCCATCACCCTGGCCTGGGACGCGCGGGCCGACGTCTCGGTGATCCCGGCCACCGCCATCCAGGAGGCCACGTTCATCCGCGGGCTGTCGTCCATGCTGTACGGGCCCAACGTCATCGGCGGGATCGTGGAGGCGCGCATCGGGCAGGCGACGAAGCTGCCCGAGCACGGTTCGGCGCGGATCGCGGTGGGCGCGGACGACCTGGGCACGTTCGGCACGACCATCACCGGCACGAAGCCGTTCGATTCGGCATCCGGGGCGTGGGTGCTCCGTGGCGGCGTGGGGTTCCGGGACTCGCCGGGCGACCCGCTGGCGCACGGCGTGACCGAGCGCCCCGGCGCGGACGACGGGGTCCGCCTCAACACGGACTCGCAGGACGTGGACGGCTTCGTGGCTGCGCGATACGTGGCGGACGGCGGCGCGTGGGTCTCGTTCTCGGGGTCGTCGTTCTCCGCCGAGCGCGGGATCGCGGCGGAGCTCGGCGTGGACGACGGGGACGCCCGGTTCTGGCGCTACCCGCACGTCTCGCGCACGCTCGCGGTGTTGTCCGGCGGCACGGGGATGAAGGACTCGCCCTTCGGCGGCCGCGGCGACGTGGAGGCCAGCGTGGGCTGGGACCGCGGCCGCGCCGAGATCGACGCCTACACCTCCGCGGCGTACGACGAGCTGGACTCCTTCGAGGACGGCGAGGACCGCACGGCCACGCTGCGCCTCCTCGCGGACCAGACGCTCGGTCCGCGCGGCGACCTGCGCGCGGCGTTCACCGGCGTGGAGATCCGGCACGAGGAGTCCGTCCCGGACGGCGAGTTCGAGTACCGGCAGCGACTCGTCAGCGGCGGGCTCGAGAGCAACTGGCGGTTGCTGGAGGAGGCCGGCGCGTTCCGGTCGCTGTCGTTGAGCGTGGGCGGCGCGCTCGACCGCGCCGAGACGCGCGAGGCGGGCGGCCGGACGCCGCAGGAGCCCATGGCGCTCGGCGGCGGGCGCATCGGCCTGTCCGCCACCACCGCGGGCGGCGGCGCCCTCGTGCACGCGGGGATCAGCCGGCGCGGGCGCTTCCCCGCCCTGCGCGAGCTGTACTCCGGCGCGCTGAACCGCTTCGCGCCGAACCCCGATCTCGAGCCGGAGAAGGTCACCTCCGCCGAGAGCGGCGTGACCGCGCGCGTGGGACACGGCGAGTTGCAGGTCGTGGGCTTCCACAACCGCGTGGACGACGCCGTGGTGCGCATCACGCTCCCGGACCGGCGCTTCATGCGCGTGAACCGCAACGAGCTGCGCGCCACCGGCGCCGAGGTGCTGGCGTGGCAGCGGTTCGGTTCCGTGGAGGCGTCCGGCCACCTCACGCTGCAGGACGTGGAACTCACGGACACGGAGGCGGCGGTGACGAACCGGCCGGAGAACCTCCCCGAGACGTTCGGCGGCGCGGCCCTGCGCTTCCCCGTGGGCGGGGGCGTGCGTGCCGGGCTCGGCGCGGAGTACACGGGCACGCAATTCGCCATCGACCTCGCCACCGGCGAGGACTCGGAACTGGCCGGGCAGGTGATCCTCGGCGCGCAGGTCTCCCGCGAGTGGTCGGTCCCCGTCTCCTTCGGCGGCGGGGCGTTCCGGCACGTGGAGACGCGCATCGTCGCGGACAACCTGGCGGACAAGGCGCACTACGACCAGTTCGGGCTGCCGGAGCCGGGGCGGCGCTTCCGTTTCGAGGTGCGGCTGTACTAGGACCCTTCCCAGACCTGGCACAGGTGGACGATGGTCTCCACCGCCTTCTCCATGTCCTGCACGGAGACCCACTCCAGGCGCGAGTGGAAGTTCTGCTCCCCCGCGAACAGGTTCGGCGTGGGGAGTCCCATGAAGCTGAGGCGCGAGCCGTCCGTGCCGCCGCGGATGGAGGTCTCCTTCACCTCGAGACCGGCGCGGCGGATGGCCTCGCGCGCGTTCTCGACGACCTCCGGGTGCTTGTCCAGGATCTCCTTCATGTTGCGGTAGGACTCCGTCACGCGGAAGGAGACCGCGGAGCCGCGCCAGTCCGCGGACACCTGCCGGGCGAGGCTCTCGAGCATGGCCTCCTTCTCCTCCAGGCGCGCGGTCACGAAGTCGCGGATGAGGAACTTGATGTTCACCTCCTCCACGCCGCCCTCCACCACGTACGGGTGCACGAAGCCCGCGCGCCCGTCCGTGGTCTCCGGGGACACCTCGCTCTTCGGCAGCCGGTCCAGGAAGTCCGCCGCCACCTTGATCGCGTTCACCATGCGGTTCTTCGCGAAGCCCGGGTGCGTGTTCACGCCGCGGAACGTGACGACCATGGAGTTCGCCGAGAAGGTCTCCGCCTCCACCTCGCCGCGCTCGCCCGCGTCCATCGTGTAGGCGCAGGCCGCGCCGAACTTCGCCACGTCGAAGTGCTCGGTGCCGCGGCCCACCTCCTCGTCCGGCGTGAACGCGATCCGCACCGTCCCGTGCGGGATCTCCGGGTGCCGCACCAGGTACTCCGCCGCGGTCACGATCTCGGCCACGCCGGCCTTGTTGTCGGCGCCGAGCAGCGTCGTGCCGGACGCGGTCACGATGTCGTCCCCGATGCGCTCCTTCAGGGCCGGGATCTCCGACGCGCGCAGCACCACGGTCGCGTCGTCCGGGAGCACGATGTCCTCGCCCTGCCATTCGCGGTGCACGAGCGGCTTCACGCCGGCGCCGCTCGCCTCCGGCGACGTGTCCACGTGCGCGATGAAGCCGATCACCGGGACGTCCTTGCGGGTCGTGGTGGCGGGGATCGTGGCCATCACGTACCCGTGCTCGTCGCGGTGCGCATCCGCGAGGCCGATCCCGCGCAGCTCCTCGGCGAGCGCATCCAGCAGCACGAGCTGCTTCGCGGTGCTGGGGTAGGTGTCCGAATCCTCCGCCGACTGCGTGTCGTACGACACGTAGCGCAGGAAGCGTTCGAGGACACGCGTCCTCACGGCGACATCGGGCATGGAGTCCTCCGTTCCGCGCGGCTCACGCGGCCTGACCGGCCGGCTGGGCCGGGCGCCGGCGCAGCAGCGCCCACGCCTCCGCCAGCACGAACACGGCCAGCGCCACGAAAACCACGTCGATTCCCACGATCCACCAGTCCGGGCCCTTCCCCGTACTGCCCTTCCAGGCGCCCGCGATCTGCCACACGAAGGCGCCGATGGTCGTCACCAGCATCACCACGGCCGGCACCAGCGTGATGCGCGCGCTGCGGCCGGAGGCCAGCAGCCAGCACGACACCACGAGCAGCGACAGCGCCGCCACGAGCTGGTTCGACGCGCCGAAGACCGGCCAGATCACGCGCCACTGCCCGGTGAGCGCCAGAGCGCCGGCGGCGGCCACCACGATCAGCGTGGCGACGTACCGGTTGCGCCAGCCGGTCAGCTCCTCGATGAGGTACCGGCCCAGCCGCGTGGCGGTGTCCAGCGTGGTGAGGATGAAGAAGTTCAACGCCATGATGGCGAACGGGGTTCCGTACTTCCCGAAGAGCCATCCCGTGAGCGAGCCGTACCCCTCGCCGAAGGCGGAGATGGCGCCGCCGGAGCCGCGCAGGAGCTCCGCGTGCCGCGCCGAGGTGAGCCCCGCGCCCACGGCCACGAGCACGAGCACCGCCACGAGCGACTCCACGAGCATGGCCCCGTAGCCGATGCGGCAGGCGTGCGCCTCGGAGCCGAGCTGCTTGCACGTGGTGCCCGACGAGACCACGGAATGGAAGCCGGAGACCGCCCCGCAGGCGATCGTCACGAACATCATGGGCCACAGCGGCCCCGCCACCGGCCAGTCCTCGGGCCGGAAGCCGTGGAAGGGTGCCGCGGTCATCGGCGGCCCCGTCACGAAGACGCCGACCACGCCGAGCCCGATGGTGACGAACAGGACGTACGAGGACAGGTAGTCCCGCGGCTGCAGCAGGTACTGCACGGGCAGGACCGAGGCCGCGAAGCAGTACGCCAGCAGGAGCACGATCCACACGGTCTGCGGGCTCGCGCCGAGGTCCTCGGGAAGCGCCAGCGGCGCCAGGTGCCCCAGTTCCATGAGCCCCGCGATGGCGGCCAGCCCGAGCAGCGTGACGGTCACGAGCTTCCCGCGACCCTGGCCGCCCCGGTACAGGAACATCCCGCACAGCGCGGCGACGGGCAGGATCCCCCAGCTCGGCGTGACGATCTCCGGCGCCTGCAGGAAGGTCCCGGCCGTGAGCACGGCGAACACGGCGAGCACGAGGACGAGAGCGATCAGGATGAACAGCGAGAACAGCACCCGCGCGCGCCGGCTCACGACCTGCCCCGTGACGTCCGAGATGGAGACGCCGCCGTGGCGCACCGCCACGACGAGCGCCGAGAAGTCCGCCACGGCCCCGAGCAGGACGCCGCCGAACAGGATCCAGGCGAGCGCGGGCGCCCAGCCCCAGTACGCCACCGCGAGGGCCGGCCCCACGATGGGCCCGGCCGCGCAGATGGACGAGAAGTGGTGCCCGAACAGGACCAGCCAGTGCGGGGCCGGCACGTAGTCCACGCCGTCGTAGCGCGTGTGCGCGGGCGTCCGGCGCGACGGGTCCACGCCCAGGCGCCGCGCGGCGAGCCGGCCGTACAGGAGGTAGCCGGCGCCCAGCACCGCGAGGACTGCCAGCATCATCCAGCGGGAGCTCATCGGCCCTCCGGGACCGCGGGGATCCCGGCAGTATAGCCGCAAGCGGGCGGACGTTCCGCAGCGGCGGACGGGCGCCGCCGCGCCGCCTACCGGTAGTCCCCCTTCACGCGACCCCACGAGACGCGATCCGTGGCCACGGTGCCGCAGGCCGCGCCGCCCTCGCGGGAGCACGGGACGGTGCCGGTCGACGAGAACCCGATGTAGGAGCTCTCGAACTGGCCGGGGGTCGCTGCGCAGTCGAAGTTGCAGATCGTGCCGCGGATGTAGTGCGGCGCGAGGCATACGTCCATGCCCGACGGGCTCGGCCCGATGGTCAGCGTGGCGGCGACGACAGGTCCGGTCAGGCACGTGAAGGAGAAGCAGTCGTCCGTCCAGATGCCGCCACTGCTCACGTTCAGCAGCGTGGCCCCGGTGACCTCGATCCCGAAGCACGCACCGGTCGTGGCTTCCGGACCCACGTACCACAGGAACAGCGTCGATGGTCCGGGGTTCGGCGGGCCGACATTGACGAACGGGTCCACCGGGCTCGAACTGATCGTCCAGAGATAGGGACCCGTCCCCGCCGGCTCGGCCGCCGGGGTTCCTTCGGCGGCGAACGCCGCACCGCAGAGGATCCCTGCGAAGCAACCGATCGCCCCGGACGCGAGATCGCGCAGTTTCATTGGCATCCCTCCGTAGCAACAACCCGACCCTGCCACCCTACTCCCGGGCCCGGGGGCAGTTCAAGTGCCGTCCGGCTGCCCGGAAGTCACGCCGGGGTACCGGGGTGGTGGGCCTCCCACCACGCCGCCGCCCGCTCCTCGGTCCAGGGCGCTCCGTCCAGGCACGCCTCCAGCCGCCGCGCCAGCTCCAGCGCGGAGCCGGGGCGGCGCGCCGGGGCCTTCTCCAGGCAGGCCAGGATGGCGGCGTCCAGCGCGGCGGGCACTGGCATCTCCGTGCGCGTGGACGGGGCCGCGGGGGCCGTGCGGGCATGGTGGACGAGCAGCTCCATCGCGGTGGTGCCGGCGAAAACGGGCTGGCCCGTGAGCAGCCAGTAGCCCACGCAGCCGACGGCATAGAGGTCGGATCGGGCGTCACCGCGGTCCGCGCCCATCGCCTGTTCCGGCGCCATGAAGGCCGGCGTGCCGCAGACCACGTTCTCCGCGGTCAGCCCGGGCGCCGCGCCGGCAGGATCCGCCGCCGTCTTCACCAGCCCGAAGTCCAGCACCTTCACGAAGTCCACCTCGCGTCCGTAGCGGCACACGTACACGTTCGCGGGCTTGATGTCGCGGTGGATCAGCCCGGCCTCGTGCGCCTCGGCCAGCGAGTGGCAGATCTGCCGCAGCAGGTGCACGGCGCGCTCCGCCGGCACGGGGCCGAAGCGCGACACGAGCGCCTCCGCGGTGAACCCGTCCAGCAGCTCCATCACGTAGTACAGCGTGCCGTCGGCGGCGATGCCGTAGTCGTACAGCTGGATCGTGTGCGGGGAGCGCATGGCCGCGGTGACCTGCGCCTCGCGCTCGAAGCGCTGCAGCACGGGGCTGTCCGCCGCGGTGCCGTTGCCGCCGAGAAGCTCGGGCCGCACCAGCTTCACCGCGGCCGGCCGCGCGAGGAGCCCGTGCCGCGCCAGCCACACCTCGCCCATGCCGCCGCGGCCGAGGAGGCGCTCCAGCCGGTAGCTCCCGAGACGACGCGCCGCGGCAACCTCCAGTCCCAGGGAGTACACGACGCGCGATCCGTAGTACGCGATCGCGATGCCGAGCAGCGGGCTGAACGCGATGGAGAAGTAGGCGTCGGCGTCCGCGTCGATCCGTCCGGCGGCCTCCAGCACGAACAGCCCGAGCGGCGCGGTGGCCGCGGCCAGCGTGGCCGTGACCAGCGTCCGCCGCGGCGGGCATGGCACGATCAGCGGGAAGAGGATCATGAGCGGCGTGACCCACGTCAGCACCGGCAGCGCGCCGTGGTCCAGCCAGAAGCCGTACGGGTTCGACACGGAGATGCCGAAGCACAGGGCCACCTCGAAGACCAAGGCCCACCCGAGGAGGGACGTGTCCCGGACGCGCCGGCTGCGGGCGGCGAGGATGAGGACCGCGGACAGCACGAGCGACGCGATGCTGGAGATCACCCAGAGGGAATTGGGCGGTGGGTCGGCACTCCCCGATCTCGAGGCGATGACGTTCCCGACCAGCGAGACCGCGTCCAGCCCGGCCCCCAGGAGCACGAGCCACGCCACGGTCTCCACCCGCCGCCGCGATTTCGCCAGCAGATCGGGCGGCAGCCCGAAGCCGGAGCGGGTGTCGCGCGCGGGGTCGCCCGGGCGCTGGAAGACGGTCGCGTGGTCAGCCATGGGGGGCGGAGGATAGCGTGGATCCCGGTCGAGCACGACGGGTCCGGGGCGGCCCCTACGGGCGGAACATCGCCTTCACCCTCGCCCAGGTCGATGGATCGACGGCGACGCTGCCACATGCCCCGAAGCCGTACGCACCGACGAGTCCGCAGCCGCCGGAGTTCGACGGCAGGCAGGGAGAACCCCATTGCAGCCGGTAGTCCCCGGCAGCGCCGTCGCAGAAGAGCGGATCGGCGGAGAAGTTGCCGTCCTGCCCGAGCCGCTCGCTCAGGTTCCCCCACGCGCCCTGGATGTTCGTGCAGGTCCTAGTTCAAACTAGGTCACTACCCAGCGGGCTGCCTGGCTCGTCGCAAGAAGATAGGCGACACCGCGCCCAGGTACGTGGAGGCGGGGAGGCCGGGTCCCTGGCGGACCCGGCCCGGACAACGCGATGGCCCCTTGCCTCAATGCCCCTCGTGGAACTGCGCCTCCTCCGTCGACCCCTTCATCGCCGTCGTGGAGGACTTGCCGCCGGACACCGCCTGCGAGACCGCGTCGAAGTAACCGGTGCCCACCTCGCGCTGGTGCTTCGTGGCGGTGTAGCCGTTCGCCTCCGCCTTGAACTCCGCCTGCTGCAGGTCCGAGTACGCCGCCATCCCGCGCTCGCGGTAGTCGTGAGCCAGGCGGAACATGGAGTGGTTCAGCGCGTGGAAGCCGGCGAGCGTCACGAACTGGAACTTGTAGCCCATGGCGCCCAGCTCGCGCTGGAACTTCGCGATCGTGGCGTCGTCCAGCTTCGCCTTCCAGTTGAAGGACGGCGAGCAGTTGTACGCGAGGAGCTTGCCGGGGTGCGCGGCGTGCATCGCCTCCGCGAAACGCTTCGCTTCCGCCAGGTCCGGCGTGGACGTCTCGCACCACACGAGGTCCGCGTACGGCGCGTACGCGATCCCGCGCGCGATGGCGGACTCCAGCCCGCTGCGCACCACGAAGAAGCCCTCCGGCGTCCGCTCGCCCGTGAGGAACGCGCGGTCGCGCTCGTCGATGTCGCTGGTCACCAGCCCGGCCGCCTGCGCGTCCGTCCGGGCCACGATGAGCGTGGGCACGTCGCACACGTCCGCCGCCAGCCGCGCCGCGTTCAACGTGCGGATGAAGGAGCTCGTGGGCACCAGCACCTTCCCGCCCAGATGCCCGCACTTCTTCTCGGACGCGAGCTGGTCCTCGAAGTGCACGCCCGCCGCGCCCGCCTCGATCATGGCCTTCATCAGCTCGAAGGCGTTCAGGGGTCCGCCGAATCCCGCCTCCGCGTCGGCCACGATCGGGGCGAACCAGTGCGTGCCGCTCTTGTGCTCCAGGTGGTCGATCTGGTCCGCGCGCTGCAGCGCCTGGTTGATCCGCTTCACCACCTGGGGAACGCTGTTCGCCGGGTACAGGCTCTGGTCCGGGTACATGTGCCCGGCCAGGTTCGCGTCCGCCGCCACCTGCCAGCCGGACAGGTAGATGGCCTCCAGCCCGGCGCGCACCTGCTGGATGGCCTGGTTGCCGGTGAGGGCGCCCAGCGCGTTCACGTACGGGCGCTCGTGCAGCAGCTTCCACAGGCGCTCCGCGCCCATCTCGGCCAGCGTGTGCCGGACGACCACGCTGCCCTGCAGCCTCTTCACGTCCTCGAACGTGTAGTCGCGCACGATGCCCGACCACCGCGCGTCGGAGTGCATGAGCCGGCGCGTGAACTCGCCGTGGCCGTTCGGCCGGTGCCCGTTCCCGTTTCCCTTCCCGTTTCCCTTCCCGTTGCCGTTCCCGTTGCCGTTCATGGGTGCGTTCATCATGGGAGGAGGCTCCTAGAGGTGGTCGTACGCGACGAGGGTGAGGAAGTCCGCGAGTTCGGGCGCGATCACGAGCTGTTCGAAGAGCGAGGCGGCCAGGTCGAACCGTCCGGCGGCGAACGCGTCCTCGCCGACGGCGTCGCGGATGCGGTCCATCTCCCCGGCGAGGATGCCCCGCACGAGATCGACATCCACGGTGCGGCCGTCGTCCAGCACGGCCCCGTGGTGCAGCCACTGCCACACCTGTGCGCGGGAGATCTCCGCGGTGGCCGCGTCCTCCATGAGGTCGTACAGCGGCACGCAGCCCTTCCCGCGCAGCCACGCCTCCAGGTACAGGACGCCGACGTTGATGTTGTGCCGCAGGCCCTCCCCGGTGATCGCGCCCGCCGGGACCTCGAGCAGGTCCTGCGCCGTGACCCACACATCCGCGCGCAGGTTGTCGAGTTGATGCGGGGCGCCGTCGAGCACGGCGTCGAACTCCGCCTTCGCGAGGGCCACGAGGCCGGGATGCGCCACCCAGGTGCCGTCGTGACCGTCGTGCGCCTCGCGGCGCTTGTCGGCGCGCACCTTCGCGAGGGCGGCGTCGTTGCGCGCGGGATCGCTCTTGATCGGGATCTGCGCGGCCATGCCGCCCATGGCGTGGGCGCCGCGGCGGTGGCACGTGGCGATGAGCAGCCGGCTGTAGGAGCGCAGGAAGTGCCGGTCCATGCCCACGCGGCCGCGGTCCGGCAGGATGAACCGCGGGTCGCGACGGAACTTCTTGATGAAGCTGAAGATGTAGTCCCA
>CAYYFX010000108.1:0-13512 GCA_964471155.1 uncultured Gemmatimonadota bacterium | reverse complement strand
GCGCGGGAAGCGGGACTTGTCCGCGTCCACCGCCACCGCGCGGCGGATCACGCGCAGGAGCACCGTGCGCAGCCGGCGGGCCTCGGCCGCCGTCAGCGCGGACGCGCGGCGCCTGGGGTCGATGCGGGACTGGTAGAGCACCTCGTCCGCGATCCAGTTGCCCACACCGGCCGCGAACGCCTGGTCCAGGAGCACGGCCTTCACCGGCGCGGCGCGCGCGCGGAGCGCCCGCGTGAACTCCGCCGGCGCCGGCGGCGACAGCAGCGGGTCGAAGCCCAGCCGCGACACCGGCGGCTCGTTCTCCGGATCCTCGCGCAGGCGGATGCGTCCGAGGCGGCGCTTGTCCGTCACGACCAGCTCGCCGCCGTCGTCCAGCCGAAGATGCAACTTCGCGAAGCGCGGCGGCCACGCCGCGTCCTCCCGGCGCGGACTGGACACGAGGACGAGCGGCGCGGCGTCGCGCGCGCGAAGCCCGCCCGCCATGCCGAAGTGGATCAGGGGATGCGGCGGCCGGTCCAGCTCCAGCCACCAGTACTTGCCCCACCGTCGCACGGCGCGCACGGTGCGCCCCGCGAGCTTGCGCGCCACCGTGGACGGCGCCACGCCCTCGAACACGATGCGATCCTCCGCGCACGTCGCGCGCACGATCCTCCGCCCGCACGCGACACGCTCGGCCAGCCTGCGTGACGCCTCCACCTCCGGCAGTTCCGGCATCGCTCCTCCCCTCCGGCGTCCACCGGTGCTAGGATGCCTGATCCGGGGAGTCCGATGAACGAGGTCCCGAGCGAAACCGCCGCCCAGGCCCCGCCGATCCGCGCGGAGCTGCTGGCCCACGTCCGCGAGGCGGTGGACGCGCTGGAGACCCTGGCCGATTCACCCGGCTCCGCCGCGCGCGCCACCGAGCTGCTGCGCGCCACCCGCGAGGCCCTGGCCTCCCTCGTGCAGGCCCGCGCCGCCGCGGACGAGTCCGCCGCCGGGCGCATCCACGCGGCCCGCGCCCTCCTGCATCGCATCCTCGAGGCGGCGTCGCGCCGGAACGTGCGTCTCGCCTTCGCCGCCTCCCCCTACGCGGAGGAATGGACCGACCTCGTGATCGAGGCGGTCCGCGTGTCGGACTACACGGTGGGCCCGCTCTTCTTCGACCGCGCGCGCGCTTTCGGCGACCGCACCCTGTTCCTGCTGGCGCCCGACCGCAAGGACGTGCGCGTCTCCTGGAAGCAGGCCGAGGCGCGCGTGCTGGAGATCGGCCGCGCGCTGCTCGCCCTCCGTGCCCGTGCCGAGGTGGACGCGGCCACCCCGGTGGCGATGCTCGGCGCCAACTCCCCGGAGATCGCGCTGTTCGACCTGGCGTGCCTGGTCACCGGGACGGTGAACGTGCCCGTCCCCGCGAATCTCCCGCCGGCGCAGGCCGCGGAGATCCTCGCCGCGGCGAAGCCCGGCGCGCTGTTCCTCGGCGACGAGGCCGCGCGACGCGCGTGGAACGACGTCCCCGTCCCGCGCGTGCACTGGCTCGCGCACTCCATGGACGGCGTTCCCGGTCCGGCGTCCCTCGCGGACTTCCTGGCGCTGGGCGCGGCATCCTCCGACGACGAGGTGCGCAACGCCGCGGCCGGCGTCCGCTCGGGCGACCTCGCCACCGTGATGTACACCTCCGGAACCACCGGCCACCCGAAGGGCGTCCCCTTCACGCACGCGAACCTCGTGACGAAGCGCTTCGCGCGCGCCGCGGCCTGGCCGGACCTGGGCGAGGGCGACGTCTTCCTCTGCTACCTGCCGCTGTACCACACGTTCGGCCGCTGGCTCGAGATGCTGGGTTGCGTCTTCTGGGGAGCCATGTACGCGTTCGTGGAGGACGTGTCGGTGGAGTCGCTGCTGTTCTCGTTCCAGCGCGTCCGCCCCACCACGTTCATCAGCGTGCCGAAGAAGTGGATCCAGATCGCGGAGTCCGTCGCGCCGCTGTCCGCGGACGCGGACGCCGACCGCGAGACGCAGCATCGCCTCTCCCGCGCGCTCGTGGAGACCACGGGCGGCCGGCTGCGGCGCGGCCTGTCCGCCGCGGGCTACCTCCCCCCCGCGGTCTTCCGCCGCTTCCATGCGGCGGGCATCGAGCTGCACTCGGGCTTCGGCATGACCGAGGCCACCGGGGGCATCACCATGACGCCGCCCGGGGACTACCGGGACGATTCCATCGGCGTGCCGCTCCCCGGCGTCGAGACGAAGGTGGCCGGGGACGGGGAGCTCCTCATCCGAGGACCCTACGTGACCCCGCCCGCCGCGGACGAGCCCGAGCGCATCGATGGCTGGCTCGCCACGGGGGACATCGTCACGAAGGACTCGGACGGCCACCTGCGCATCATCGACCGCAAGAAGGAGATCTTCAAGAACGTCCAGGGCGAGACGATCTCGCCGCGCCGCGTGGAGCGGCTGTTCGAGGACTTCGACGCGGTCGAGCGCGTCCTGCTGGTGGGCGACAACCGGGAGTACTGCACCGTCCTCATCGTCCCGAGCGCGGAGCTGCGCGAGGCGTACGGCCGCGACGCCGCCGGCCTCACGCTGGACGCGCCGGAGCTGCGCGAGCTGTTCGCGCCGGTCGTCTCCACGGTGAACCGGTTCCTCGCGCCGTACGAGCGGCTCGTGGACTTCGCCGTGCTCGCCCGCGACCTCGACGCGGAGCGCGGGGAACTCACCGCGAAGGGCACGCCGCGGCGCAAGCTCGTGGCGGAGCGCTTCCGCGACGCCATCGAACCGATGTACTCGCGCGAGACCCTGGCGCTCCCGGTCGGCGGTCTCACGGTGGTCGTCCCGAACTGGTTCCTCCGCCAGACCGGCATCCACGCGCGCGAGCTGCGCTCCTCCCCGGAGGGGCTGGAGATCGCCACGGCCGGGCGCCGTCTCCCCATCCGCCGCACGGACGCGGGCATCCTCGTCGGGGATCTCGTGTACGCGAGCGAGCGCGACGAGCTCCTGCTCGGCGAGATCTTCGGCCGCGCCGAGCTGTGGGTCGGCAACGACGCCGTGCGCCGCTTCGCCGGGCCGGGCATCGAGCACTGGTGGCGCCGCGGGCGGCGGTTCAAGGTGAGCACGCGCCTCGTGGCGCGCCCCCTCGCCGCCCCGGAGGACGCCGCGTCGCTGCCGAGCGCGGTGGCGTCGGACCACGGGCTGGACGCGGCCATCCTGCACGAGCTGGCGTGCCGGCTGCGGCACCCCGACGTGGCCGAGCGGCGGGCGACCGTGGAGTCGTTGCGCGAGTCCCTCTCGGGGGACCGCCCGGAGATCGACGCGCTCGTGCACGACGTGCTCGCCTCCGGCCTCGCCGATCCCGGCATCCGCGGGGAGTCGCTGCGGGCCATCCTCCCGGTGGCGTCCGCGGACGAGCTGGACGACCTCGTGGCGCGGCGCCTCGAGGATCCCGCGTTCCTGGACGAGCGCGACGTCTCGATCGCCGCCGGCGCGCCGCTCCGCCCCGACCAGCTGGACCGCCTCGTGGCCCGCGTGCACGCGCTGGGCAGCGAGGACCGCACGGACCGGAGCCGCGTGGATCGGCTCGTGCGCTGGATCGTGCGCCATGCCACCGAGCACCGCGACAGCCACTTGCAGGTGCGGTCCGCGCTCGCATGGCTCGCGGACGAGGCCCCCCGCGACGACCTGCGCGCGCGCTTCCGCGAGTGGCTCGGCGAGCTGGTGCGTGAGTTCCGCGCGCGGCTGCCGTCGGTGTCGCCCGCGGAGGGCGTGACCTGGGCGGAGGTCGTCCGCTTCGACGGCGACGTGGACCCCGGTCACCGCGCGCGGATCCTCGGCGCCGTCTCCACGACGCCGCTCCTGGTCGAGGCCCGCACGCTGCTCGGGCCCGACGCGATGCCGAAGCTCGTCCCGCTGCAGCCCGGCGCCGTGCGCATCTCGTACCTCGGCCGCGGCACGAGCCGCACCGTGCACCTGCTGGAGTGGACGGACCCGGGCGGCGACGCGTTCGAGGGCGTGCGCTTCGAGTGCATCCTCAAGGTGAACGACGACCTCCCCTGGGAGGACGTGCAGAAGGAGCTGAGGCTCGCCGTGCGCATCCGCTCCACGTTCGCGCGCGCCATCGTCAAGACGCACGGCGGCGGCTACCGGGACTTCGGGTTGTGGACCGAGGAGTACGTGCCGGGGCTCACGCTGGACCGGCTGGTGGACTCGCTCGCCGCCGAGCGCGCGCCGGCGATCGAGGGCCCGGCGGGACGGCTGCCCGAGGTTTGGCCGTTCCTGGTCTCGTCGTGCGTGTCGTTGATGGTGGACTTCTGGCGAAGGTCCGGACGCCGCGAGCGGCTGGCCCATCCGAACCCGGCGAAGGTCGTGCTGCCCGAGCACGACTGGCAGGTCGGCGGACGGCTCGTGTCGGTGGCGGATCGCGTGCCGTGCGCGCGGCTCACCGACGTCCTGGACTCCGTGTACCGCTTCATCGTGCGCCCTCTGGAGGAGCGCCACGCGGACGCGCCGCTGCCGCCGCCGTGGTCGCCGCTGTTCGCGGCCGCGCTGGAGGTGCTCGGCGAGCGCGAGGGACTGGAGGCGCTCGAGGCGGAGGCCCCGTGGCTGCGGCCCGACGCGGTTTCCGCCGGCGCCGCGCCCGCGCCGGGAGCGCCCGGACGGCGCCTGGGCGCGGCGGCACTGCGCTTCGTGTCCTCCGTGAAGCGCCGCGGCTTCCTGCCCACCCGCATCCGCGCGGCCGCGCGCCGCTGGCGCCGCTGGGCGCAGCTCAACCCGCACGCCACCCTCGAGGCGCAGGCCGACACCCTCGAACAGTTCGAGGACGCCTACGGTCTCGCGGAGCTGGAATCCGAGCGGCCGGGTTCGCGCCTGCAGCTCTTCCGGCACACGGTGTTCCGGGGCGAGGGCGCGCCGGTGGTGGCCGCGCTGGACGGCCTCGTCACGCGCCTCCTCGCCGGCGAGGTGACGCGCGACGGCGCGCGCGCGGAGGTGGCGCAGCTCCGCGGCACGCTCCCCCTGGACGACCGCGGCGAGTTCTTCCTCGCGCGCCTCCTGTACCCGCACGTGGATCCGCGCGGCCGCGCCGTGCTGCTGCACGAGGAGGACCCGCGCGGCGGCCCGGTGGCCGGCGTGGAGGTGGAGCATCGCGATCCGGACGGCGAGATCTTCCGGATCCGCCGCCCCGCGAACCCCAACGAGACGAACGCGCTCATCCGCATCTTCCGCGCGTCGAACTTCCGGCGCGTGCCCACCTCGCCCGAGCACGACCTGCTCGTGGTCACCGAGGAGAGCGGCCGCGTCATCGGCGGGCTCATCTACCGGCGGCCCAGCATCACCTACGCGGTGCTCGAGTGGATCGTCGTCTCGCGCCACCGCCGCGGCCGGCACATCGGCACGGTGCTGATGGCCGACTTCCTGGAGCGGCTCAAGGTGCAGGGCGTGAAGGCCCTCTCCACCGGCTTCTTCCGGCCCGGATTCTTCGCGCGCTTCGGTTTCGGGCTCGACCCGCGCTACGCGGGAATCGTGAGGATCCTGTCCGAAACCGCGTCCGGCGAGTTCGCCGCGCCCTCAGTCCCCGCGGCCACGGGACCGATACCGGACCAGGAGGGCCGCAGCGCCTGATGGATCCGAGACCCTGGCACGCCCGCTACGACGAGGGCGTGCCCGCCTCCATCCCCGACGACGTGCCCTCCATCCCGGAGCTGCTCCGGGACGGCGCCGGCCGCTTCCCCGACCGCGTCGCCGTCCGCTTCATGAACGGCCGGCTCACGTGGCGCGAGCTGGACGACGCGGTGGACCGCTTCGCCGGCGGCCTCGCGGCGCTCGGGGTGGCGCCCGGCGATCGCGTGGCCATCCAGCTCCCGAACCTGCCGCAGACGGTCATCGCGTTCCTCGGGACGCTGCGCGCGCGCGGCGTGGCCGTGATGACGAACCCGCTGGCGGCGCCGCCGGAGATCGAGCGGCAGTGGACCGACGCCGGCTGCCGTGCGGCGGTCGTGGCGGACTTCCTGTGGCCGAAGCTGGCGCCGATCCGCGACCGCCTGCCGGTGCAGGACTGGATCGTCGCCCGGATCGCGGAGTACCTGCGCTTCCCGCTGCGGCAGCTCGCGCCGATGAAGCTGAAGCGCGCGGATCCTCCGCTCACCGCGGACGTGCCGGACGATCCGCACGTGCACGCGTTCCGCCGCTTCGTGTCGCGCGCCGCGCGCGCGACGGCCCCGATGCCCGCGCTCGACGACCTGGCCGCGCTGCAGTACACGGGCGGCACGACCGGCGCCTCGAAGGGCGCCATGCTCACGCACGCGAACCTCGCGCGGCAGGCGCGCCAGCTCAGGGCGTGGATGCCGGAGCTCGTGCCCGGCGAGGAGGTGTTCCTCGCCGCGCTGCCGTACTTCCACGTGTTCGGCCTCACCGTGGGCCTGGTCCTTCCGGTCGCGCTGTCCGCCACGATGATCGTGGAGGCGAACCCCCGAGAGACGGCGCGGCTCATCGACGCCGTGAACCGGCACCGCGTGACGATCTTCCCGGTCGTCCCGGCGCTCGTGAACGCGATGTCCGCGCACGAGCGCGCCGCGAGGCTGGAGGTCGGCTCGCTCAAGCTGTGCGTGTCCGGCTCGGCGCCGCTCCCGGAGGAGACGCTGCGCCGCTTCGAGGAGATCACGGGCGGCCGCATCGTGGAGGGCTTCGGCCTGACCGAGGCGTCGCCGGTGACGCACGTGAACCCCACGCGGGGCCCGCGCAAGGTCAACCACATCGGCATGCCGCTCCCGTCCACGGACTGCCGGCTCGTTTCGGTGGACGACGGCGTCACGGAGGTGGCGCCGGGCGCCGAGGGCGAGCTGCTGCTGCGCGGCCCGCAGGTGATGCGCGGCTACTGGAACCGTCCCGGGGAGACGGCCGAGGCGCTGCGCGACGGCTGGCTGCACACGGGCGATCTCGCGGTGATGGACGCCGACGGCTACTTCCGCATCTGCGGCCGCAAGAAGGACATGATCGTCGTGGGCGGCTTCAAGGTGTATCCGGACGAGGTGGACCGCGTGCTCGCCGAGCACCCGGACGTGGTGGAGGCCGCCACGATCGGGGTGCCGGACGAGAAGCGCGGCGAACTCGTGAAGTCGTTCGTCGTGCTGCGCGAGGGGACGAAGGCGGAGCCGGAGACGCTCCGGTCGTTCTGCCGCGAGCGGCTCGCCGCCTACAAGGTCCCGCGCGAGGTGGAGGTGCGCGACGCCCTCCCCAAGAGCACGATCCTCAAGATCCTCCGCCGCCAGCTCGTGGAGGAGGAGCTGCGCAAGCGCGGCCGGACCGCGGCGGCGTAGGGGGCCTGCGCGCCGCTCACGCCACCTCGGTCTCCGGGTGCAACGGCGCCGGCACGGGCCCGTCCCGCAGCAGCGAGCGCCGCCACGCGTCGCCCCGGAAGCGGAAGACGAGCGGCACGGACAGGGCCGCCACCCACACCACGCAGGCCAGCCAGCCGCCCTCCACGCCCATGTCGAGCCGCACCACGAGCAGCCAGGCGAGCGGCACGAACACCAGCCACGCGGCGGCCGTGGCCACCCACATCACGTAGCGCGTGTCCCCCGCGCCGCGCAGCGCGCTGCCCAGGACCACCTGGACGGCGTCGCCGAGCTGGAAGAGCGCGGCCCAGCGCATCACGCTGGCGCCCAGGTTGCGCACGTTCGAGTCCCCCGTGAAGATCCCGAACAGCTCCCCTCCGAAGAAGAAGAACGCGGCGCCCAGCACCCCCATGTACACGCCCGCGATGCGCAGGCTGGTCCAGCCGGCCCGGGCGGCGGACGCGGGGTCGTTCGCGCCGAGGTACTGCCCCACGAGGGTCTGCGCCGCCGTGCCCACCGCGAAGCCCGGCATGAACGACGTCCGGATCAGCGTGATCGCGATCACGTTCGTGGCCGCCTGCGCGGAGTCCAGCCGGGCGATGCCGATCGTGAACAGGGTCCACGCGGTGATGTCGAACATCCAGTGCAGGCCGGCGGGCGCGCCCACCCGGAGGAGGTCGCGCGCGTCCGCGAGCGAGCTGCGCCGGAAGTGCAACGGCGCGGGCAGGCCGCGGATGCGTCGCATCTCGGACGCGAGCCCCAGCAGGATCCACTGCGCCGCCGTGGCGATCACCGTGGCCCACGCCAGTCCGGCCACTCCGAGCTGCGGGATGCCCAGCGGCTCGAACCCCAGCACGAAGGCCGCGTCCAGCGCCACGTTCAGGGCGTTCGCGACCAGCGCCACGATCATGGGCGTGATCGTGTCGCCGATGCCGCGGAAGTAGCTCTCCTGCACGCGGCTCAGGAAGACCGGGCCGGTGCCGAGGATGCGGATGGTCCAGTAGGTCGTGGCCGCCGGGACCATGTCCGCGGCGATGCCCAGACCGGAGAACATGGGCCGGCCGACGAACGCGAGCGGCGCGAGCAGGAGCGAGCAGACGACCGCCGCGTGCAGGCCGGAGGTCCCGTAGCGCGCGGCCCGGTCCGGCTGCCCCGCGCCGGTGTGCTGCGCCACGAACGTCTGCACGATCTCCAGCGTCCCCATGAAGAAGGCGTAGAACGCCCACAGCACGGTCCCGCAGAACCCCACGGCGCCCTGCTCGGTGGTGCCCAGCCGGCCGGCGAAGTACGTGTCCGCCGCCAGCATGAGCGACAGGGACACCGTGCTGACCACGACCGGCCAGGCCAGCACGAGCACCTCGCGCGTCCGCCCCCTCAGGGCGTCCGCCGGCAGGGTGGTCTCGGGACGGGGCGGGCCGGTCACGTCGGAACCTCCGGGCGCCGGTTTTCCTTGCGGCGCGCAAAACGGCGCAGCATAACATCTCGGCGTGGGCGGTGAGCACCTCGGTCGGCCCCCTCGACCCCGTGCGCGCCCCCGGAGCCCCCGGCGCCCGCCGGGAGCCCTCCTGCCCGCCGGCACGGGCCGGGGAGGGTCGAGCGCACCGGGGACAGCCGGGGGCGATGGACGCCGGATCATCCGTGAGGGGGCGAGAATCCCCTCCAGAATCCAGCCCGATTCACCGATCGGAGACTGAAGAGTCTCCTTTCATCCGGGCCCGGGTGGGCCCGGAGGGGACCGGGAACCGGGAGGTTCCGGAGGTGCGCCGATGAGAGTCCACGCCGGCTGGAGGCTCGTCCCCGCGATCGCCTTGCTTGCGGCGGGTTGCTCGGACGACGAGAAGATCGTGTATCGCGACCGCGACCTGTTCAACCCGCCGCCCGATGCCGCGTCCGGCTTCCTGGGCTACTACGACTCCGCCACGAAGACGACGACTTGCGGGAACTGCCACGCGGGCGAGCAGGCGGACTGGGAGACCACGAAGCACGCCGACGCGTACGACACGCTCGTGCAGTCCGGCCACGCGCAGGACTTCTGCTTCGAGTGCCACACCGTCAGCGACGCCGGCAACGACATCGACACGCCGGCCGGGTGGAATGCGGTGCAGGACGCCGCGTACCACGACGTGCAGTGCGAGAGCTGCCACGGACCCGGCAACGAGCACGTGCAGGATCCGGGGGCCTCGCAGCCCATCGCGAGCCTCGCGGTGGCGGACGACCTCACCACCGGCTGCGCGGAGTGCCACTCGGGCACGCACCACCCCTTCGCCGAGGAGTGGCTGCAGTCCGGGCACTCCATGGTGATCGAGAGCGCCGCGGGCAACGCCTCGTGCCAGGGCTGCCATCAGGGCCAGGGGATCCTCGCCGCGTGGGGCGTGGACGCCACGTACGTCGAGGAGGACGGCTCCGAGCACCTGCCCGTGACATGCGGCATCTGCCATGACCCGCACGGCAGCCCCTACGAGCACCAGCTCCGCTTCCCGGTGAACACGCGGGACCCGGAGCTGCACCTGTGCGCGCGCTGCCATGACCGGCGCAGCGTGCCGAGCGCCACGTCCTCGCACGGACTCGAACCGCACTCGCCGGAGACGGCGCTGCTGCTGGGCGAGGCGGGCTGGTTCCCGCCGGGCGCGGACATCGACCCGGGGCAGATCATCGCGTCCCACGGCTCGGACGGGAACCCGAAGCTGTGCGCCACGTGCCACGTCTCCCGCCTCGCCGTGACCGACGCCGTCACGGGTGCCTTCACGTTCCAGGCCACCGGGCACCTGTTCACGGCGATCCCGTGCGTCGACGCGTCGGGCATCCCCACGACCGGGGACTGCGACTACAACACGACCGATCGCTCGTTCGCGGCCTGCGCCACCGGCGGCTGCCACACGAACGAGACGACGGCGGCCTCCGCGCTCACCGCCGCCACGCTGAGCATCCAGGCGTGGTCGGACGATCTCCTCGCGCTCCTGACGACCGTGGACCCGAACCTCGACGCCGCCGGCGGCGAGATCGATCCCACCCTCACCACGTTCACCGTGGCGGAGGGCGCCCTGTTCAACTACAACCTCGCGAACCACGGGGGCAGCATCTACCCGGCCACCGTGCACAACCCGTTCCTGATCGAGGCGCTGCTGGTGGCGAGCATCGCCGAGGTCGAGGACACGTACGGCCTGTCGGCCGGCCGCGGCGTGGACTACCGCGCCGAGCTGGACCGCCTCCTGGGCCGCGCGGGACGGTAGCGGTGTTCCTCCCCGTCGCGACGGTCCGACTCGTCGCGGCCGCACTGCTGCTGTCCGCACTGCCGGCGGGACCCGCGCACGCGGGTCCCGCCTGGCGCCTCCGCGTGGATGCGGCCGCCCGCACGTTCGCGTTCCGCGGCGTGGAGCTGGACAGCATCCGCACCACCGAGGCGGTCCGCGGCCCGTTCGGCGGGCTGCAGACGCGCGACGGCTACGCCGTCACCTGCCCCCCCGGATCGGCCTGGTGCTTCTTCTTCCGGGCCGGCGACGAGGAGCGCGCCAGCCCGGTCACCGGCACGATGGACCTGCGCGCGTGGGATCTCGGAGCGCGCGGACTGTCCGTGCGCGTGCGCGCGCGCGGCGCCGGCGCCTTCGACAGCCCGTCGCTCTGGGCGGACACGCGCCCGGCGGTGCGCATCCAGGAGGCCTACGCGGACTGGACGCGCCGCGGCGCCGGCGTGCGCGCCGGCCGGCTGCGGCAGATCACGCGGCTCGGCTCGTCGGGCTGGGACGGGGGCCGCGCGGAGGCGCGCGTGCTCGACGGGCGGGTGCGCGCGAGCGCGTGGGGCGGCTGGGGGTTGGCCGGCCCCACCGATCTTCCGGCCACGAACGGGACGCTGGATCCGCTGGCGGAGTTCACCCCGCGGCAGCGGCCCGTGCTGTTCGGCGCCGAGCTGGGCGCGGGGCGACGCGCCGCGGACGCGCGCGTGCTGTACGAGCGCCTCGTGGACACGCGCGCCGACGACTTCGTCTCCGAGCGCATCGGCGCCGAGCTCGCCGTGCGCCCCGGCGGCGGCGTCACGCTCGCCACCGGCTCGGACTGGGATCTCGCCGCGGGCGCGTGGGGCAACGCGGAGGCGTCGCTGCGCTGGCAACCGCCGCGCGGGCTGGAGAACGTGACGATGGGGACGCGCCGCTACCGCCCGCGGTTCGACCTCTGGTACGTCTGGACCGCGTTCAGCCCGGTCGGCTACACGGCGTACTTCATGGAGGGCGCGGCACGTCCCGACCCGCGGCTGCGCGTGTCGTTGCGCGGCGAGACGTGGGATTTCGAGGGAACGGACGCGGACTCCCCGTTGTTCCGCGGCGAGGGCGACGGCTGGCGCTGGACCGCGGAGGCCGCATGGGATCCCGGCCGGCACTGGCGGCTGCGCGCGCGCGCACACGAGGAGTTCGGCCCCGGCGCCGCCGCCACGAGCGTCGACGGGGAGGCCGGCTGGGACCACGGCGCGTGGGACGTGGCGCTGTCCGCGGGCTGGCTGGAGCGCCCGCTGGAGCTGCGGTACAACGACGTCACGCTCACGTCCTGTGGCGTGCGCGGAAGCTGGGCGGCGCGACCGGACGTGACCCTGCACGCCGAGGTCCGCGCGTTCGACGAGGAGCGCGATCGCCCCGACGCCGCGGCCGTGGACGGTACGCACGTGCGCGCGTCCGTCGGCATGTCGTTCCTGTTCGGCTCGTCCGCGCCGCGCGGCTCGCTGCCGGATGCGGTGCGGGCCATCCCGCCGCGGAGAATCACGCCGTGATTCGAAGCCTCGTCGTCCTCGCGCTGCTCGGCTTCGCGCCCCCCGGCGTTGTGCGCGCCCAGGAGCTCGCGGCGCCGGGCGCGCCGATCGCGGGCAGCCATCTGACGTTCGACCATGCCCTGCACGAGGACATGGCGTGCGCGGACTGCCACGGCGGGACGCCGACCGCCGGCGCTCCCGTGAAGCGACCCGATCCGGCCGTCTGCATGGACTGCCACGGCGACGGAAGCCCGCACCTGGAGCAGGCCGCCTCGGAGTGCGCCACGTGCCATCGACCGCTCGCGGAGGCGACGCGGCTGACCGCGGCCGAGGTGGCCGCCCTGCCGGCGCCGACGTCGCATGCCGACCCGTCGTTCCTGGAGGGAGGCCACGGGAGGGCTGCGTGTCCCGTGGACCGTTCCGGAACGCCGGCGAACTGCGGGGTGTGCCACACGCGGCAGAGCTGCGAGGTCTGCCACGTGGCCACGCCGGAGGTGGCGTCAGGCTTGCTGCGCGCCCCTGCCGCGCACCTTGCCGGGCCGCCGTTCGCGCGCCGGCGTCCGGCGTCGCACGAGGACGGGTGGGCGCGCGCGCACGGGCACGAGGCGTCGGCGGATCCGCGCTCCTGCGCCGGCTGCCACGCGCAGGAGGACTGCCTCCACTGCCACCTCCCGGACGCGGCCGCCGCGCCGGGCGATGCCGTGCACCCGCCCGACTTCCTCGCCCGCCATCCGGCCGCGGCGTGGTCCCGGGAGACCTCCTGCGCGGACTGCCACGATCCGCGCGGCTTCTGCGCGTCCTGCCACGAGGAGGCGGGCCTCACCGCCCAGCGGCCGAGCCTGGGCTCCGGCTTCCACGACGGCGCGAACTTCCTGCTGGGCCACGGCGACGCGGCCCGCCGCGGCCTGGACACGTGCGTGACCTGCCACGACGAGAACGACTGCCTCAAGTGCCACTCGGACCGCACCGGCCGCGGCTTCAGCCCGCACGGCCCGGACTTCGACGCGGAGCGCCTCTCCCGCACGGCGGCGCAGATGTGCACCGTGTGCCACGGCGGGGTCATCCCGAAGCGCTGACGCACCGCGCTGTCCGGGAGCCGGCGACAGGAGTCGACCCGCAGGACATGCGAAGCGCCCCGGCCCGCCAGGGACCGGGGCGCTCGTGTGTCCGAACCCCCGCGCGCGTCAGATCACGCGCACGGTCAGCCGGGCGGAGTCCGCGGCGCCGCCGAACGGGGCGCCCTCCACGAAGATGTGGTACACGCCCGGCTTCCTCAGGAATGCCGCCTGCTCCGGCGTCAGCCGGAGGGTGAACGTGCGGGACCGCCCCGGCGCCAGCCGCTCCTCGGCGCGACCGCGGAGCTTGTCCAGGACGCCGGCCCTGCCGAGGACCGTCTCCGTCCAGCCCGCGTCCAGCACGCGGAGCCGGAGCTGCCCGTCGCCGAGCCGCGGGTCCTTCGCGATGCGCACGTCCGCGCGCGTG
>CAYYFX010000107.1:0-13589 GCA_964471155.1 uncultured Gemmatimonadota bacterium | reverse complement strand
GTCGGCGACGGGCGGCCGGGGCCGGTGACGAGGGCGCTGCTGCGGGCCTATCTCGACGCCGTGGCGCAGGACACCGGCACGCCGGCGGCCGCCGGCATCGAGCCGGCGTGATGGCGCGCGGGCCGCTCGCCGCCCTGGGCGCGCTCGCGGCGCTCGCCGCGCTGGCGTTCGTGCTGCAGCCCCTGGTCGCCCCGCCCGACCCGGCGCCGGCGCGCGGGCCGGGGGAGGCGCCCACCGTGCGGGCGCTCGAGCCGCGCGGTGACATCCCCCGCAGTCCCACGCGCTTCACGTGGACGCGCGATCCCGCCGCCACGTCCTACCGCTTCGAGCTGATGGGCCGGCACGAGCAGGTGCTGCACCGCGCGGCCACCCCCGACACGACGCTGGAGGTGCCGTTCGGCCTCGTGGACTGGAACATCGTGGCCGGCGCTACGTGGCGCGTGATCCCCGTGGTGGGCGCCACCGAGGGGATCCCGTCCGACCTGGTCGCCTTCCGGATCGTCTCGCCCTAGCGGGCGCGCATCCCCTCCAGCACGGCCGAGCGCGGGCGGAGCAGCGCGGACGTCGCGACGCACGGCGACGGCGCGGGACCGGTCCGCGTGGCGGTGAAGACCTCGTCGTAGCACTCGAGCAGCTCGCCCCCGGACCGCAGCTCGAAGTGCGACGTGCCCGAGATCGACTCGCCGGTGCGAGTGGCCTGCGCGGTGAGCGAGTACTGGAACGTGATGCCCTCGAACGTGGCCGTGCCGGTGCACGAGATGTCCAGGGTCGTCTCCGTGATCGTCCCCGTGCAGTTGACGTCGATCCCGAACTCCTCCGCGGAGAGGAACTCCCCGCTCTCGCACAGGACCTCGTCATGCGTGGTGTCGTCCACCACGGTGTCCGAGCCGCACTCGCGCGAGACCGTGTGGAACGTCCACGCACCGGCCCACGCCGCGGGCAGCTGGGCCGATCCATCCTCGCCCGGGCCGGAGGAGTCGTCGCCGCACGCGGGCAGGAGAACGAGGGGCAGGACGAGGACGAGCGCCGCCACGCGACGGAACGACAGCATCGGGACCTCCACGGGGATCGGGAACGGCCCGGTGGCGCCGCCGTGGCGCCGTTCCGGCCAGGGCGTGCAGGGTGCCCACCGGGGAGAGACGTGTCAAGTTTGCGCCCGCGCGACGGCGGGCGTACGCTCGACGCGTCGGCCGTTCACGCCCCCGGAGCGCACCGGCGGAACGGAGGACCCCATGGGACGCACCGTGCGGCCGTGCGCCGCGGCGGCCCTCGTGGTCATCGCCCTGGCCGCGTCGCCCGCCCCCGCCTACCGCGTGTACCTGGACCACGACACCGACGCCGATCCCGCCACGTTCGAGAACGTCGTCGAGGGCCTCGCGTCCGCGCCGGTCACGATCGCCGTCGTCCTCGGCCCCGAGGATGCGGATCTGGACTTCGCGACGTTCGCGATCGCCTGGACGTGCGACCAGGCCGGGCCCTTCGGCGTGCCGCACGGGGACATCGAGTGGCCGCCCGCGCCGGTGCCGTCGCCGCCGTTCACCGACCCCGTGCAGATCGCGTGCACCGGCCTCGGCTGCGGCTGCGTGGCATACCGGCTGTTCGAGTCGCCGGTGGGCGAGCCGCGCGCGCCCGGGACGTACCGCTTCGCGATCCTCGACTTCTCGCGCGACGCCGCGTTCGACGAAGTCCGCTTCGAGGTCGACTGCTGGGAGTGCGCGTACGTCCCGGGGGACGAGGCGCTCCGGACGATGACGTTCTGGTCGCCGATCCCCGTCGGTCCCGCCGGATGGGGCCGGACCAAGGCGGCGTACCGGTAGGGCGGCGAACGGCGCCGTGCCTCAACGGCCGAGCGTCACCGCGAGGCCGGCGCGCGCGTACGGTCCGCTGAAGTCGAACTCGACCGGGTTCCCGGCGTTGTCCGCCGGCTCGGTGGCGATCCCGCCGTCCGCGGAGGTCGTCTCCCCGGCGAACGTGCCGAGGTTCCGGCGGCGGTAGCCGCCCTGCAGGAACGCCGCGAGCGTTCGCCCCACCGGGATCTCGAGACGCGCGAAGGCGCCGCCGGAGAAGCCCGCGCCCTCCCACTCGCTGCGCGACTCGACGTCGTTCGCCGGGTCCGCGAGGTCGCGCGCCCGCGCATCCTGCACCGCGCGGCCCAGCCCGATCCCGGCCGCCGCGCCGAGACGCAGCCCGGCGCCCAGCCGCAGCTCCGCGGTGGCCAGCACGTCCACCACGTGCAGCGTGATCGCCGTGGACACCGACGACACGGCATCCTCGTGCGCCGCGTCCGCCCGGCTCGACTGGTAGCCGCCCTCGATCCCGAGCGTGAGGTTCCGCGCCGCCCGCAGCGCCACGCCGGCGCCGAACTCGGGGACCCGGCCGAACCGATCGAAGCGCACGTCGGCGCCGGCGGCGGCGAACGCGGCCTCGTCCTCGCCGAGGGAACGGTTCACGTCGTCCAGCGCCGGGTCGGCGAGGCCGCCCCACACGCGCAGCTCCAGACGGCGACCCGGCGGCGCGGGCTCGCGCTCGACCGGATCCGTGCGCGTCGCGGGCGGCGCCGTCGGCGGCTCCGGGAGGTCGACGGGCGTCGCCAGCGGCTCCGGGACTTCGGGCAGCGCGGCCTCCGGCGGCGCGGCGACCGCCGGCGCGCTCGCGCCCGGCGCGGTCCCGGCGGCGGAGGAGTCCCGGACGATGTTCGCGACGTCCTTGCCGGGGAACTCGCGGACCTTGCCGTCGCCGGTGCGCAACCGGACGGTGCCGTCCGCGCGCTCCTCCACCAGGACGCCGCGCCACGTCTCGATGCGACCGTCGCGGAACACCCACACGGTGTCCTCGGCGGACGCCGGCGCGGCGGCGACGAGCAGGGCGAGCGCGGCGAGAACGAGCCCCGGGACGTACGGGCGGCGCGGGAGGGACACGGGAGGCTCCGGCAGGGCGGGATCCTGTGCACCACATCGGCATCCGGGCGGACCGGCTTGACGCGGCTCCGGCCCCGGCGGGCCGCCTCCTCGCCCCGCCCCCGCACGCCGCGGAAGCGCGGATCGCCGCCCCGGAGGGGCCCCCGGATCCTCTATACTCGGACCGTTCCACCTCCCACCCACGGCCGCGTGGCCCTATCCCCGGAGAGCATGATGTCCCTGTCGCCACGATCCGCTCCGCTGTACGCGCTCGTCGCGCTCGCGCTGGCCGGTCCGGCCGCCGCGTTCGCGCCCACCGGCGACTCCCCGCTCGAGTTCCCCCTCGAGTACGAGCGGTCCTTCGCGCCGGAGCGCACCGTCTCCCTGTCCGAGGCCGCGGGACCGCGAGCGCTGGGCTTCGGTTCCCGCTGGACCGCCCGCGTCTCCTCGCGCACGGGGCTCGTGCGCATGGCGTACGGCGAGGGCTACTCCACCGGCCGCGCCATCGCGAGCGAGGCCGCGGCCGAGACGGCCGCGCGAGACTTCCTGGATCTGGCCGGCGACCTCCTCGGCGCGCGCGAGGACAACGTGGCGCTACGCAACGTCGCGACCGCGGACGGCAAGTGGGCGGTGCACTTCCGGCAGGTCGTGGACGGCATCCCCGTCCACCGCGGCACCGCGTTCGTGCTCCTGCACGACGGCGGCCAGGTGGCGGCGTTCGGGTCCAAGTTCTTCCCGCACGACCACGACGTGCGCGCCCCGCGCGCGGCGGCGCTCGGCTCCGCGGCGGCCCTCGAGACCGCCGCCCGGGCCCTCTCCGCCACGCCGCGCCCGGACCGCCCGGCCGACGCGCAGCTCCTGTGGGTGCCGGCGCCCGCGGACGAGACCTACGAGCTGCGCCTCGCCTACCGCACGGTGTTCGAGACGGACGAGCCGTTCGGGCGCTGGGAGAGCTTCGTGGACGCGGCCAGCGGCGCGATCCTCGGGCGGCGGAACCTGTACCACACCGTGAACGTGACCGGCACGTCGCAGGGCGACGTGGAGGACTTCGGCATCTGCGACGGCGTGGCCACGCACCCGTTCAAGGGCATGACCGTGAACGTGTCCGGCGGCAACAGCGACGTCACGGACGCGACGGGCGCCTTCGACATCACGCACGGCGGCACGACGGGCGTCACCGTGACCGCGCAGTTCCTCGGCCCGTACTCGAACGTGAACCGCTACACGGGCCTCGGGGCCGACGCGTCCTTCTCGGGCCCGGCCACGCCCGGGACGCCGCTCGCCATCACGTGGACCAACGCGAACTCCCGCGCCGACGAGCGCGACACGTTCTTCCACGCGAACCGCGTGCACGACTTCGTGAAGGACATCGACCCGTCGTTCACGTACCTGGACTACGCGATGCCCTCCGTCGTCGGCCGCACGGACGGCTTCTGCCCGGGCAACGCGTGGTGGGACGGCACCGGGATGAACTACTGCTCGGGCACGGCCACCTACGGGAACACCGGCCAGCTCGGCAACGTGATCTACCACGAGTTCGGCCACGGCGTGACCCAGGAGGCCTACACGAACAACGGGGCGCCCGAGCCCTCGGGAGATCTGCACGAGGGCAACTCCGACGTCCTCGCGAACCTGATCGACCGGCAACCCATCATCGGGCTCGGCTTCTTCACCGGGAACTGCACGGGCGGCATCCGGAACTCGGAGAACACGCTGCAGTACCCGGCGGACGCGCAGGGCGAGGGCCACGCGGCCGGTCAGGTGATCGCCGGGTTCGTGTGGGACACCTGGCAGTCCATGCTGCTCACGATGCCGCAGCAGGACGCGGACGACGCGATCCGGCAGATGTGGCACCTTTCCCGCGTGCTCGGCACGCCGGACGGCTCGAACGGCACCGGGCAGCAGGAGCAGGTGGACTGGTCCTTCCTCGCGGACGATGACGATGCGAACCTGCTGAACGGCACGCCGCACTACGACCATCTCGCGCTGGGCGCCGCAAACCACGGGTTCGCCTACCCGCTCTTCGGCGTGCTGATCGACCACGCGCCGCTCGGCACGACGGACGACGGCTCCGGCGGCTTCGCGGTGACCGCCACGATCACCTCCACCGCGGGCGCCATCAGCAATCCCACGGTGCAGGTGCACTACCGGCTGAACGGCGGCGCGTTCGCGGCCGCGGCGATGTCGCCCACCGGGAATCCGGACGAGTTCTCCGGCACGATCCCCGCGATCGCGGGCGGCAACACCGAGGTGGAGTACTACATCTCCGCCGGGGACGTCCTGGGCAACTCCCGTACGAACCCGCTGCAGGCCCCGGCCGCGCTGCACGCGTTCGACGTGGCGCACGTGCACGCGGATCTCGAGAGCGGCAGCGCGGGCTGGACCGTGGGCGCGGCCGGCGACGGCGCGACCTCCGGGCTCTGGGAGCTCGTGAACCCCATCGGCACGCAGGCGCAGCCCGAGGACGACGCCACGCCCGCGCCGGGCGTGAACTGCTGGGTCACCGGCCAGTGCTCGGGACCGCTGTGCGGCACGTGCTCGCTGGGCTGCAACGACGTGGACGGCGGCACCACCACGCTGCTCTCCCCCGTGTACGACCTGACCGGCGCCGGGCAGGCGAAGGTCAAGTACGACCGGTGGTACTCCAACAACACCGGAGCCGAGCCGAACTCGGACTTCTGGGTCGTGGACGTGTCCAACGACGCCGGAGCGTCCTGGACGAACGTGGAGAACACCAGCGTCTCCGCCGCCACGTGGACCACGGTCTCCGTGGACGTCGACGCGATCTTCGGCGTGCCGGGTCAGGTGCAGCTCCGCTTCCGCGCGTCGGACGCCTTGCCGGGTTCGCTCGTGGAGGCCGCCGTGGACGAGCTTCGCATCCTGGCGGACTTCGGCGCCGTGGACGCCCCGGTGGCCGCCGCCGCGGCGGCGCCGCCCGCGTTCGCGCTGTCCAACGCGCAGCCGAACCCCTTCGGCGACGCCACGCGCATCGAGTTCGCGCTGCCGGCCCGCGGAGGCGTGAAGCTGACCGTGCATGACGTGTCCGGCCGCACCGTGCGCTCGCTGACGAACGGCGTGCGCGAGGCCGGCCGGTACTCCGTGTCCTGGGACGGCCGGGATTCGGCGGGCAGCCGCGTCGCGGACGGCGTGTACTTCACGCGCCTCGTGTCCGACGGGCAGGTGCTGACGCGGAAGATCACGCTGCGCCGGTAGCGGCACGGGCCCCGGGAACGGGACCGGACGGGGGCGGTCGCGCGAGCGGCCGCCCCTCGCGTCGTACCGTGGCCGCCTCACGCCGCGGTTCCCGCCAAGGATCCCTCCCGGAGGAGCCGGTAGCGGATCCCCTCCGCGAGGTGCTCGAGCCTCACGGCCTCCGCTCCCTCCAGGTCCGCGATCGTCCGCGCCACGCGCATCACGCGATGCAGCGCCCGTGCCGACAGCCCCCGCCGGCGCAGCGCGCCGGCCAGCAGCTCACGGCCGCCGGGCGGCAGCGCGCACGCGTCGCGGAGTCGCCGTCCCTCCAGCGCGGCGTTCCACGGCGGGGAACCGCCGTCGGCCGCGCGCGCCGCCTGCCGGGCGCGCGCCGCCGCCACCCGCGCGGCGACGACCGCCGAGGCCTCCGCGTCGCCCGCATCCGTGAGCCTCGCCACGTCCACCGACGGCACCTGCACGTGCAGGTCGATGCGGTCCAGCAGCGGCCCGGAGACCCGCGCGCGGTACCGCCGCAGGTCCACCGACGTGCACTGGCACACGCGGTCCGTGCCGGAGTGACCGCACGGGCAGGGGTTCATGGAGGCGACGAGCTGCACCGAGGCCGGAAACTCCGCGGACCGTCCCGCGCGCACGATGGTGACGCGACGATCCTCGAGCGGCTGCCGCAGCGCCTCCAGCGCGGAGCGGCGGAACTCCGGCAACTCGTCCAGGAACAGCACGCCGTGATGCGCCAGGCTCACCTCCCCCGGACGTGGCGGGTTGCCGCCGCCGACGAGCCCCACGTCCGACACCGTGTGGTGCGGCGCGCGGAACGGCGGGCGGGACAGTGGACGGCCCCCGGGCAGAAGCCCCGCGATGGAGTGGATCATCGTGGCCTCCAGCACGGCGGCGCGATCCAGCGGCGGCAGCACCGTCACGAGCCGGCGCGCCAGCATGGTCTTGCCCGTGCCCGGGGGTCCGATCAGGAGCAGGTTGTGCCCGCCGGCGGCCGCGATCTCCAGCGCGCGTCGCGCCTCGTGCTGCCCTCTCACCTCCGCCAGGTCGGGCCCGTCCGGCGCGCCCTCCGCCGCCGGCGGCCCGGGAGCCGGCCGCAGGAAGCCCGGCTCCCCCGCGCGGGCCACGACCTCGCGCAGCGTCGGCGCGCTGCCGACCGGAAGCCCCTCCGCGGACGCCGCCTCCGCCGCGTTCCCGGCGGGCACGACGATCCCGCGCGCCCGCTCCTCCCGCGCGGCGAGCGCCGCCACGAGCGCGCCGCGCACCGGGTGCAGCGTGCCGTCCAGCGACAGCTCGCCCAGGAACACGAGCCCGGCCAGATCCGCCACCCGCGCCTGCCCGGACGCCGCGAGCAGCGCGAGCGCGATGGGCAGGTCGAAGCCCGAGCCCTCCTTCGGCAACTCCGCGGGCGCGAGGTTCAGCGTGATGCGCGCCGCCGGCCACTCGAACCCCGAGTTCCGCAGCGCGGCGTGCACGCGCTCCTTCGCCTCGCGCACGGAGGCGTCCGGCAGACCCACGATCTGCGTGGACGGCAAGCCGGCCACGACGTCCGCCTCGATGCGGACGGCGTGCGCCTTCAATCCCGACAGCGCGACGGTGCGAACGGTGGCGAGCATGACCTCTCCCCGGGCGATCCCCCGGGGAGGGCGATGCGAAACGAGGGGCCGGCGGCGATCCGGCGGCCGCGGGGTCGCGGTGCGGGTCTACCCCGGCGCGGCGGCGCTGTCCGGCGCGGACGCGGGTAACCCGGTGCGGGCGAAGAAGCTGTCCATCTGCTGCAGCATCGAGGCGTGGTCCGGGCGACCTTCCACGAACGGCACCGCGCGGCGCAGGAACACGGCCGCCTCCTCGTTCCGGCCCTGGGCGGCGAGACACATCCCGAGGCTGTACAGCCCGTCCACGTAGGTGGTGTCCACCTCGACGGCGGTCCGGAACGAGCCCTCGGCCTGCGCGAGCGCGTCCGGCGCGCCGGACTGCAGCCGCGCGTTCCCGAGGAGCACGTGCAGCTCCTTCGCGGTGGGCACCATCTCCACGGCGCGGGCGAGGTTCGCCGCCGCCGTCTCGAAGTCCCCCACGTCGTACGCCACCTTGCCGAGCAGGATGAACGCGAGCGAGAACTGCGGATCGCCTTCCGCCGCGCGGCGCAGCTCCACCATGGCCTGATCCGGCCGTCCGGTGACGGCGTAGATGTGCCCGAGGTTGTAGTGCGCCAGCACGAAATCGTCCTGGTGGCGAACGGCCGAGGCGTACGCCGTCTCCGCGTCCTGCAGCCGTTCCAGGCGCTCGTACGCCGTGCCCAGGTTGAAGTACGCCTCCGCGTACTTCGGATCCTGCTCGATGGCGCGCCGGTACTGCTCCACCGCGCCCTCCGCGTCCCCGGACTTGTACAGCGCCAGCCCCAGGAGGTTGCGGGCCTGCGCGCTCTTCGGGTCCTCCGTGAGCACCCGGTTCGCCAGCGCGACCGCCTCGTCGATCCGGTTCGCCACGACCAGGTCGTAGCCCTCCTGGATCCGCGGATCCACCTTCCGCCCGCACGCGGACAGGGCGAGACCCACGACCAGCAGGAGCACGAGCAGGCGGTCAGGAAGCGTCGGCTTGCGCATCATCCGAGGAGGCTCCTCCCTCGATCCGCCGGCGGCGGGACTTCAGGTGGTCGAGCAGCAGCATACCCAGGATCGCGAGGATGACCAGCGCGTTGAGCGCGAGAATGGCGAGGAAGCCCAGGAACACGAACTTCACGGCGTCAGATCCCCCAGCGCTGGGCGCTCTCGAACGCGTTCGGGAAGTGTCGCACGATCGCGTCCTTTCCGCGCCCCTCCACCGTCACCACGTCGAACCGGCACCCCCCGGGCGGCACGCCCCGGCGGACCAGCCAGGACGCCGCCGCGCGCGACAGGCGCCGCCGCTTGTCCGGCGACACGGCCGCCGCCGCGCTCCCGTCCGCCGCCCGCCGCGCCTTGACCTCCACGAACACCTCCGTGTCCCCGTGGCGCACCACGAGATCGATCTCGCCGCCGGCCAGCCGCACGTTCCGCGCGAGCACCTCGCACCCGAGCTCCCGCGCCAGGAACCGCGCGGCCTCGTCCTCGGCCCAGCGTCCGCGGTACGGAGCCGTCCTCAGAAGAGCGCTCCCTGCCGGGTCATGGCCACGGGCAGGAAGCTCTCGCGGTGCAGCCGGCACGGGCCCACCCGCGCCAGCGCCTCGCGATGCTCCAGGGTGCCGTAGCCCTTGTTCCGGTCGAAGCCGTATCCGGGGAAGCGCGGCGCCGTCCGGGTCATGAAGCGATCCCGCACGACCTTCGCCACGATCGACGCCGCCGAGATGCACGCGCACTTCGCGTCGCCCTTCACGATGGCCGTGTGCGGGAACGGCAGGAGCGGAACCTCGCGGCCGTCCACCAGCAGGTGTGCGGGCGGGGTCCCGAGCCGCGCCACCGCCTGGCGCATGGCGCGGTACGTGGCCTGCAGGATGTTGATGCGGTCCACCACGCGCGTGGTGGACCAGCCGATGCCCACGTCCGCGACGGCGACGATCTCCGCGAACAGCCGCTCGCGCTCCGCCTCGTCCAGCGCCTTGGAGTCCGCGAGCCCGGGGATCCGCGGCTCGCGCGGCAGGACGACGGCGCAGGCGACGACCGGCCCGGCCCAGGGACCGCGGCCGACCTCGTCGATGCCGGCCACCGGGCCGCCCCCCAGACGCTCCGAGATCGCCCGCTCCCGCCGGTACGGATCCCTCGGCACCCCGCCCCCTTCCGGCCGTCCGCCGCGACTAGCCCTGCCGCTTCTCCCGGATCCGCGCCGCCCGGCCCGTCAGGCCGCGCAGGTAGAACAGCTTTGCGCGCCGCACGCGACCCTGGCGCACGACCTCCAGCTTCGCCAGCGACGGCGCGTGCAGCGGGAAGATGCGCTCCACGCCCACGCCGTTCGAGATCTTGCGCACGGTGACCGTCTCCCGCAGCCCGGAGCCGCGGCGCTGGATCACCTCGCCCTTGAAGTCCTGGATGCGCTCCTTGTTGCCCTCGCGGACGCGCACGTGCACGTCCACGGTATCGCCCGGCCCGAATTCGGGAAGGTCCGTGCGGAGCCCCCCGGCCTCGGCCACTCGCGTCAGATCGGCCACGTTCGTTCTCCTTCCTGCTTCCTGCCCGCGGGGCGCGCGCCCCGGCTTCGCCTGCCTACGTCTCGCCGAGCTCCGCGCGCAGCTCCGCCAGGACCTTGCGGTCCTCCTCCGTGAGGCCCGCCCGCTCGAGCAGGTCGGGCCGCCGGCGGAGCGTTCGCGAGAGCGCCTCGCGCCGCTTCCACCGCCGGATCCTCTCATGGTGCCCGGAGACCAGCACGTCGGGCACCTCCGCCCCCCGGAACACGCGGGGGCGCGTGTACTGGGGCCCCTCCAGGAGCCCCGAGTGGATCGAGTCCTCCTCGGCGCTGCCGAAGTCCCCGAGGACCCCGGGCAGGAGCCGCATCACCGCGTCGATCACGACCAGCGCCGGCAGTTCCCCGCCGGAGAGGACGTAGTCGCCGATCGACAGCTCATCCGTGGCGTACCGCTCCACGACGCGCTCGTCGATCCCCTTGTACCGCCCGCACACGAGGAACAACGCCTCCTCGCCCGCGAGCTCCCGCGCGACGTCCTGATGGAACGGACGCCCCGCGGGGGAGAGGAAGACGATCCTCGGCTTCCGCTCCCCCGCCTGCTCCGCTTCCGCCGCCAACCGCGCGTCCAGCGCGCGCGCCAGCGGCTCGGCCATCATCACCATGCCGGCGCCGCCGCCGAAGGGGACATCGTCCACCTTCCGGTGGCGATCCTCCGTCCAGTCCCGCGGATCCACCGCGGTCACGGACAGGAGGCCGCGCTCGATGGCGTCCCCCAGGATGGACGGGCGGCATGCCGCCTCGATCAGCTCCGGGAAGATGGTGAAGACCGTGATCCTCATCCGTCCTCCCCGGGCGCATCCGTCACCGGGTCCAGCAGTCCCTTCGGCAGCCGCACGCGCAGCACGTCCGCCTCCGGATCCGCGTCGAGGACCACGTCCTCGAGCACGGGCACGAGCACCTCGCCGAGCCGCCCGCGCACGACGAGCACGTCGTTCGCGGGGAGCTTCAGCACCTCCTCGATCCTGCCGATCCCGCCGAGCTCCGCGTCCTCCACGGTCCGCCCCACGAGATCGGCCACCCACCACTCGCCGTCGTCCGGCTCCGGCAGGTCCGCGCGCGCCGCCAGCAGCACGGCGCCGCGCAACTCCCCGGCGCGGTTCCGGTCCGCGACGCCCGCGAGCGCCAGGATCCACGCGCCGCCCGCGGGCCGCGCCCGCTCGATCCGCACCGGCGTCTCCGGCCCGTCGCCGATCCGCAGCGAGAGATCCAGCCCGACGAGATCGGCGCCGGACACGTCGGCCAGCCGCGCCGACACCTCCCCGCGGATGCCGTGCGGCTTCGTGACCTCGGCCACGATCAGCCGCTCCGGCGGCGCCTCCCGCGTCACGCTCCGCGGCGAGCTACTCGCCGCCCCCGCCTTCGGTCTTGATCTTCGCGGCCGCCTTCTTCGACATCCGCGGGCTCCGCTTCCGCTCGACCGTCCCGGACTTCCTCTCCGTCATGCCGGCGAGCTCGGCCTTGCCGTCCTGCACCGCGCGCCAATGCGCCCACACGCCGGTCTTCGCCAGGATGCGGCGGACCGTGTCCGAGGGCTGCGCGCCCTGCGAGAGCCACTTGAGCACGGCCTCGGACTCCACCTCGATCGCCGCCGGCTTCTTGAGCGGGTCGTAGGTGCCGAGGATCTCGATGAAGCGGCCGTCGCGGCGGGCGGAATCCTCCGCGGCGACCATCCGGTAGTACGGGCGATTCCGGTTTCCCATCCTCGCCAGACGCAGCTTGACCAAGAACGGACCTCCTCATGCCGCCCCGAGGCGGCGCGCTAGAACAAGCCCCGGGGACCGCGACCGATCCCCGCGAGCTTCCCCTTCTTCCCCTTCGCGAGCTTCGACATGCGCTTCATCATCGTCCGCATGTCCTCGAACTGCGCGAGGAGGCGATTCACCTCCTGCACGCTGGTGCCGCTGCCGCGCGCGATGCGCTTGCGCCGGCTGCCGTTCAGGATGCCCGGCTTCGCGCGCTCGGCCGGCGTCATGGAATCCAGGATGGCCTCCACGCGCTTCACCGACTTCCCGCCGTCCTGCTCCACCGCGGCCAGCGCGTCCTTCGGGACGCCCGGCATCAGCGAGAGGAGTTGGCTCATCGGGCCGAGCTTCTTCACGCGGCGGAGCTGGTCCCGGAAGTCCTCCAGGTCGAACTCCGCGCGGCGCATCTTCCGCGCGAGATCCTCGGCCTCCTCGACCTCCACCGCCTCCTGCGCCTTCTCCACGAGCGTCATCACGTCGCCCATGTTCAGGATTCGCGAGGCCATGCGGTCCGGGTGGAACGCCTCGAGCGCGTCCGCGGACTCCCCGACGCCCACGAACTTGATGGGCGCGCCGGTGACCTGGCGGATGGAGAGCGCCGCGCCGCCGCGCGCGTCGCCGTCCATCTTGGTGAGGACCACGCCGTCGAAGCCCAGCTCCTTCGAGAAGCGCTCCGCCACGTTCACCGCGTCCTGCCCGATCATGGCGTCCACCACGAGGAGCACCTCGCGGGGCTTCACCGCCGCGCGCAGCGCCTTGAGCTCCGCCATGAGCTCCTCGTCGATGTGCAGCCGGCCGGCGGTGTCCAGGATCGCCACGTCCGCCGCGGCGCGCAGCGCGGCGTCCATGCCGTGCCTCGCCATCGCGAGCGGGTCCGTCTCCGTGCCCTCGTACACGCCGTGTCCGTGCTGCTTCGCGAGCCGGATCAGCTGGTCGCGCGCCGCCGGCCGGTACGGGTCCACCGGCACCAGGAACGGCTTCTTCCCCTGCTTGCGCGCCCACCCGGCCAGCTTCGCCGCCGTGGTGGTCTTCCCCGAACCCTGCAGCCCGACGAGCATGAGCGGCACCGGCGGCGTGCCGGACAGCGTGGGCAGGGACGACGTCCCGCCCAGGAGCTGCGCCAGCTCGTCGTGCACGATCTTGACGACCTGCTGCCCCGGCCGGAGCCCGGACAGGACCTCCTGCCCGACCGCGCGCGCCTCGATGCGCTGCACCAGCTCCTTGGCGACACGGAAGTGCACGTCCGCCTCGAGCAGCGCCCGGCGCACCTCGGCCAAGGCCTCGCGGACGTCCGCCTCGCGGACGACCCCGGGGCCGCGCAGTTTGCGCAGGATCCCGTCCAGACGGGATGTCAGGTCTTCGAACACGGGTTTCCTCGGAATCGGGCGCGCGAACGGAGGATCCTAAAACAGGACGGCGCGCCCTTCAAGAGCGGAGGGGGCGGGCGGCGAACGCCGGCGGGAGGCTCCGCGGCGGGCCGGGGGACGAGGGGCGACCGGGGGGGCGGCCGGGGGGAGGCCCGGGGGCGGCGGGGCCCCTCTCGCGGGCCTCTGCGCGTCAACGCACCGCGCCCTGCGGGCGCGTGGCG
>CAYYFX010000106.1:532-14044 GCA_964471155.1 uncultured Gemmatimonadota bacterium | reverse complement strand
GGGGCCACCGGGCGCGGCGCGGGCGGCGGGGCCACCGGCGGGCGGGGAGCCACCGCGGCGTCCATCCCCATCATCACGAAGTCGGCATCCCGGACGATGACGAGGCTGTTGTCGGGGTCGGCCGGCCGGGCCGGCTCCCCGGCGGCGGCCTCCGCCTCGCCGGCCTCCGGCCCGTCCGCGGCGGCGTCCGGCCGGGGCTCCACCCGCCCGGGCGCGTCCGCGCGGGGGGGGCGGGCCGGGGCTCCCCCGTCGTCCAGCTCGAGCAGGCGATCGCCGTCCGGCTCGTGCGTTTCGCGGGTCTCCCGCGGGGCGCGCGGCCCGCTCCGGGCGCTCAGCAGCGCGTCGTCGGCGTAATTGATGATGACGAGTTCCTGGCTGGTCCCCTGATCCAGGACGCGGTTCGTCCCCGTGGTGGGCACGTCCTGGCGGGGCGGCGTCGCGGGGGACGCATCCGCCCCCTCCGGGCGGTCCTCGTCCTTGCGCTCGCTGGGGGTGTCCATCCGCGCTCTCCCGGCCGGGGTCCTCTCCGGGGAGGATCGGGCGAATCGGGCCCGGAGTTGACCCCCGGCGCCTCTTCCGGGGTCAGGAAGCGCGCGCGCCCGCCGTGCTCGGCCCGGCCTTCCGGAGCGACTCGAGGACCATGGCCTTGTTGATGATCTCCGGCAGGACGATCGGCTCGCCGTTCCCCGGCGGGTACACCGCGTAGAAGGGAACGCCGGCGCGGTTGTGCCGCCGGAGGATCTCGGTGATCCGGGGGTCCTTCCGGGTCCAGTCGCCCTTCAACGTAAGGACGTCGTTCGCCAGGAACAACTCCTCCACCTCGTCGTCCGCCAGCACGGTCTTCTCGTTGACCTTGCAGGTCCAGCACCACTCCGCCGTCAGGTCCAGGAACACCGTGCGCCCGGACGCGACCGCGGTCTGCAGCACCTCCGGGGAGTACGGCTCCCACGTCACGCCGCCCTCCGTGATCCCGCTCACGGCGGGTCCCCCCGGCGCGGCGGCGACCGCCGAGTCCTTGAACAGCGGATCGTGCAGCAGCTTCGCGTACGCCACGCCCGTGCCCGCCAGCGTCAGCGCCCAGAGGACGACCACGCGCCCGGCGCCCGAGGAGAGGTTCAGGAAGGAACTGTGCATCCAGCAGAACAGGCCGATCACGAGGAGGAACGCCAGCAGCTTCACGAGGCCGTTCACGCCCACCTGCGCGCCGAAGACGGACAGCAGCCACACCAGCGTGGCCAGGAGCAGGAAGCCCATGACCTGCTTGAACCGGTCCATCCACATGCCCGGCTTCGGCACGAAGCGGAGCCAGCCGGGATGCAGCGACAGCAGCAGGTACGGCAGCGCCAGCCCCGCGCCCACCGTCAGGAAGATGAGGAGGATCACGTGGGCCGGCTGCGAGAACGCGAAGGCCACGGCGGTGCCCAGCATCGGCGCGGTGCACGGGGTGGCGAGGACGGTGGTGAGCACGCCGTGGAAGAAGGCGTCGGCGTAGTCGCGGTGCTCCGCGGCCGCGAGCCCCGGGCCCGACACGCGGGCCACCGCGCTCATGACCAGCGCGTCCAGGTACGACGCGTCCAGCGCGCCGAGCAGGCTCATCGAGAACAGGAAGACGACGAGCGCCAGTCCCGCCACGAACACCGGGTTCTGGAACTGGAAGCCCCAGCCGATGTGCTCGCCCGCCGCCTGCAGCGCGATCACCGCCGCCGCGAGCACCAGGAAGGACACGAGCACGCCGGCCGCGAACACGAAGCCCAGCCGCGCGATCTTGGCGTGGTCCTCCTGCGCCTTCGAAACGAAGGACAGCACCTTCAGCGAGACCACCGGCAGGACGCACGGCATCACGTTGAGGATCATCCCGCCCACGAACGCGAACAGCAGGTAGCGGAGCAGCGTGCCGAGGGGCAGGGCCGCGGGCGGCGTCGCGCCGCCGGCCGTGCCGCCCGCGCTCGCGAGGCGGTCCTCGCCCAGGAACGGGCCGGCGCCGGCGAACACGGGCGCCGGCGTGGGGCGGGCGTACGCGCCCGCCGGCGCCAGCGTCACCGGGACATCCAGCGCGAGCAGCCACGGGTCGCCGCCGCCGGAGCGCGCGATGCGGAGGACCGCGCCGAGCAGTCGCGTGCCGTCCGTCTCCGCCGCGGCGTCCACGTTCACGGGGATCACCAGCGCCAGGTGCCGCCCGTCCGAGCGGAAGGACGCGTCGCGCAGCCACAGCGTTTCGGACGGGCGCGGGAAGAACTCCGAGGCGCCGGCATCGAAGCCCTCGAGCCCCTCGAACACCACCGCCACCTGCCCCTCGCCGCCGGCGGGCAGCGGCGTGCCGCTCTGGAACGTGTGCAGCGCCACGCGCTCCAGCGATGACGCGGGACGCGGCATCCCGGCGCGCGCGTCGGCGAAGGCCGCGAGCACCGGCGCGGCGGCGGGCCGCGGCGCGGCCTCCACCGGCAGGCGCACGGACACGTCCGCGGCGCCGGGGATGCACAGGTCCTTGCACTGCAGCCACGAGACCGCGCCGCGGATCTCCACGCGCTCCCCGGCGGGGAGGTCCGCCGGCGGGCGGATCTCCGTCAGGAGGCGCACCCGGTCCGCGTAGCCGAAGGTGACGAGGTCCCCTTCCTCCTCGTAGCGATGCGGGACCGGGAACTGCAACGGGCCCGCCTCGAAGCCCGCGGGCAGCGTCCAGGCCACGTCCGTGGCGAGGCCGGCGTCGCCGCCGTTCTCCCAGTAGGTGTGCCACCCCTCGGCCATGTCGATCTCCACCGCGACCGTGAAGGGTTGCCCGGGCGCGAGCGCCTCGACGTCCGCGAGGAGACGGGCGGTGACCGTGCCGGCGTAGGGATCGGCGGGAACGTCGAGGGGCTCGTCCACGTCCGCGAGCGGAATGGCCGCGGCCGGCCAGGCGGCGGCCAGGAGCAGCGCGGCGATCAGGACCGCCGGGGAGCCCCCGGCACGTGGCGACAGGGTTCGCAACCTCATCGGGATCTCCGGGGCGCCGGAATCGGCAACGCTCCTCCCAACCGCCCAGCCGTCCCGGAGTTCCGGGATCCGGCGCCGGGGCGCGCCCGCCGGGGGCCGGGGCGCCTCAGAAGAGGGTGTAGATGAACGGGGCCACCGAGGACGACGTGAACAGGATCAGCGCCCCGAGCACCACGAGCACGACCACGATCGGCGTCAGCCACAGCTTCTTGCGTTCCCGCAGGAACTCGAAGAACTCGCGGAGGATGGAGACCCGGTTCGCCATGCGTCCTTCCGGCGGCCGCGCGGCCGTGATCCGCGGGGCAAGTGCAAGTGGTTGCGAGACGTGGAGTTGCGAGGAGGGATCCTATCAGGAGCCGCCTGCGGCCGTCAACGGGGTGCGGGCGGGCACCGGGCGGCGGGCGCGCCCGTACCGGCCGGGAGCGGCGCGGGCGACGCGCGTGGCGCTTGCCCGGCGGCGGCCCCGATGGATACCTTCGCGGGCTCGGCACGACCTGCGCGAGGCGCGGAAAGGAAGGGGCCGTGAGGGACGCCGTCCGGCAGCTCTGGCCGGAGATGGAGTGGATCAGGAACGCGCAGCTTCGCGAAGCCACGGAGAAGACCTGGGAGGTGGCGCTCACGCGCAGCCCGCTCGAGCCGGCGGATCTCCTCACGATCCCCTTCACGCTCCTCGTGAAGGACCTCGACGTGACCTTCATGGAGCACAAGCGCGCGGTCGTGCACATCGCGCGGCGCGCGGCCGAGGCGATGAAGGAGTTCTTCGGCCCGAAGCTGCCCATCGATCTGGACGTCGTGGTCGCCGGCGCGATCCTCGCGGACGTGGGGAAGGTGCTGGAGTACGAGCGCAAGGACGGCAAGGCCGTGCAGTCGCGCCGCGGAAGCCTGCTGCGGCATCCGTTCACCGGCGTGTCCGTGGCGATGGAGTGCGGCGTCCCCGACGACGTGTGCCATGTGATCGCCGCGCACGCCGCGGAGGGGGATCACGTGAAGCGCACGACGGAGGCGTGGATCGTGCACCATGCGGACTTCATGGCCTATCTCCCCTTCAAGAACCGGTAGGCGCGCCGTGCCCGCCCGCGCCTCGCGCCGACTGAAGATCGCCGCCGCCGTGGCCTCGCGCCCCACGGCCACGCGGCTGGAGCACGCCCCCGCGCAGGCCGTGCGCGACTTCGTGCGCCGCACGCGCGGACTCTCGCTCGATCGTGACGAGTACGGGAACCTCGTGGTCCGGTATCCCGCGCGCAAGCGCCCGTCGGCGCCGCCGCTGGTGCTGGTGGCGCACCTGGACCACCCCGGGTTCGCCGTGAAGGAGGCCGGCGCGAAGGAGGCGGAACTGGAGTTCCGCGGCGGCGTGATGCTTCCGCACGCGCGTCCCGGCACCGCGCTGGAGTTCTTCGCGAAGGGCGGGCGGCTCGTGGGCCGCGGCGTCCTGCGCAAGGTCGACGGGAAGGAAGGGCCGACCGGCGCGCGCCTGGCCGGCGGCGAGGCGCGGATCACGAGCGGTCGCGCGGCGGCGGACGGCTTCGCGATGTGGGCGCTCACGCCGTTCGCCGTGCGCCGCGGGACCATCGTGGGGCGCGCGCTGGACGACCTGCTCGGCGTGGCCGCCGCGCTGGCCACGCTGGAGGAGATCGCCCGCGCGCGGCCGCGCGGCGCGCACGTGTGGGCGGTGCTCACGCGCGCGGAGGAGACCGGCTTCCACGGCACGCTCGCGGCCATCCGCGCGCGGACCATCCCGAGGCGAGCGCGCGTGCTGTCGCTGGAGACGTCGCGCGCGCTGCCGCACGCCCCGATGGGCGGCGGCGTGATCGTCCGCGTGGGGGACGCGCGTTCGCTCTTCGACGCGCCGCTCATGCACGCGCTGCACGCGGAGGCGAAGGCGCTGGCCGCGGCGGACCGGAAGTTCCGCTTCCAGCGCCGCCTGATGGACGGCGGCTCGTGCGAGGCCACCGCGTTCTGCTCCGCCGGCTACCGCGCCGGCGGCCTGTGCGTCCCGCTCGGAAACTACCACAACATGAAGGGCCTCGACGGCGGGCCGAAGGGCATCGCCGCGGAGGAGGTGCGCGTGAGCGACTTCGACACCGAGGTGGACCTGCTCGTGCGCCTCGCCACCGATGCCGCGCGCCTGCGCGCCGTCGAGCGTGACGCGGACCGCTGGCTCAAGCCCGCGATGACGGCATCGTCGCGGATGCTGGCGAAGGAGCCGCTCCGCCTTCGTTAGGGGGAGGGCGGCGCCTCGTTCGTCTTCGGGAAGGGCGTCTCCGTCGTGAGCCACCACACGCCGGGGTAGGGCGGCACGTTGTCGCGCACCTCCACGATGCGCGGCTCGCCGGGCGGGAAGAAGATGCGCTGCGTGCGGCGGCCGTCCGCGAAGCGGTGCACCACCGCGTAGAGACCCTCCGGGCCGAAGTACTGCGACTGGTCCAGCGTGCCGTCGTCGGACGCGTCGATGCGCAGGACCAGAGGGTCGGGGCCGTCGAGCAGCCAGGTGCGGCGGCCGCCGCGGTCGAGCGTCTCGATGGGACGCAGCGCCGGCGCGAGGGAGTCCGCCTCGGCCATGCGCTCGCGGAAGACGGACGTGCGGCGCAGGTAGGCGTCGTCGATCGGGTGCGCGCCGTCGGCTGGCGGGCGCAGGAGCATGGCCATGGCCTCGCCCGGTCGCCATGCGGGCGCGGCGGGCGGCGGGGCGACGGGGTCGGACGGGAGGGGGGCCAGGCCGCCCGCGCAGCCCTGCAAGCCGGCGGCGGCGAGGGCGAACGCGGCCAGGGCGTTGCGGGCACGCGGGTTGCAGTCCACTCGGCTCCTCCGGCGTTCCTTGCAGCCTAACCCGCGCGGGCCGCCTCCGTCCCGCTTTCCGCGCCCTTGCGACAAGGGTACACTTCGCCCCCTTCCGGGGGTCCGGCTTGAACTTCGAACTGCAGGCGCCCTACGAGCCGCGCGGGGACCAGCCCCGCGCCATCGAGGAGCTCGCCCACGGGCTGCGCGAGGGGCGCGAGTGGCAGACCCTCCTCGGCGTGACCGGCTCGGGCAAGACCTTCACGCTCGCCAACGTGATCGCGGCCGTGGACCGGCCCGTGCTCGTGATTTCGCCCAACAAGACGCTCGCGGCGCAACTCTACGGGGAGTTCCGGTCGTTTTTCCCGAGGAACCGCGTGGAGTACTTCATCTCCTACTACGACTACTACCAGCCGGAAGCCTATGTGCCGCAGACGGATACGTACATCGCGAAGGACGCCTCGATCAACGACGACATCGACCGGCTGCGGCTGCGGACGATGTGCGCGGTGTCCACGCGGAGGGACGTGATCGTGGTGGCGTCGGTGTCGTGCATCTACGGCCTGGGCTCGCCGGAGGACTTCCGGGACCTCTCCGTGGCCATCCGGCGCGGCGAGGAGCGGGACCGGGACAGCGTGCTGCGGGACCTGGTGGAGATCCAGTACGCGCGCAACGACTACCAGCTCGGCCGCGGCGCCTTCCGGGTGCGCGGCGACACGCTGGAAATCCGGCCGGCCTACGAGGAGGACGTGCTGCGCGTGGAGTTCTTCGGGGACGAGGTGGAGCGGCTCACGATCGTGGACCCGCTGTCGGGCGAGGTGAAGGCCGAGCCCGACGACTACCGCGTCTTCCCCGCGAAGCAGTACGTGACCGCCCGCCCGAAGGTGGAGGACGCGCTCGTCACGATCCGCGCGGAGCTGGAGGAGCAGCTCGCGGATCTGCGGCGGCGCGGGAAGCTGCTGGAGGCGCAGCGGCTGGAGTCGCGCACCAAGTTCGATCTCGAGATGATCGAGGAGATCGGCTACTGCTCCGGGATCGAGAACTACTCCCGGCACTTCACGAAGCGGCGGCCCGGGCAGCGCCCGTACTGCCTGCTGGACTTCCTGCCGCCGAACTTCATCACGGTCCTGGACGAGTCGCACGTGGGCGTGCCGCAGATCGCGGGCATGTACCACGGGGACATCGCCCGCAAGCGCACGCTCGTGGAGCACGGGTTCCGCCTGCCGTCCGCGCTGGACAACCGCCCGGCCAGCTTCGAGGAGTTCCTGGAGATGATCGGGCAGACGATCTTCGTGTCGGCCACGCCGGGGGACTGGGAGCTGGACCAGTCCGGCGGCGTCGTGGTGGAGCAGATCATCCGGCCCACGGGTCTCATGGATCCGGCGGTCGAGGTGCGTCCCGTGGAGGGGCAGGTGGACGACCTGCTCGCCGAGATCCGGCGCACGGTGGCCAAGGACGAGCGGGTGCTCGTCACCACGCTGACGAAGCGCATGGCCGAGGACCTCACGGACTACCTGGAGGAGACCGGCGTGCGGGTGCGGTACCTGCACTCGGACATCGACGCGCTGGAGCGCACGGAGATCCTGCGCGGGCTGCGGCTCAAGGAGTTCGACGTGCTGGTCGGCATCAACCTGCTGCGCGAGGGGCTGGACCTGCCCGAGGTGTCGCTGGTGGCCATCCTGGACGCGGACAAGGAGGGCTTCCTGCGCTCGGACCGCTCGCTGATCCAGACCGCGGGCCGCGCGGCGCGCAACGTGGACGGGCGCGTGATCATGTACGCCGACGAGGTGACGGGCTCCATGCGCCGCATGATCGACGAGACCGAGCGCCGCCGGGAGCTGCAGCACCGGTACAACGAGGAGCACGGGATCACGCCGGCGTCGATCGTGAAGTCCATCGAGGAGGTGATGCTGCAGACCTCGGTGGCGGACGCGCGCGGGACGGCGGAGTCGGAGGAGGGCGTGCCGGAGTCGCTGCCGGAGGCGGCGGTGGGCACGCCGGACCACGACGAGCTGCTGGCGCGGCTGGAGGCGGAGATGTTCCGTGCGGCGGAGTCCCTGGAGTTCGAGCTGGCGGCGAGCCTGCGCGACCGGATCCTGGACATGCGCGCCGGGTCCGCGGCGCTGCCGCGCACGCGCGCCATGGCCACGAGCCGGCGCGGCGGGCCGCGGCGCGCGAGGCGCCGGCGGTGAGGCGCCTCCTCGGCCGGTTCGACGTGGCGGCGCCCTCGGCGGCGGTGGTGGATGACGCGGTCCGCCGCGCGCTGGCGGAGGACTCCGCGTTCGAGGACCGGTCCACGCTGCCATTGCCGGGGAAGGACACGCGGCGGCGTGCCGAGGTCGTGGCGCGCGAGGGCGGCGTGCTGGCCGGCGTGGCGCCGTTCCAGCGCTCGTTCGAGCTCCTCGCGATGGGCGCGCCGGTGACCGTCACCGGGCGCGCGGACGGCGACACGTTCGCCGCGGGGGACGTGGTGCTCGCGGTGGAGGCGTCCGCGGCCGTGCTGCTGGCCGGCGAGCGCACCGCGCTGAACTTCCTGCAGCGGCTCTCCGGCGTGGCGACCGCCACGCGGCGCGGCGTGGACGCGTGCGGCGGCCGCATGGCCGTGTGCGACACGCGCAAGACCACGCCCGGGTTGCGGGCGCTGGAGAAGCACGCGGTGATCCTCGGCGGCGGCACGAACCACCGGTTCGGCCTCGGGGACATGGTGATGCTCAAGGAGAACCACCTCGCGGTGGCGGGCGGCATCGCGCCGGCGATCGCCGCGGTACGCGCCGATCCCGCGTCGGCCGCGCTGCCGCTCACGGTGGAGGTGCGCACGTACGAGGAGGCGATGGCGACGGCGAGGCTGACGCCGGACCGCCTGCTGCTGGACAACATGCCGCTCGTGGAGATGCGCCGCGTGGTGGACGCGTTGGGGCCGAAGGGGACGCGGCCGGAGGTCGAGGCGTCGGGCGGGATGCGCGTGGAGGATCTCGCGCGCGTGGCGGACACGGGCGTGGACCTCGTGAGCCTCGGATCGCTGACCCACAGCGTGCGCGCGATCGACTTCTCCCTCCTGGTGCGGGAGGCGGCGTCGTGATCGCCACGTCGCTCCGCGAGGCGCAGGCCGGGGTGCTGCACGCGCTGGCGGCGGCCGGCGGCACGCTGCCCGAGGCGCGGCTCGCCGCGGGCGAGGCGGTGCTGGCGGACCTGGTCGCGGCGCGGCTCGTGACGCGCGGCGACGGACGCCTGGCCCTGGGCCCGCGCGGCTCGCCCCTGTCGGCGGCGGACGTGACGCGGCGGCTGCGGACCCGCACGCTCGGACGGCCCCTCGAGATCCACGCGGCGCTCGGCTCGTCGAACGACGCGGTGCTGGAGCGGGCGGCCGCGGGGGCCGCGCCCGGCCTCGTGATCGGCGCGGAACTGCAGACGGCGGCACGCGGCCGCCGCGGCCGCTCCTTCGACGCGCGGCCGGGTCTCGGGTTGTGGATCTCCGCGCTGCTCCCGGCGCCGGAGGATCCGGCGGCGGCGCCGCGACTGTCGCTCCTGGTGGCGCTCGCGGTGGCGGACGCGGTGGAGGAGGTCGCGGGCGTTCCGGCCGGGCTCAAGTGGCCGAACGACGTGCGCCTCTCCGGCCGCAAGGTCTGCGGCGTGCTCGTGGAGGCGCGCTCGCGCGGGCGGGCGCTGTGGCCGGTGGCCGGCATCGGGATGAACGTGCATCACGCGGACGACGACTTCCCCCCGGAACTGGCCGGGACCGCGATCTCCGTGGAGGCCGCGGCGGGGCAGCGCGTGCAGCGCGGCGCGCTCCTGGCGGCGCTGCTCGGGCGGCTGGAGGAGCGGCTGGACGCCTCGCGGCCGGGCGGCGCGGATCTCGCGGCGGCGTGGGCGCCGCGGGACGAGCTGGCCGGGCGGGACGTCGTGGTGGAGCGCGACGAGGACGTGCTGGAGGGGCGCGGCGCCGGCGTGGCGCCGGACGGCTCGCTCCTGGTGGAGGTTCCCGGCCGCGGAACGGTCGCGGTGCGCGCGGGACTGGCGCGCGTGCGGGCGCGGACATGACGGAGGGATCGATGCTGCTGGCGGTGGACATCGGCAACACGAACGTGGTGCTCGGCCTGTTCGACCCGGAGGGTCGCGCGGCCGGATCCCTGCGCGTGGGGACGCGGCGGGACGCCACGTCGGGCGAGATCTCGATGACCGTGGCGCACCTGTGCCGCGACCTGCCGCGGCGCGAGCGCTCGGTGGGGCGGACGATCCTCTGCTCCGTGGTGCCCACGCTCACGCGCACGTTCGCCGCCTACGTGGCCGCGGAGCTCGGCCACGACCCCGTCCTCGTGAGCGCCGAGTCCCCGCTGGGCATCCCCGTGGCCGTGGACGATCCGCGCGAGGTCGGCGCCGACCGCATCGTGAACGCGCTCGCGGCGCGTGCGCGCTTCGGTTTCCCCTCCGTGGTCGTGGACCTCGGCACCGCGACGAACTTCGACGTCCTGGACCGCGAGGGGCGCTACGTGGGCGGGATCATCGCGCCGGGGATCGAGACCTCCGCGGAGGACCTCTTCCGCCGGGCCGCGCGGCTCACGAAGGTGGACTTCACGTTCCCGGAGCGCGCCATCGGCGCGAACACGCGGGACTGCCTCCGCTCGGGCATCCTGCTCGGCGCGGCGGGGATGATCGACACGCTGGTGGGGCGCATCTGGGACGAACTCGGCGCGCGGGGGCAGTGCATCGCCACGGGCGGGCTGGCGCCCCTCGTCGCGCCGCGCTGCCGGACCGTCGACCGCGTGGAAGTCGGACTGACGCTCGAAGGCCTGCTGCTCGCGGAGCGCATCCTCCGCGACCGCGCGGGAGGTTCAGCCGACCGCTAACCCCCTGCCGTTCCGCCGTTCGTCCCGCGGGCGCTTGACTCCGGAAGAGCCGCTCGCGGAGGATCGCTGGACGCCGTGCGCTCTTCCGGTTCGTTCCGCGCACGGCCATCGTCTTCCTCGGAGGTTCCGATGCGACTTCGCAACCCCGCCCCGGCCGCGCTCGTCGCCGTGCTGGGGCTCATGATCGCGGATCCGGCCGGCGCGGCCCTCGAGGACAACCTGTCCTCGCTCGAGGACGCGCAGGTGCAGGGTTATCTCGGGCCGTTCGTGGACGGGCTGTCCACGTCGGTGAACACGGGCATCTTCCGGTCCGCCTCGATCCCCACGACGGGCTTCGGGCTGACGGTGGACCTGCGCGCCGCGTACATCTCGTTCGGCGACGACGAGCGGGTCTACACCGCCGAGACGCCGGGCTACGAGACCGTGGAGGCGCCCACGGTCGTCGGCGACGAGGGCGCGGTGACCGCGAGCCACGAGTCCGTCCCCGGGCTGGAGTTCTACTACCCGGGCGGGTTCGACATGAAGAACTTCGGCGTGGCCGTGCCGCAGCTCACCGTGGGCAACGTCGCGGGAACGCGCGCCATCCTCCGGTACGTGCCGGAGATCGAGTTCTCCGACGAGGACATCGGCTCGTTCGAGATGTTCGGCATCGGCGGGCAGCACAGCATCTCGCAGTACCTGCCGGCGCTGCCGGTGGACGTGGCGGTGGGCCTGATGTACCAGAGCTTCAAGCTCGGGGACTCTCTGCTGGACGCGAAGGCGCTGGCCGCGAACGTCATGGGCAGCAAGCGCTACGGCCACACCGTGTCGATCGAGCCGTACGTGGGCCTCGGCATCGACTCGTTCGCGATGGACGTGGAGTACGAGACCGGCGACGACGAGACCACGAAGGTGGAGTTCGATCGCGACAACGACTTCCACCTGACGCTCGGCGCCAGCATCAACCTGCCCGGCGTGAAGCTCAACGGCGAGTTCAACAAGGCCGCCGTCACGGGCTTCGCCGGCGGCATCAGCTTCGGAATGTGAGGGGGGAACCCATGAAGAATCTCTCGCGAATCCTCCTCGTGCCGGCGCTGGCGCTCCCGCTGACCGCCGCCACGTGCACGAGCGACAAGCTCGTGGAGCTCGTGATCGGCGTGACCACGACGGCGGAGTTCATCGCGTCCGGCGAGACCAACGTGCACGAGGACACGGACACCATCGACCTGAAGGACGACCTGGATCTCGCGGCCGAGCTGGAGGACGCCGAGATCGATCCGGCCGACGTGCAGGAGATCCAGCTCGCGCAGGTGTTCTACCGGATCACGCAGGCGGAGGCCGGCCGGTCCATCGAGGACGGCTTCCTGGAGTTCACGCGCCTCGGCGCGCCGACCCCGGGGCCGCACCTCGTGGTCAGCGGCTTCGACGCGGACGCCTCGGCGGTCACGGATTGGATCGACATCACCCCGCTGCTGCAGCCGGGGATCAACCAGCTGAACGCGATGATGGACGAGATCCTGACCGAGCTGCAGGGCGGTCCGGTCGCGGCGAACACGGAGATCGAGTACCACGTGCAGGGGAACTCGGTGCCCGCGGCCACGCCGACGAACTTCCGGTGGGAGGTGAAGCTCGTCTTCCAGGTGGTCGGCGAGCGCGAGTTCGAGGTGCCGTTCGGCGCCTAGGGCGGCGCCTCCGGGGCTCGATCCCGGGGCAGTTCGGACGGGCCGGCCGGGCGATCCCGGCCGGCCCGTTGCCGTCCGAAGTGGTTCGCAGATTGGGGCGGGGCCGGTCCAAGGTGCGACGCGGCAAGGAGTTCGCCCCCGGGCCGAGCCAGGGCGCCAAGTGATTTCGAATCAACTCGTTCTGCCGTCCGCCCCCAATCTCCGCACCACCCAGGGCTGCCCACGTGGCGACGCGGCGGCGCGGGGCGGCCTCCGGCTTGACGTGGCCGGACCCCTCCTGTATCTTGCCGCCGAGTTGTGCTGCTAGCACTCTCAAGTGATGAGTGCCAAGACGCCTCCCGGCCGGCAGGCCCCCGGAGGCAAGGAGGAGGAGGGACGATGACGATCAAGCCCCTGGGCGACCGCGTGCTGGTCGAGGCCCTGGACGCCAAGGAGATGTCCAAGAGCGGGATCATCATCCCGGACACCGCGAAGGAGCGTCCCCAGGAGGGCCGCGTCGTCGCCGTGGGCCCGGGCCGCACGAACGAAGAGGGCAAGCGGATCACGCTCGAGGTGAAGAAGGGCGACACGATCCTGTACGGGAAGTACTCCGGCACCGAGGTCAAGATCGAGGGCAAGGAGTACCTGATCCTGCGCGAGACGGACATCCTGGCGGTCCTGTAGGGCCCCGGATCCGAGAACGGCCCCGCCCGCGCGCACGGCGCCGCGGGCCTTTCCGAAACCCAAGACCACGGTCCACGACCGGGAGGGTCACGCCCCGATGGCCAAGATGATGGAGTTCGACGTCCGCGCGCGCGAGGCGCTGCGCAAGGGCGTGGACAAGCTCGCCGACGCGGTCAAGGTCACGCTCGGGCCCCGCGGCCGGAACGTCGTCATCGACAAGAAGTTCGGCTCCCCCACGATCACGAACGACGGCGTGACGATCGCGAAGGAGATCGAGCTGGAGGACCCGTACGAGAACATGGGCGCGCAGATGGTGAAGGAGGTCGCCACGAAGACGAACGACGTGGCGGGCGACGGCACCACCACCGCGACCGTGCTGGCGCAGAGCATCCTGCACCAGGGCATCCGCAACGTGACCGCCGGCGCGAACCCGATGGCGCTGAAGCGCGGCATCGACAAGGCCGTGGAGGCCGCGGTCGAGGCGCTCAAGAAGCAGTCCAAGCAGGTGAAGGGCAAGGAGATGGTGTCGCAGGTGGCCACGATCTCCGCGAACAACGACCCGTCCATCGGCGGCATCATCGCCGACGCGATGGAGC
>CAYYFX010000106.1:0-522 GCA_964471155.1 uncultured Gemmatimonadota bacterium | reverse complement strand
TGCAGTTCGACCGCGGCTACCTGTCGCCCTACTTCGTGACGGACGCGGAGCGCATGGAGGTCCACCTGGATGACGCGTACGTGCTCATCCACGACAAGAAGATCTCCAACATGAAGGACCTGCTGCCCATCCTCGAGAAGATCGTGCAGATGGGCAAGCCGATGCTGGTCATCGCGGAGGACGTGGACGGCGAGGCGCTGGCCACGCTCGTGGTGAACAAGCTGCGCGGCACGCTGAGCGTCGTGGCCGTGAAGGCCCCGGGCTTCGGCGACCGCCGCAAGGCCATGCTGGAGGACATCGCCATCCTGACCGGCGGCCGCGTCGTCTCCGAGGAGGTCGGGTTCAAGCTGGAGAACACGACCACGGCGGATCTCGGTCGCGCCAAGCGCATCGTGATCGACAAGGACAACACCACGATCATCGAGGGCGCCGGCAAGAAGGCGGACATCCAGGGCCGCATCGGCCAGATCAAGAAGCAGATCGAGGACACCACCTCGGACTACGACAAGGAGAAGCTCCAGG
>CAYYFX010000105.1:0-14054 GCA_964471155.1 uncultured Gemmatimonadota bacterium | reverse complement strand
ACGCGCCCGAAGGGCGCGGTGCGCTCACGCGCAGAGGCCCGCGAGAGGGGTACCGCGGCACCCGGCCCATCCGCCGCGCGCGACCGGCGCCCCGCCCCGCCCCGCCGGCGGGTCTCGCCCCGCCGCTGCCGCCGCCGCCGCCGCCGTCGACGATCCGGCCGCCGCCGCTACCCGCCCGTCCGCGGATCCATCGCGTCGCGGAGGCCGTCGCCGAGCAGGTTGTAGGACACGACCGTCACGACGATGGCCAGGCCCGGGAAGGTGGCGACCCACCAGGCGCCGAGGAGGTCGTCGCGGCCCTGGTTGATGATGTTGCCCCACGAGGCGGTGGGCGGCTGGACGCCCAGCCCGAGGAAGGAGAGCGTGGCCTCGGTGAGGATGACGTCGCCGATCATGAGGCTGGCGGCCACGATCACCGGCGACAGCGTGTTGGGCAGCACGTGACGCAGGATCACGCGCGCGTGCGGGATGCCGAGCGCGCGGGTGGCCTGGATGAACTCGCGCTCCTTGAGCGAGAGGATCTGGCCGCGCACGAGACGCGCCACGCCCATCCACGCGGTGGCGCCGAGCACCGCCACGATCAGCCAGATCTGCGGGCTCCACAAGGCGATCAGCGTGAGGATCAGGAAGATTCGCGGGAACGCGTACAGCACGTCCACGGACCGCATGATGATCCAGTCCGTGCGGCCGCCGAAGTAGCCGGCGATGGCGCCGAGGAACGTCCCGGCCGTGATCGCGATCCCCACGGCCACGAAGCCGATGAACAGCGAGATGCGCGCGCCGTACAGGATGCGCGAGAGCAGGTCCCGGCCGAACTTGTCCGTGCCGAGCGGGAAGGACAACGGCGCGCCCTCGTCGGGCTGGTACACCGCCCCGGGCGGCAGGTAGCGCGTGCGCACGATGTCCACCTGCACGTCCGGATCGTGCGGCGCCAGCACAGGCGCCAGCAGGGCCACACAGTACAGCACGCCCACGAGCACGAGGCCGAGGACGGCCACGCGGTTGCGCAGGAACCGCCGCGTGATCAGCGCCGCGTGGCTGGACGAGGCCCTCGTGCCGCCGCGGGCGAGCCGGCGCGCGTCCAGCGCCGACACGACCGGCAGCGCCAGCAGCATGAGCCCGAGGAACGCCACGGCGGAGATCCCGTCGCCGCCGTCCTTCCCCGCCGCGGCCGCCGCGATCCGCGCCCGCTGCAGGACCGCCACGGCCAGGAACGCCGCCCACGCCGCGGCCAGGCAGAGCGCGCGGCCCGGGCGCCCGTGGCGCGCCTGGCCGACCCCGGGGATCCAGTCCAGGGGGCCCATCACTCGTACCGGATGCGCGGATCGACGACCGCGTACAGCACGTCCGCCAGCAGGTTGCCGGCGACCACCATCACGCCCGCCACCAGGTTCGTGGCCATCACGACGGGGTAGTCGCGCGCGAAGATGGCCCCCACCGTGACGCGGCCCATGCCGGGCCACGCGAAGATCGTCTCGGTGACGACCGCGCCGGACAGCAGGAACGGGAAGTACAGGCCGAGCAGCGTGATCACCGGGATGAGCGCGTTCACGAGCGCGTGCCGGAAGATCACCCGCCGCTCCGGGAGCCCCTTCGCGCGGGCGGTGCGCACGTAGTCCTGCCGGATCACCTCCAGCATGCTGCCGCGCGTGTACCGGGCGACCGACGCCGCCGACGCGATCCCCAGCACGAAGACCGGCAGCACGAGGTGCTCGAGGCGGTCCAGCCAGCGCTCCGGCGCCGACAGGAACTCCGCGTCCACGGACTGCATCTGGCTGGCCGGGAGGAGCCCGAGCTTCAGGGAGAACACGATGATCAGCATGAGCCCGAGCCAGAACCCGGGCATGGAGTAGACGAACAGCGCCCCGAGCGTGGTGACGTGGTCCACCCAGGAGTACTGCCGCACCGCCGAGATCACGCCGAGCAGCACCCCCACGACCAGGATGAGCAGCAGCGAGAGCCCGGTGAGCAGGAGCGTGTTCGGGATGGCCTCCGCCAGCACCTCGGCCACCGGCCGGTGGTGCGAGAACGACACCCCCAGCTCCCCCTGGACGAGCGACAGGAGCCACTTGCCGTACTGGACGTGCAGCGGCTGGTCCAGCCCCAGGCGCACCCGGATCGTCTCCATCACCGCCGGATCGATCTCGGGGTTGTAGTAGATGGCGAGCGGGTCGCCCGGCGCGAGGCGCACGACGAAGAACGTGGCGGTCGCCAGCGCCCAGAGCAGCGGGATCGCCAGCAGCACGCGCCGGATGACGTAGCGGATCACGACGCGGCCCCCGGCGCGGCGGGCGCCGGCGTCGCCTCCTTCGACCAGTCCTCCACGGAGAGAAGCCAGGACCGGACGTCCACCTCGATCCCGTGCAGGTACGGCGTGGCGGCCACGGAGTAGTCCAGCTCGAACAGCACCGTGTACGGCTGGTCCTCGTGCAGCACGGCCTGGAACTCGTGCCAGATCGGCGTGGCCTCCTCGAACGTGCGCGCCAGCAGCCCGCGATCGATGAGGTCGTCCACGCGCGGGTTCGCGTAGCTCCCGCTGTTGTACTTCCCGGCGATCGCGCCGGAGTGGAAGGTGTCGTACGGCGAAATGATGAAGTCCTGGACCCACGCCATGTGGTAGGCGTCGAAGTCCTTCGCCTGCACCTCGTCGAGGAACACGTTCCACTCCCGCACGCGCGGGACGGCCCGGACGCCGAGCTTCGCCAGGTCGTCCTGCACCATCACGAGCGTGTCCTCGCGGAGCTGGTTGCCCAGGTTCGTCACCAGCTCGAACTCGAACGCCAGCCCGTCCCGGTCCCGTATGCCGTCCCCGTCCGAGTCCCGCCAGCCGGCCTCGTCCAGCAGGCGCGCGGCCGCGTCCGGGTCGTACGGGTGCGGCGGGATGTCCGACGCGTGGAACGGGGACCGCGCCATGATCGTGTGCGCGGTCACGCGGCCCTCGCCGTGGACCAGGGCGGCCACGATCCGCTGCCGGTCGATGCCGAGCGTCATGGCGCGGCGCACGCGCGCGTCCGCGAAGCGCGGGTTCGCGAGGTTCCAGCCGATGAACTGGTAGCCGCGGCCGGGGTAGGTGTACACGCGGCAGGCGGGATTCGCCCGGAACGCCGCCACGCGCTCCAGCCGGACCCGCTCCACGACGTCCAGCTCCCCGGCCAGGAACGCGGTCTCGATGGCGGTCTGGTTCGGGATGACCCGGAACACGATCCGGTCCAGCGGCGGGCGCCCGTCCGCGAAGTCCGGGTTCGCCTCGAACACGACCTCCTGCGCCTGCTTCCAGCGCACGAACCGGAACGGTCCGTTGCCGACCGGGTTCCGGTTGAACGGCGCGGACTCCATCGCGGCCGAGGGGATCGCGTCGAGCAGGTGCTTCGGCATGATCACGCGGCGCAGGTGCGCGAGCTGGTCCAGGTAGGCGCGCTTGAAGCGGAACCGCACCTCGTACGGGCCGAGCGCCTCCACGGACTCGATCTGCCGCATCGACCCGACGTCCGGGTAGCCCAGCTCCGGGTCCCGGAAGCGGTCGAAGGAGAACACCACGTCGGCCGCCGTCGTGGGAGCGCCGTCGTGCCAGCGGATGTCGTCGCGGAGCTGCATGGTGATCGTGAGCCCGTCCGCGGACTGCTGCCAGGACTTCGCCAGCCGGCCCTCGATCCGCAGGTCGTCCCCCCACCGCAGGAGCGGCATGTACAGCATGCGCTCCATGATGTCGGTGGCGTTGGCGTCGGTGGACGTGAACTCGTTGAACCCGTCCACGTCGGAGAACATGCCGATGACGGCGGTGCGGTTCGGGCCGCCGCCGCCCGCCCGGCTGCTCCCCTCGGCGCCGCCCCCGCCGCAGCCGGCCGCGCACGCCAGCAGCGCGATCGCCGGCAGCATCCGCACGAGGCTCATCGGCCGCCCCTCGCCGGCTCCCAGCGGTGCAACTCGTGGAACGGGCCGCGCAGGTCCATCGGCGCCTTCGCCACGCGGTCCGCCCGCACCGGGTAGCTCGTCTCGCTCACGTACAGGACCGTGACGGGATGGATGCGATGGAACTCCTCGAAGAACCGGGACCAGATCACCTTGCGCCGCGCGCGGTCCGGCGTGGACTTCGCCAGGTCGATCAGGCTGTCCGTCACGGCATCCCCGAAGGACACGTCGTTGTACTGGCCGTCGATGGCGCGGGAGTGGAACACGTCCTCGGGGTCGAACAGCAGGTCGCCCCGCCGCGCGAGGATGGTGGCGTCGAACTCCTTGCGCCGGAGCTTCCCGATGTACACCGTGAACTCGTAGGACTCGCTGGTCACGCCGATCCCCAGCTTGCGGAACTCCGCCTGGGTCATGGTGGAGATGTCCTCCGAGATCTCGTTCGCCGCGATCAGCATGTACGTGAACTCGAGGCGCATCCCGTCCTTCGTACGGATCCCGTCCGGATCACGGCCGGTCCAGCCGGCCTCGTCCAGCAGGCGCGCGGCGGAATCCGGGTCGAACGGGAGCGGCTCGATGTCCGGATCGAAGTCCGGGTTCTCCACGAAGGTGGGGATGGCCGCCACCCGGCCGAAGCCCCCGCGGAACGCGCTGAGGATGGTGGGCCGGTCCGTGGCCAGGGTGAGCGCCCGGCGCACGCGCGGGTCCTGGAAGCGCGGGTTCCGGTGGTTCCAGCCGATGTACACGTAGCCCTTGTCCGACATCCGCGTGAAGCGCAGGTCCGGCCGCTGCGAGTCCTCGCGGTACCACTTGTTCGGGTGCCGGTCGTACACGTCCACGCCGCCGGTGAGCAGCTCCGTGCGGAGCGTCGTCTCCTCCGGGATCACCCGGAACACGACGCGGTCGTACACGGGGCGCCCGAGCGCGCAGCCGTCGTTCGCCTTGAGCACGATGCTCTGCTCCCGCACCCACTCGTGCAGCGTCCAGTGGCCGTTCCCCACCGGCGCCCGGTCGAAGGCGCAGGTGTCCATCTCCTCCGGCGGCACCGGCTCCAGGAGGTGCCGCGGCACCACGTGGAAGGACGTCATCCACACCGGCTCCCACGACGGCTCGGAGAAGCGGAACACGACGGTCCAGTCGTCCGGGGCCGTGCAGGACTCGACCCGCCGCAACCGCGAGCGGTTCGGGAACGGCACCACCGGGTCCTTCGCGCGCTCGTAGGTGAAGACGACGTCGTGCGCGGTCGTGGGGACGCCGTCGCTCCAGGCGACGTCGCGGCGGAGGCGGTAGGTCAGGGTGCGGCGGTCCTCCGAGAGCTCCCAGCTCTCGGCGAGCACGGGCTCGAGCGCGTAGTCGGGCGGCGGCCCCCAGTCCGCGAGCCGGAGGAACAGCAGGTTGCACAGGTCCACCGCGAACGCGGTCCCCGCCACGAGCGGGTTCAGGTGGTCCGGCTGCGCCGACACGCCGATCACGAGCGTGGCCGGCGCCGCGCCGGCGCCGTCCGACGGGGCGCGCTCCCCGCCGCAGCCGGCCAGCAGCGGGAGGGCGGCCGCCAGGAGGACCGCGCGCGCACGCATCATGCCGCCTCCTCGCTTTCCCCGTCGCGCCGGTGGCGGGCCCAGACCGCCAGGAACGCCACGATCCCGACCACGAGGATCGCCGAGATCGCCGGATGCGCCAGCAGGTCCCGCGTGCGGCCGATCGCGAGGGACACGCGCGACATCACGGTGTAGCCGAAGCTCGCCCCGAACGAGACCATGAGGAACCATACGCCCACGCGCGACACCGCGCCCAGCGCCCCGCGGTGCTCCCGCGAGAAGTAGAAGTACATCAGGCTCGACGCCAGGCCGACCACGAGCAGCAGGTTGCCGACGCCGCGCGCCCCGCCCCCGAACACGTCGAGCATCGTCGCCTCGAGCTGGATGATGAGGTCCCCCGAGCCGAACGCGATCACGTTGATGCCCGCGTACGTGCCCACCACGAACGCGATCGGCCACCGCGACAGCCACGAGATCCGGGGGACGAACCGGGTGAACATCAGCACGGAGAGCACGAGCGCGCCGAGCCGGAACAGGTTCCCCTCGCGCGCCACCGGGATCACCAGGTTCGGGATGATGGTCTCCTGGTACGCCTGCGCCACGTAGTACCCCGCGCTCACCCCCACGAAGAGGTGCTCGGCGAGCTTGTACAGCGGGTTGTCCCGGTACAGGAAGCTGAAGATGCACAGCGTGAGCGCCAGGACCAGCCAGACCTGCAGGACCTCCATCAGCGTCCTCCCCGGCGTCGCTTCGCGAAGTGGATCACGTTGCCGAACAGGATGAACGCGATCAGCAGCACGTGGCTGGCGCTCTGCGCCGCCATGCCGGCCGCGGCGGCCCCGGGACGCCCCACGAGCATCTCGTACTCGGCGGCGCCCTTCATCCCCGCCGCCAGCCCCTCCAGCTGTCCCGCGCTGTAGTACGGCACGTAGTCGGGGCCGGACACGGCGGTGCAGGCGCCGACCATCGGGATCCGCCACCGGCTCTGCACGACCTGCACGTACTCCTTCACCCCGGGGTTCCCGGCGGAGATGTTCACCAGGAGCGCGAAGTCGTCGTAGTTCCGCACCTCCCGCATCAGCGGGATGTCGGCCACCGGGCGGCCGGAGCGGTCGAACGGGAACGTCTGCGGGATGGACTGCCCCATGGACTTCATCACGATCTGCCGGCCTTCCTTGAACCCGAGATTCACGAAGTCCGTGCCGTCCACCTTCCCGTACGCGGTCGTCCACCCCACGGTCGCGAGCACGTGCTCCGTGAGCGGCGGCCCCGCGGCCCACAGCGTCATCATCACGACGCGCACGTTCTTCCGCGCCAGATGGTGCATGAGCGCCACGTGGAACGGCTCCAGCTCCGGCTTGCCGGAGGGATCGTAGTCCGCGGACAGCAGCACCCGGGAGCCCTCGGGCAGCGCCTCGATCGCGTCGTACAGGTCCTGCACCATCGGCGTGACGTGCAGCGGCAGCGCGGTCGGGAAGACCAGCGGTCCCGCGATGGCGAACGCCAGGAGCAGGAAGATCCAGCGGCGGTCGATGAACTCCAGCCGCTCCAGGAGGGTGCGCTTCGGCATCAGCCGCCCCCGCCGAGGTGCGCGCGCTCCAGCCCGAGGATCACGCGCAGGCCGGTGGAGATGGCGCCGAGCGCCGCCCCCATCAGGATGGCGCGCTTCCCGGCCAGGTTCGGCACGTCCATGATCCAGTCCTTCACGCCGGGAAAGCCGCCGAGCGCCGAATCGGGCCCCCACAGGGCCGCACCCACCGGCACCTGCCCGAGCATCACGAGGATGGCGGCGACCAGCAGCAGCACCGCCTCGGTGCTGCGGGCGCGGAACGCCCGGTACGCGGCGGACGAGATGAAGAACGCCAGCAGCGCGAACATGGACGCCGCCAGCGGGTCGTACATCGTGTCGTAGATCCACAGGAACGGGCCGTCCGGGTCGTCGTGCCGGCCGAGGATCCCGAACGCCGCGGTCGCGACCATGCCGGCGACGAGAACGATGCTGTAGCCCCAGTCCTTGCGGCGTCGCTGGATGCGGCGCGAGTGGTGGTCGAAGACGTTGGCGATGCCCAGCACCGTGGTGAACGCCACGACCACCAGGCCCCACTGCTGCACCTCCTGGACGACGGCGGCGAACGCCCGGTGCGGCACGAAGAAGTCCGCGATCATGAGGGTGCCCGCGACGAGCGTCAGGGCCCAGGGGACGGCGCGCTTCACTGGATGCGGAACCAGGCGCGGAACGCCGGATGGCCCAGGGACTCGAGCACCGCCCCGACCAGGAGCGACGCCACGAGCGCAACCTTCGTCCAGTCCGCCGCGCGGATCGTGGAGAGCAGCGACGGGTCCCGGGAGAGGTACGCGGACGCCGCGTAGAACTCCTCGCCGATCAGCGTGTAGTCGCAGGCGGCGATGAAGAACGGGAGCTGGGTGACCTCCGCGGTGCCGGCGATCTGGATGGACCCCGCCGCGAACCCGGTCTCCGCGAAGATGAGCGACTCGGCGTAGAACGTGCCGAGGTACAGGTTCGCCGCGGGGCGGTCGCGCAGGATGATGCCGTTCACGCCCGCGCAGTACGCGAACTGCTCCTGGGAGATGTACCGCACCGAATCCGGCCGGTAGGCGTCCGGGCGCCCCGCCTCCAGGCAGCCGTTGCGCACGACCTCGTCCGCGATGGCCAGCACGAACGGCGTGCGCGTGGGCACCTCCAGCCGGACGCCGAAGCTCGCGGTCTTCTCCGCCACGCGCTCCAGGATGAGCATGGAGGCGATGGTCTGGATGTTCTCCACCTCCTCGATGCCCGGCACGTACAGCACCGGCCGCCCCATCTCGGTGGCGCGGCCGATGGCCTCGTCCAGCGCCTCCACGGGCGCGAGCTTGCGGATGAAGAACTTCCCCGCCCCGCGGGACGCCATGGCGATGTTGACGAGCACGAAGGTCATGATCGTGCCGAGGATGAGCAGCACGTTCAGCCGGCCGCGGTGGAAGAGCTGCGCGGACGCGGCGGCCTCGCCGGTCTCGACGAACGCGGAGGGCTCCCCCTCCCGCACGGAGCGGAGCCGCCACCGGTGGCGCACGCCGTCCGCCGGGCCGGCGGCCCCCTCCGGCGTGTCCTGGTCCAGGAACGCGCCGGCCTCGAGCGGCGCCTCCCCGACGAACACCGCCTCGCCGGACGCGCCGACCCGCCGCACCTCCACCACGTCGCCCGGTGCTGCGCCCCCGGGAACCGACCAGCGGACGGTGACGGAGCGTCCGCCGTCGTTCGGCGTGTCCGCCGCCGCGGGGTGCGCGGGGGGCTCCACGGCGACGGCCGACGACACGGCGAGTGCCAGGACCAGCACGGCCCCCGGAACGGAACGAAGCATCAGCTCTCGATGATCTCGACGTTGGCGCGCGGGAGCACGTGCCGGCCTCCCGTTTCGAGCTCCACGACCAGGACGCGTACCATCGCCTCGGTCGGCAGCTTCTGCAAGGGCGCAGGGAGGTCCGATACGCGACCGAGCGTTCCGAAATGCGGCTCGCGGATGATGCGCACGCGCGTGCCGGGCGCGAGGCCGCCCGCCACGACGGCCGCGGCCGGTCCGCCCGCGGCGCGCTGTCCCGGCAGCGGCACCACCACCTCGGGGCGGATCACGCCGGCGCGGATCTGCGTGGCGCCGTTGATGGACGCCTTCATGCCCGCGCGGGACCGCAGCAGCCCGAACGTGGCGTCGGCCATCGGGATCGGGCCGAAGCCCTCCGTGACCACCAGCGTCACGCCCTTGTCCTCGGTGCCGGTGATGGCCACGCCGATGTCGTAGCCCAGGAAGCCCTTGATCGTGGCGTCGTCGATGCCGCCCGCCACCACCCCGCGCACCTTCAGCTCCACGGCGCGCCGCAGGGCGTCGGGCGTCACGCGGGAGCCGCCGACCACGATCTTGCCCGCGTGCGAGGGCGACAGCGACGCCGCGTCCAGCTCGTCCTCCGGCGAGTCCGCCACCATCTCCAGGTCGCCGTAGGTCTCGCCGCCGATCCCGAAGATGCCCTGCACGAACGACCCGTGCGTCTCCACGACGACGCCCTCGTCCGGTCGCACCTCGACGACCTCGCCGTCGACGTACGCCTCCACCTCCACCGGGATGGGCGGTTCGCGCAGCAGCACCTGCCCGGTGACGGACGACACGCTCTCGACGAACCCCGCGATCGGGGACTTCGCGACCGACTTGAACAGCCCGAACAGCGTGGCGTTGCGCGCGATGATCTCGTCGCGCGCCACCGGCGCGCCGTCCGGCTTCACCATCCTCGCCGCCACCTCGTCCGGCAGAACCGACAGGATGTTCGCGACGTTGACGCTGTGCACGTTGCCGGGAAGCTCCGTGCGCGCGACGACCTGCTCCGCGGTGACCCGGTCCCCCGCCTGCACGAGCACCTGCCCCTTCAGGGGCAGGATCCGCTCCTTGCGGACGGCCGCGAGGTCGGTGACGCGCAGGCCCGGGGTGTATGCGTGTGCCACGTCGGCTCCTCCTACGCGCGTACGGCCGGCTCGGCGGCCGGGTAGGCGTCCAGGGCGTCGGTCCAGCGGCGGATGCGGGCGACGCGTTGGGGATCGGCGGGGTCCAGCGCGAGCGGCCGCCCGCGCCCGTCCAGCACCAGCCCGACGACGCCGCCGTGCACCTCGCGATCCACGGGACGTCCCGCGCCGCCGCCGGCGTCGCAGCCCTTCGCCGGGGTGATGCGCGCCTGCGCCGTCTCGCCGAGCGCCAGCGGGACGAGCGACAGCGTGCCGAAGGGGACCTCGTGGGTCTCGGCCCGGCCGTCCGCCCGCTTCAGCTCCACGGTGAACATGGTGCGGCCCTCCTTCACGGTGCCGCGCGCGGCCACGCACGTGCCCAGCCAGATCAGGCAGTCCTTCTCGAAGACCTCCGTGGCCGCCTTCGGGTGCACCTCGGCCAGCACGCCGAGCTGCGGCATCATGAAGATGGAGTCCACGGCGAGCCGCGTGACGCCCTCGGGCAGGAACGCGTCCACGAGCATCATGGCCGCCTGGTGCCGGCGCGGCGCGTGCGACAGCACGCCGCCGGACCCGATGAGCAGGTCCAGCGTCATCATGTCCACGATCGTGTCGTCGCCGCCCTTCTGCTCGAAGGTGTCCGAGACGGTCCGCTCGCGCTGCACGCCGCGCAGCCCCACGGCCATCTGCTTGTGCTGCTCGAAGGCCAGTCGCAGCGCCTCGCGGGACAGCGCCTGCTCCACCATCAGCTCCTCCAGCGAGTGCGGGATCGTGGTGGGGCGGATCATCTTGTTGCGGATGCGGTTGCGCAGGTCCTTCTCGTCCATGGAGAAGGGCACCCAGCGCATCACGTTGGCCACGCCGGACTCGGCCAGCACGTTCGAGATGGAGTAGCTCATGCCGAGGTTCGCGGACACGGTGCGGTTGAAGGTCTCCCCGAACACGGAGAACACGTCCGTGGTGGCGCCGCCGATGTCCACGCCGATCACGTTCAGGCCGTGCTGCTTCGCGATCGTCTGGATGATGTTCCCCACGGCGCCCGGCGTGGGCATGATCGGCACGCCCACCCACTCCATGAGTTTGCGGTAGCCCGGGGCCTGGGCCATCACGTGCTCCATGAAGAGGTCGTGGATCTTGTCGCGCGCGGGGCCGAGGTTCTCGCGCTCCATCACGGGGCGCAGGTTGTCCACCACCGACAGGTCCGTCTTCTGGCCGAGCGTCCCGGTGACCTGGGTCGCCGCCTTGTTGTTGCCGGCGTAGATCACGGGCAGGCGGTAGGTGCTGCCCAGGCGCGGCCGCGGGTCCGCCGCGGAGATGATCTCGGCCAGCTTCACCACGTGCTCCACCGCGCCGCCGTCGATGCCGCCGGAGAGCAGGATCATGTCCGGCCGGAGCTGCCGGATGCGCCGGATCTGCTCGTGCGGGCGGCGCCCGTCGTTCGAGGCCAGCGCGTCCATCACGATGGCGCCCGCGCCCAGGGCCGCGCGCTCCGCGCTCTCCGCGGTCATCGTCTTCACCACGCCGGCGACCACCATCTGCAGGCCGCCGCCCGCCGACGACGTGGACACGTACAGGTCGGCGCCCTTGCCGTCGGGGCGCGTCGGGGTGATGATGTGCTCGCCGTCCAGGAACGTGCGCCCGGCGAGCTCCTCCACCTCCTCGATGGCGTTGAGCACGCCCTTGGTCACGTCCTCGAACGGGGCCTCCACGGTCGTGGGCGCCTCGCCGCGGACGATCAGCCGGTACTCGCCGTCCCGCCACTCGATGAGGATGGCCTTCGTCGTCGTGCTGCCGCAGTCGGTGGCCAGGATCGACCGGATCTTCGTCGGGTCCAGCATCGGCATGTCGGTCATCGGTGGCGGTCTACCTCCCTCGGGGATCCTCGCGCGCGGACTCCGCGCGCTCGATCCGGATGATCAACCGTTCGACGGTGTCGCGGCGCTCCAGCATCGCCGCGAGCCGGTCCATCTCCCGCGCGTCGAGCACCGAGTGCACGATGGGCGACAGGAAGTGGAGGAACTGGCTGCCGACGAAGCTCAGCGGCTTCGACGACTCGAGCAGGAAGACGGCCGGGACCGCCATCCCCCAACGCGCCACGGCCGCCGCGATCCGGTCCAGCAGGGCCTCGTCCTCCGCGGACAGGCCGTGCACCCTCCGGTCGCGCTCGGTCGGGTCGGCAGCGACGGGATCAGCCGGCGGCTCCCCCGGACGACGCCGCCACCATCTGCTCCACATACGCTCCCACCTCGTCCCCGTTCCCTTCCAGGAAGAGGGTCACGCTGCGACCCGGGATCCACGACGTGCGCGACGTCGCCGGCGCGAGGATGACCGCCTCGCGATCCCGGTGGACGACACCGAAATCCGACCACGCGCGCCTTCGCGTGACGAACAGCCGGGCGATCTCCAGCCCGTCCGGGGTCAGACGATACCGCGTGGGGACGAAGAAGGGGCCCACGGAGAACGCGAGCACGACCAGGCCGAGCCCGCACAGGAACACGCTCCCGGTCCAGCTCCACACGCCCGCGATCGTGCCCGCCGCGACGACCGCCGCCGCGCCCCCGAGCAGGGGGCGGCGGACCAGCGGCCAGGCGCGCCAGGCGAGGGTGGAATCCGTCACCCGCACCGCCCGCTCCAGCACAGATTGGGACGGCGGGCCGCACCGGCCTCGTCGACCCGTCCCACCGGCGTGGAATGCGGGGCCGAACGGACGACGTCGGGGTTCTCCCGGACCTCGCGCGCGATCGCGAGCAGCGCGTCGGCGAACCGGTCCAGGGTCTCCACGTTCTCGGACTCCGTGGGCTCGATCATCATCGCCTCGTCCACGATGAGCGGGAAGTACACCGTGGGCGGGTGGAACCCGAAGTCCATGAGGCGCTTCACGACGTCCATCGTGCGGATGCCCAGCGCCTTCTGCCGCGACCCGGAGAGCACGAACTCGTGCATGCACGGCCGGTCGTGCGGGAGCTCGTACTCGCCGGAGAGACGCGTCCGGAGGTAGTTCGCGTTGAGGACCGCGCTGCGCGAGATGTCCGCGAGGCCGTCGCGGCCGTGGTACAGGAGGTACGCGTACGCGCGCACCAGGATCCCGAAGTTCCCGAAGTGCGTGTGCACCCGCCCCACCGACCGCGGCCGGTCCCGGTCCAGGAAGACGCTGCCGTCCGCCCGGCGCGCCGGGAGCGGCGCGGGCAGGTACGGGGCCAGCGCCTCGGACACGCCGATGGGGCCGGCGCCCGGGCCGCCGCCGCCGTGCGGCGTGGCGAACGTCTTGTGCAGGTTCAGGTGCAGGAAGTCGAAGGGCACGTCGCCGGGGCGGACCAGGCCCACGATGGCGTTGAAGTTCGCGCCGTCCATGTACAGGAGCGCGCCCTTCGCGTGCACGACCTCCGCGATCTCACGGATGCGGGACTCGAACAGCCCGAGCGTGTTCGGCAGCGTCACCATGACCACGGCGGTGCCCCCGTCCACGACGGCGGCGAGCTTGTCCCCGTCCACCTCGCCGCGCCCGTCGGAGGCCACCTCCACGGTCTGGAAGCCGGCGAACGTGGCGCTGGCGGGGTTGGTCCCGTGCGCGCTGTCCGGCACGACGACCTTCGTGCGCTGCTCGCCGCGGTCGCGGAAGTACGCGCGCGCGATGAGCAGGCAGGTCAGCTCCCCCTGCGCGCCGGCGGACGGCTGCAGCGAGATGGCGTGCATGCCGGTCACCGCGGCCAGCCGCTCCTGCAGGTCCACCATCAGCTCCAGGGCGCCCTGCGTCATGCCCTCCGGCTGCATCGGGTGCAGGTCCCGGAGTCCCGGGAGGTCCGCGGCGACCTCGCTCAGCTTCGGGTTGTACTTCATGGTGCAGGAGCCGAGCGGGTACATCTCCTTCTCGATGTGGTGGTTCAGCGTGGAGAGGCGCGTGTAGTGGCGCAGCACGGCCAACTCGGCGTTCTCCGGAAGGTCCGCCGGCTCCGAACGCAGGAAGCGTTCCGGGATGGCATGCGGGCTGCGCCCGGCCGTGCGCTCCTCCGGGATGCGGAAGCCGCGGCGGCCGGCGGCGGACAGCTCGAAGATGGTGGGCTCCACCACGCGCTCCTCCGCGCCCGCGGGCGCGTACGACCAGACGATCGCCTTCGCCCAAGGGAAGC
>CAYYFX010000104.1:0-14177 GCA_964471155.1 uncultured Gemmatimonadota bacterium | reverse complement strand
CCCATGGCCAGGCTCGAGGTCGTCCGATGAACAACGTCTCTGGAAACGACAGCTAACGCAGTGCCTTCCCCGCCATCTTCAGGATGTCGTCGAGCGGATTGCCGTTGCCGTCCAGATCGAGCATCGAGGCCAGTCCTGCCGAGCCGGTCGCGCCGGCCCCGGGCTTCCGGCCGAGCAGCCCGCCCAGCAGCGAGCCGAGGCCGCCGCCCCCCGTGGGCTGCGCCGACGCCGCCGGCGCCGGCGTGCCGGCGCTGGACTGCTTCGCCATGAACCCGGCCGCCAGCATGGCGAGCATCGGGAGCATCTTCTTCAGCACCGACGCATCGAGTCCGGTGGACGCCGCCGCGTTCTGCGCGACCGCGCGGCTCACGTCCTTGGAGCCGAAGATCTGGCCGAGCACGTTGTTACCCTTGTCCACCGATGTCGGCTGCGCCGACAGCACGTCGTCGAGCAGGCCGCCGCCGCCGAGCTGGCCCAGCAGTCCGCCCAGACCCTCGATGCCACCGGGCTGCGCCTGCGCCTGCTTCTTGAATCCGCCGAGAATGGCCGGCAGGAGCGCGGCCGCGCCGGTCTCGGCCTGCTTCTCGGTCACGCCCAGTTCCCGCGCCATCGACTGGAGGCCGCCCATCTGGGCCAGGATATCCGTCAGGTTCATTCGTGATCTCCCTTCGTCCGGGCGCGCCGGCCGGTCAGTCCAGGAACTCCTTGGGGATGTTCCCGCCGTTGGCGGCGATGCGCGCGAGCACCGTCTTGTGCAGCCACACGTTCATCTTCGCCGAGTCCGCCATCATCTCCTTCGGGCAGTTCAGCTCCGCCGCCAGCTCCTTGCGGGCGGCGAAGCTGCTGTCGAGTTCCAGGAGCTTCAGCAGGTCGACGATGGAGGTCCGCCAGTTCAGCTTCTGCGGATTCGCTGCCGCGCGCTTCTCCAGTTGCGAGACGACGTCGACGACCGTCACCGCCACTGGCGCGGCGGGCGCGGTCGGCGCTTCCACGACGACCTTCCCCGCGCTCGCCGGGGCAGCCTTCGGGACCGGGTCGGCCTTCGCGGCGCCGATGCCGAGCTTCTCGAGGATCTTACCGAACAGCCCCATCGTGTCCTCCGTGACGCAAGAGAGACGACACGATCCCGCCCGATGGCGGATCGTGCAGCCTCCGCTCCGGTGCGCGCGACCAAGGTACGCCGTTCGGACTTCCGGGGCGACCGGCCCCGTCCGAAAGGCGGGGAGGCCCGACTCGGCGGGATCCTCCGCGCAGTGCGAAGTTGTTGTCCATAAATGACTTGCGGATCCCGGCGGCGCATCGGCCCCGGCGGCCCGCGGCGGGCGCCGGGCCCGACCCGGCATCCGCCCGCGCGGCCGGTCAGTCGCCGGTCCCCTTCCCCGAGGACGCCAGCCACGCGCGCAGCACGCGCAGCCGTTCCTGCGCGGGCGCATAGGACGGGTCGGTCGCGATCGCCGACTCCAGGTGCTTCACCGCTTCCTCGTACTGCCCGAGGTTGGCGAGCGCTCCCGCGAGGCTCGTCCGGGCCATGGCGTCGCGCGGCTCCAGTTCCACCGCCTGCCGGAACCACGGCACCGCCTCCTCGCTGCGACCGCCCCGCAGGTGGAGGTTGCCGATCCGGATGGCCGCCGCCGCGGACTTCCGGTGCTCGAACGAGCGCGCCAGCGCCGCGGCGGCCTCGTCCTCGCGCCCCAGCGCCTGGAGCGACTCGCCGCGCCGCAGCTCCGCGTCGGCGTCCGACGGGACGATCTCCAGCGCCTTCGCGTACTCGGCGAGCGCCCCCGCGTGATCGCCGCGCGCGGCCAGCGCGATGCCCAGGTTCACGTGGGCGGGCGCCTGGTCCGGATCGAACTCCAGCGAAAGGCGCAGCGCCTCGATCCCCTCGTCCAGGCGGCCCTGCTCGATGCGCGCCCGGCCGATCTCGAAGTGCGCCTCCGCCGAGATCGGCGTTGCCCGGACGACCTCCTCGAGCTCGAGGACCGCCTCGTCGAACCGGCGCAGGCCCACGAGCAGCGAGCCCAGCTTGAACCGCACGTCGGCCCGGTTGGGGCGGTGCTGCAGCACGTCGCGGTAGTGCCCGACCGCCTCGTTGCCGCGACCGGTCTGCCCGAGCACGTCGCCGAGGGTCACGTGCGCGTCGATGTATCCGGGGTTCGCGCGCAGCGCCTCCTCGAGCTCCGCCACGGCCTCCGCCGTCCGCCCGGTCCGCAGCAAGGCGGACGCGCGATCCGTGTGCCACCAGGCCTCCGCCTCCGCCGATCCGTGGAACGAGTGGCGACACGCGACGAGAACGACCGCCCACACCGCGAGTGCTGCGGCCGCGCGTCCCCAACCGCCGCGCTGGAGCACGTCCGCGAACTGCACCAGGCCGAACGCGCCGAAGAGGAAGACGAGCGGAACGAGCGGCGCTCGGAATCGCGCGGCGGCCAGGAACGGGAGGAACGACACGAACGTGGCGGCGATGTACAGCGCGCACGCCACGAGCACGAAGCGCGAGACGTCCGGGAGATCCGCGGGGACCGCCGGCGCCGGGGCGCGCGCCGCAGGCGCCGCCTTCCCCTTCCCGCGGTGCGGTGCACGCCGCCGCGACGCGAGGACGAGCGCCCCGGCGCCGGCGAGCGAGGTCGAGAGCATCCACGGGAAGCCGGGCAGGAACCGGAGCGTGCGGCTGCGCGCCTTCTCGACGCGGATCGCCTTGTTGTTCGAGACCTCGTCCGGTCCCCAGAACAGGAGAGCGCGCCGGCCGGTGAGCGAGAGGAACTTTCCGGGTTGCCGGCGGATGAACTCCAGCGCCCGGTCCACGAAGAGCCGCGACGCCTCCGAGTAACGAAGCGGTCGGCCCTCGCGGCCCGGCAGGCTTCGCACGATCTCGTCGTACGCGAACCAGCTCCACGCGGCGCGCGCGCCGAACTCGGGCAGGGCCGGCAGCCGGGAGGAGACGCCGTCGGCCGCCTCGTGGTTGCCCAGGAGGAGCGTGATCGCGCCGTTCGAGGCGACGGGAACGAACTCCTTCGCGACGACGGCGTTGCGCAGCGTGGCGGGCGCCACCGCGACGATCGCCCCGGCAACGTACGCGAGCGCCGAGCGCAGGGCCGTCGCGGGCGGCGCCAGGCGCCGTCCCCCGAACGCGATCCACAAGGCACCGACGGGCGCGAAGAGCAGCGCGTTCGTCTGCACGAGGGCGCCCAGGCCCACCCACAGCCCGGCCGCGAAGCCGCGCTTCGCGCCGGGGCGCTTCGCCCAGGCGAGCATTCCGAGGAGCGTGGCGAGGTTCAGCGTGGTGACGAGGACCGGGGCGTGCAGTTCCCCCTCGAAGAAGATGCACGACCAGTAGGTGGCGCAGAACCCCGCGAGGACGAGCCCGACCGCGGGGGAGAACACCGCCCGCGCCAGCAGGAACGCAAGGACGACGTTGCCGAGCCCGAGGGCCATCTGGAGGATCTTCGCGCCGAGGAAGCTCTTCCCGGTCACCGCGTAGAGCCCGGCGAGGAAGTACGGGTAGCCCGGAGGACGGAGGAACGGCACCTCGCGGACCCGCGGATCCGGCTCCCCCTCGGGCGGGGTCCAGTCCCCGGTCAGGAGCGCGCGCGCCCAGTAGTCGTGGAACGCGGCGTCGGCGAGCGGCGCGGCGAAGTCCGGCGCGGACACGATCTCGCGCAGGTAGGACACCCGCAGCAACGCCCCGGCGAGCAGGATGACGGCGAGGATGGCCAGCGGGAGTCGAGGGCTCCGGCGGTGCCTTCCGGGCTTGCGACTCATGGTCCGAAGGGCGGGATCGGCAGTCGTCGGGGGGACTCGCTTCATCGGCATCGGAACGCCTCGGCACCGGGGGCCCGGCATCGTACCCCACGCCGACGGGCTCGCAAGGTGGTGGCGGCGGCGGGACTCGAAGCCCCCCGGCGCCTGGAGCACAAGGCGCGATGAGACAAGAACTTATGTCGACCGGTCAGGGAACCTCAGGCTCCATCGCCCAGGAGTGGCCGGGCGTTGGCCCGCGAGCTCGTCAAGAACCCAGAGGTCATACGGGACGGACGTGGACTTGGCACGGGCGCGGCTGGCGGTCCGCCAGAACGACTTCCGCGGGCACATCGACACCCCGAGGGTGGACGCCCGGGCACCGTATGGATGGGGACCGCCACGACTTGTTCCTGCCGGTCGCGTTCGCTACTGTCCCGTCGGTCCCCCGGCCGACGGCTGCGCCGGATCCCCGGATTCGTGCAGGGCGCCGGCCCCACGGTCAGCGCGACCCCGCATCGGGCGGCCTCCGTCGGGCGACGCGCCGACACTGGAGTCGGCCATGACACTCGCGCGCCTCGTCGCCCTCGGGCTCCCCTGCGCGTTGCTCCCCTGGACCGTGGATGCGAACCCGAAGATCACGGTGTCCCCGGACTCGCTGGCGTTCTCGATCGTGAGCGGCGAGTTTGGCGTGGACTCCCTCTCGATCACCAACCCGGGTCTCGCGGACCTGATCTGGGACATCCAAGGCGCCGGGGCGCCGTCGTCCGGCAATCCCGGCCCACGCATCCTGTGGGATCTTTCGCACGATCAGAACGGGACGACGAGTTGGTCGTCCATGGTGGGGGAATTGGAGAGTCGCGGCGCCTCGGTCACGCAGAGCGCCGCGACCATCACGACGAGCCTCCTTTCCGGGTACGACGTCATCTGGACGATCAATTCCTGGACGACCTGGACTGACGGGGAACGCCAGACGCTCGCGACATGGATTGCCGCCGGCGGCGGACTCGTGTTCGAGGGCAACGCCAACGCCGCCGTCAGCGGCTTCAACACCGTTCTCGAGTCGATCGGCGCCGACATCCGGTACTCGACGGAGAACGGGATCGCCGGATGGACGTACAACGTCCTCCCCCATCCGATCACGGCAGGCATCGACACGCTCAACGCGGGATCAGACGCCGGCGCGACACTGCTCGTGGGTCCGGATGCCCAGGAGCTTGTCCGGGATCTGGCCGACGTCCCTCTCATCGCCTGCGCCGAGGTCGGGCTGGGCCGGGTCGTGGCCATGACCGTGAAGGCGCTGCACAACGACAACCTGTACGTGACCGACAACCTGCAGTACGGCCTGCAGCTCTTCCAGTGGCTGCATGGAGTGCCTTGGCTCTCGGCCGACCCCGCACACGGCACGGTGCCCCCGTCCCTGGACTCCTTCGTCCGCGTGACCGTGGACCCGTCGGGGTTCAGCGCCGGGTCGTACGATGCCGCACTCCGCATCGGCAGCAACGATCCCTCCCGCGACGTGGTCATCGTGCCTGTGCACGTGGAGTTCCAGGAGGCGCCCGACATCACGATCGACGTCGAGGAACTGGCATTCGGGCCGGTGTCCCTCGACTCCGTGGCCGCGCGCAGCGCCGTCGTCCGGAACGCCGGCCACCGGCCGCTGGAAGTCTGGCCCATCGACATCGTCGACTCCGCCCAGTCCGCCGCCTTCTCCGTATCGGCGGACGCCCTGTACCTCATTCCCGGGGCGACGGGAACGCTCGTGGTGACGTTCGATCCTCCCGCTCCCGGCAACTGCACCGCGACGCTTCGGCTCCACGCGAACGACCCCGACGAGGCACGCGTGGACATCCCCCTGTCCGGCGCGGCGATGGGGTCCACCGCTGCGGACGAGCGCGGGGGACTCATGACCGCGTCGGGCCTCGGCGCACCCAGCCCGAACCCCTTCAGCGGATACGTCCGGATCCCCGTGGATCTGCCGGCCTCCGCACGCGGCCGGCTGGCGGTGTACGACGCAACGGGCCGGCTGGTCCGCGTGCTCGGACAGGGCACGCTGAGCGACTCACCCTCCGGATGGGACGGTCGCGACGATCGGGACACCGTTGCGGCCTCGGGCGTCTACTTCATCCGCCTCGACAGCGCGGGCGTGTCGCAGACCCGGAAGATCGTCCGGCTGAAGCGGTAAGCCGAAGAAGCGCGCCGCGCCCCAGCCGTCATCGTGCCCTCTCCGGCTGCGCGAGGAGCCCGCGGCCCCGCCGCGTACGAGTGCCTCTCCATCGTCAGGAGCAGCGGCCTCGGCTCATCCCGGCGCTCGCGAGGTTCGCGCAGCGGATGCGCCGCGACGAACTCCGCGCGCCATTCCGCGCCCGAAGGGGGAGACATCGGGGAGACGGCCTCGCCGCCGAAGTCCCCCGAACGTGCAAGAGCCCGCAAGTCAAAGACTTACGGGCCCCTGAAGTGGTGGAGGCGGTGGGAGTTGAACCCACGGAGCGCCCGGAACGCAAGAGGCTGCGGGACAACGAGTTATGCGGCTAACCGGCCACGGTGCCGCCGGTTGCGCGGTCTCCTCGCGTCCCCCGGCGTCCACGGGAGTCTACCCGAGTCGTCCCCAGTCGGGGAGAGATTCGGGAGACGCGGCTACCCCCGCGGCCGCCTCGCGGCCTTCGCGTTCGCCGAGGTCACCACGAGCCGAGCCTCCGACAGCGTGCCGAGCAGCGCACGCTGCCCCGCTGTGAACCCGTCGCCCCGGCGCAGCGGGGCGGTCAGCACGAATCCGTAGTCCGGTGCGCCCAGTGCCACGATCTCGTCCACGATCTGCGAGACGTTCAGGCGCACGGTGCCGGTCGTCTGCCCGGCCGGGATCGTGACCTCCTCGAAGTACGACTCGTCGAGGTCGCCGCCCGGACGGTTCCAGGGAGTCGTCCACGTGGCGCTCTGCCCGCGCCAGCCTCGGGCCAACCCGTAGACCGTGATCTCCAGGTCCTGCTCCAGCGTGGCCTCCGGGAGCGGCAGTTCCAGGAAGGCGCTGGACACGATGACGTCGTCGAGGCTCGCCAGCGACTCGAAGCCGAGGAGGATCCGGCCGGCGGCCTCCGGGCTGGCGATCACGCGGGTCTCGGCGAGGGCGAAGGTGTGGCGCTCGGCCAACGCGGAGGCGGGAACAGCAAGGAGGGCAAGAGCGATCAGGACGCTGCGCTTCATGGTCAGCTCCTTGGGTTCAGCGGAACATTGATTTCACTCGGCCGAACGACGTCGGCTCGATCGCCACGCCGCCGCAGCCCACGCCCATCGCGCCGATCGGCGCGCAGGACGGTGTCGGCGGGAAGAGGCAGGGAGAGTCGTTTCGAACGGTGAAGTCCTGGGCAGCGAAGTCGCAGAAGAGCGGATCGGCCATTACGTCACTCGGACTCGGAACCCCACCGGGACCGAAGTTCCCCGCCAGGTTCGCCCAATACAGGTTGCAGGAACCGGCGATCGAGGTCCCGGTCACGTAGCGAACCGCGGGAGTGGTCGAGTGCGTGACGACGTTGTTGTGGAACGTCCCGGTAGCTCCGGACGCTGCCGTGAAGGCCGCGCCACCGTTCACTCCGCCGTGACAGCCGACGAACGTGTTGGAGTAGACCTCGTGGCTGCCACCTTGCAGCAGGATTCCGGCTCCGCTGGAGCTGCCCGGATAGACCGAGTCGTACGCGAAGACCGAGAACCGAATGGTCCCATAGCTGGGGGCGGCGCGAATCGATGCACCCGAGTTGGTCTCGGCTATGTTCTCCCGGAAGAGGCACCGCTCGACCAAGTACCACGCATACTGCAGGTTCAAGGCCGTGCCAAGACCGGGACCGCGATTCCGCACGAACTCGCAGTCCTGGAAGATCGCCGGACCATCGCCCTCGTCGTAGTTCGTCTGGACGCAGACACCCGTGTTGCCCTCGAACCGGCACCGCGTGAGGTGGATGGGAGTCCGGCTAGCCAGAACGATCGCCCCGGATGTGGGCGAGGAGTTCGATATCACCTCGCAGTCCGTCATCGTGAGGGGACAGCTGCCGACACTCACCGCCTTGCGGTTACCCTCGAACCTGCACGATTGGATCTCCAAGCCGTCCGAGTAGAGGCCCGTGACCGCCCAGCCCCCGACGGTGCCGGATGCCCCGGTCAACGAGAGCCCTTCGACTCGAAGTGGACCCTCCCCCGGTCTTTGAACGAACACGATGTCCGCCACAAGTGGATCCGCGTCACCCTCGACGTCCAGCGTTGTGACGCCAGGCCCCGCCCCGCGGATCACGACCCCTCCGCGTGCGTAGGCGCACGCCGAGTACTGATGCGGCCCGTTCTCCGCCATGATGATCCGGGTAGCGCGGTCGGTCCAAGTTCCCGGGCCGATCAGCACCGAGTCCCCGGGCACTGCCAGGTCCACTGCAGCTAGAACGGTCGGCACGTCCTCGGGGACGCGAATCGTCCCTCCCGAGGCCACGCTGGCCACCAAGAGCAGACCAGGAACGGCCACCACGCCGATCGTCCGCATCGCCTATCTCCCTGCGGGCAGGAGGACCACCTTCCGCGTATGGCGGAAGGCCAAGCTCTCCACGCGCAGGAAGTATACACCGGCTGCCACCTTGCCTCCGCCCTCCGCCGAGCGGTCCCACTGCCACTCGTGATAGCCGGGGGTCACTGGGCCGTCTCCAATCCGACGGACAAGTCGCCCCCGCACGTCGTAGACTGACAAGCGAACTGTCGCGGACACGGGGGCAGCCAGGACCCACGAGACCGCGCCGCTCGTCGGGTTGGATCCCGCTGCCTCCAGTGACCAATGCGATGGCAGTCCCACGATGACTGCAGGGCCGATTGGCCGGCCGTGCGGCGCGTCTGCGACGTCGCCGCGACCACTCCGCTGCGCTGCCCCGCCTCCGCCACACGACGAATCGGCGGACAGCGGACTGCCCACCAAGATGTCCCCCGTTGACGGACCGATCTCGTTCGTCCCTTGGATCGTCGTCGAGTCCGTAATGGCGCTGTCGTTCACGTCCAGCCATGCCTGATGCCGCGCGTCCACGACCGGCTCAAAGCTCCCGCCAGCAATCCGGACGTTCCTCGAGTCCTCGTCCCCGTAGTCGCGCTGCAGCGTGTTCTGACCCGCGGCCGCGCCGCTTCCGACAACGTCGTAGAGCTGCAGGCCCTTCTCATACACGACAGTCAGGTTGTCGGAGGCGTTCCGGCGCAGGCTGTTCCCCTTCCAGAAGACGTCCTCCTCCGACTCCTGCAGCGCGTTCTTTCGCGTGTACTGCGCGCCCGCGAAGTTCGCGTCGAACTCGTTGCAGTTCACGTGGACGTCCGCGGTCTCGTACAAGTCGATCGCTCGGCCGCGCCAGTTCGTGACGGTGTTGTCCTCAATCAGCGTGACGAGGTTCTGGCACAGGTACTCAGCGGAGATCCCCGCGCTGCCGGGCCGGTCCGACGTGCCATCCCCCGCGAGGGTGTTGTCAATCACTCGCAGCGTGTCGGCCGGGTCCCACGGCGAGCCCTCACAGACCGTCTTCGCGAACTCCACCCAGATCCCGTAGACGTTCTGCCAACCGATCGTGTTCCCGCGGATCTCCGGAACGGACAGCTTGGCGTGGATTGCGGTGACCTCAACGTTCTCGTCCACATCTTCTCGGTCGAACGTGCAGATCTGGATGAGCGCATCCGATCGGTAGTCGAGTACACCCTCCTGGGAGTAATGATGAACGTTTGAGTCCACGAGCGTCGCCGAGTCCGCCTCCGCGAAGTAGACCCCGCGGATCCCGAACCCGATGTCGCAGTCGTACAGCGCCCCGGTCCCGCCCGCGCCCACGGTGATCGACCCCCAGTCGTCGGCGTTCACCGAGTCCTTGGCGGAGCTCTCGAAGGTGACCTTTGCGGCTCCCGCCCCGGGATTCTCCGTCATCAGCCCGCCCAGCACGATGAGGTCGTTGAGATCCTCCGTCCCCAGCGAGTCCTCGTACAGGGGCGGCAGGTCGGCGAGCGCCACCAAGCGCGTCGGTGCGTCAAGCCTCCAGTCCGTGCCCGCGGGGATGCGCACGTCGCCCTCGATCTGAATGTCCGCGACCGCGTTCTGCGAGAACACGATGTGCTCCAGGGCCGGGGCCACGCCGTGCAGGCGGACGCCCACCTTCGCCCGGCGGACCTCCGCGTACGTGATCGAGCTTCCCGCGCCTGAGCCGCTGCCAAAGGTGATGCCTCCCCACTCCCCGGTCGAGTCGGCCCCGAGGTGGCTCGTGAAGCGGATCAGCGACCCCGCCGTCCCCTCCGCGAGGAGCTGGCCGTAGATCAGAATCTCCGCGAGATTGGTGTACGTGCCGGTGCCGGAGCTGTCTCTCCCGGCCCAGGCGTAGATATCGGTGCCAGGAAGCACCTTCAGGGTGCCACCCGCCAGCACCTTGAAGTCCTTGTTCAGATGCACGGTGCCGGCCCAGGTCTCCGTCTCCCCGTTCCCCACCACGGAGTCACCCACCTGCAGCTTCACCCACGCCGCCTCCGAGGGGACCCCATTCTCCAAGAGGAACAGCAGGTAGTACCCCGGCGGCGCGATCTCCGGCTCCCAGGGTGCGGTCACGGCGAGGACCGTCTCCGAGTCGATCGTCACCGGCTCGCAGCTCAGCAGCACGCGCCGCTGCGTCATGTTGTTCGCGTGCGTGGCTGCGGACGGCGCGATGAGACAGGCTTCGACGTTTCCGGGATTCGAGACCTGGTCGAACTCCACGAAGAACGGGAAGCCGTACTCGATCGTCGCCGGCGCGTCCTCGATCTTCGGCCGTTCGGTCGTCAATCGCAGCGCCGGCCCGCTCTTGAACATGTAGGGTGGGTAGAAGATCTCGTAGTTCTGGCCCGCTCCCTCCTCGAGATCAGGCTGCTGGCCACCGGCCGTCAGTACGCGCCCATCCGGAAGGAGCAGCGCGAAGGAGTGGTAGCGCCGCCCGTAGGAGAAGTTCACCGCGTCCATTTCCGTCCAGGTGGAGCTGGAGGGATCGAAGAGCTCGCACGGCAGCACTGGAGACTCCACGACGTTGCTGACCTCGCCGCATGACTGGCCTGGGCAGCAGGGCGAGCCAACGTAGTGTCCGCCGGCCACGAACACCGTTCCATCCGGCAGCATCGTCCCGCTGGGTTCCTTGCGGGGGTAGAGCATCGGTGCCACCGCTTCCCACCGGGCTGTCTCCGAGAGATCGTAGATCTCCGCCCCGCGGTGCGGACCCCGAACGTTCAAAGTGTCTGTATAGCAGACGTTCTTCGTCCCGCCACCTGCGAGCAGGACGCGCTCACGGTGCGCTCCGCCCGCCGCCCACGAGTAGTAGGGGGGCTCGAGGGTGAGCTGGACGCACGTGCCGTGGTCGTGATTGAACACGCGATTGTGGCGGCTCTCCGTGCCGGGCGTGAACGGTGCGACATCGTCCCAGGTCCAGAACCAGGACGTGCAGTCGTCACACGTCGCATAGATGTCCGAATGCGGCTCCGGGTCGTGTTGGTCCCCTGCGTAGAAGAGCCCGGACGGCATGACGTGGAAGTACGGATATAGGGGGCGCGTCGCCACGTCCGCGCCCAACGGGTCGCTGTGGACCAGGGACCACGCAGACCCGGTCCAGCGAATCCATGGAACCTCCTCGAGAGGATCCTCGTCCATCTCCCCGTCGTTGTCGGTGTCGACCCAGTAGTCGCCGGCGACGACCCACACCGACCCGTCCGGCATCGTGATGTTCGTGGGGTACCAGCGCGCGTGGGGCGGATTCACGCCGTCGTCCATGTCCGGTAAAGGAACGTAGTAGTTGTTCGGTCCGCCCGCCGGATCAAACTTGGCCGCCCAGGGCTCGGCCGGGTACTCCCAAGCCGTGGTGGTCTTCTTCGGATAGCCGTCGGGATCGTCGTACCAGCTGTGGTCACCCCCGGTGATCAGGAGCGTGCCGTCCGGATTGAAGGCGTGACCCGCACAGAACGGCCACATTCCGTTCTCCTCACCGTTCTCCGGCCACGTCCCGATGTCGAACACCGTCTCCGTGCCCGTATCCAGGTTGAACACGTACCATGCGAAATGCCGGAACATCAGCACGAGGCCCTTCGTGCCGCTGGGATTCCGTAGCAGCGCCCCATGCACCGGGTTCCGCTCGTTGTGCCAGTTCGTGTCCGGGTTTGCAGGAGTCCCGTTGCTCCCGTCGTGGAAGTCGGAGAGTTCCTCGATCGAGTCCCAGACGCCCTTCGTGAGGGCGTCGCCCGGCACGGATCCCCAGCTCGGATCGGTCCAGTCCCACGACGACGCGATGGCCGTGTTGGCCCCGAGCGCAAAGGTGCTGAGAACAAGAATCCAAGCGTAGAAGGCGCTCGTGGACAGCGGGCGAGGCATTTGCGCACCTCCGGCGCGCCGCGGGGCGGCGTCGATGGCCGTTGCGCCCGTTGCTCGCTCAGGAAGCGGACGAAGCCTCGATAGTCCTCGCCATGGTGTCCGTGTCTTCGGCGCGCTCCCCACGGGGATCGGCCTGGAACAACCTGCGCGAGCAAGAGCCACGCTACGTAAGCCGGAGGTGGCATTGCAATCGGAAAGTGATGGCGCGCCACGATATTCACACGAGCCGCGCGTCTACAATCAGCGACTATGCCGCGCGAGCGTGGGCGGCGCGCCGCCGCGGGCGTAGCGTCTCTCGCCAGTCATGCCACGCCAGCAAGGCGGAACCCGGGGAACCCGGAGCCCGCCGATCTCTCCGCCAGGAACCGACGTGGTAGGCTGTGCTCGCCAACCCCCCGGAGGTGCCTTCGATGGCCCAGATCGACCGTGAACTCGAGAGATTCGACCTCGCGACGGTGGAGGCGGCCATGGCTCGCCGCCGCGTGCGGGAGAAGAGCCGACTCGTCGCACTGAACCGCCAACGAAGCAAGATCGAGCAGGAGCTCCGCAAGCTGGAGGCGGCAAGTGCCGGGCGGCGCGCCGCCGGGAAGCCCGTGCGCAAGCCGAACGCGCGCCGTCTGAACGACATCACGCTGGCCGGGGCGTTGATCCGCGTGATGGCCCCGCGGAAGAGTCCGATCCACTACAAGGAGCTGACCGAGGCCGTGGTGAAGCGCGGGCTCTACCGCACGAACAGCCCAAGCCTGCTGACGACGGTGCTGGTTACTCTGCGACGCGACCCTCGATTCAAGAAGGTGAGGCCGGGGCTCTTCGCGCTGAGCGGACGGACTGGGCCCTGACCGCCGCTACCGCGCTTCAGGCGGAGGCTCCGGCGTCAGCGCCACGACGCGCAGCCGCCGCACGTGCACGACGCCCTCGCCCTCCGCGAGGAGCCCGACGCGACCTCCCTCGGGCGGCTCCTGGTGCCCGTGGACGACCGTTGCGCCGTCCACCAGGCCCTTCCAGTGGCGGCCGGCGGAGGAGAGTGCGAGCGTGGCCACGCCGCCCGACATCTCGCACCGGCCCTCGTCGAGCACACGCATCTTGCTTCCGTCGATCGCGCAGAGCCGCGCGGTCCCCTCGGTCGCCACCTCGAAGGCAGCCAACCCGCCCCCCTCCGTCATGCGGGCAACGGGGCTGACCTTCCCGCGGAAGTCCGCGAGGTCGAGTTCGGCCTCGACGCTGACGTCGCCGTACTCGCCCGGCAGGAGCAGGAGCGCACGTCCGGACACCTGCAGATCGACGTCCGTCATCTCCGATGCCCCGGCCTCCGCGGGTGCGTCCGCGCGGAGAGCAGCCGCGGAGTCGGGCACCGCCGTGCGCACCGGATCCTCTGCGGTCGCCACCGCCAGGCCGTGGACGTACACCAGCGCGCCTCCGCGGTCGGCCGTCTCGATCAGCAGCCCGAGTCCAGCACCCGCCAGGACGAGTGACGCCACGCGCAAGGCGGAACTCCCCCGCCTCCCCGGGGTGAGCAGCGCACCAACCCGTGCCAGCGCGACCAGGGTGAACACCCATGCGGTCCGCTCCGCCCAGTCGTGATGTGCCCCGACGAGCGGCTCGACCTCCGGCGGGATCCCGAGGATCGAGTCGGCGGCACGCTCTCCCGTCAGCACCGCCGCCCACGCACCCGCGGCACCCATCGCGAAGAGCGCGGCGGCAGTCCGCCCGATCCAGGCGAACCGGCGAAGGAACAGCGCCGCCACGTCGGTCACCACGGCCACGACGAGAAGCGCGATCGGAAAGTGGACGACCGCGGGATGCAGGTTGGGGAGCGCCGTCGGAACCATGCCCGCAGTGTACTCCCCTCCGGCGTCCGGCGCGCCCAACCCGCCGCGCGTTCGTCTTCGCGGCCGAGGAACTGGAGTCACGCAGCGGCCGTCCAGTTGGCTGCGGATGGTCACAGCCGCCGTGGTGGTATGATCGCAACCGCGCGGCCGGGAGGAACTCCGGAGCCCCCGGGGCTTGGCGTCTCGCTCACGGGCTACCCCCCCGGATCCCGGTCGCGCGCAGAGTCGGAAAGCGGCCGGGGAGT
>CAYYFX010000103.1:0-14205 GCA_964471155.1 uncultured Gemmatimonadota bacterium | reverse complement strand
TTCAAGTAGAACCGGTCCCGATCGGAGGAGCATTCTTGAGCCGAGCTACGCGCCCACGACGCTCCAGTTGTCCGCCACGTCCGGCTCGATCGTCCCGCGGCGCTGGATGTAGTCCTTCAGGATGCCGCGGAGCTCGCGACCGGTGCGTTGCACGACGCGCGCGTGGCGGAGGGCGAGGTACCCGCCGCCGCCCTGGGCGCGATAGCTCGGCAGGGACATCGTGAGGCGCGCGTCGGTAGGCCGCTCCGTGCCGCCGAATGTCAACGACACGATGCGGGATCCGGCCGGTCGCGCGGGGTCGATCACGTACTCGCAACCGGACAGCGAGTCCTGATTGTACAGGCCGAAGCGCGGGTGGATCGGCGGGCGCTCGCCGTTCACGGCGGGCCCGGCGAATGCGAGCGCGGATTCCTCCAGGTACGCTCGCACCTGCTCCACCGTCAGCTCCACCACGGTGAGGTCGTTCTCGTAGGGGTAGATGCGGAAGAGGTCGCGCTCCGTGATCGGGCCCGCGGCGAGGCCCTCGTTCGCGCGGAAGAGCGCGGCCGCACTGAGGTCGGTGGCAACGGCGTCGCGCTGCGCGCGGTGGAACAGCGTGAGGACGGCGTTGTCGCGGTAGCGGGCGTCCTCCACGCGGAACGCCGCCGCCGCGCGACCGATCGGCTGCGCGATGCGCGCCTCCGCGTGCGCCGCGGCCTCGCGCGCGATCTCCATCACCTCGAAGTCCGGCTTCACGGACGGCCCCGCGCGGTGCGCCTCGAAGGATGCGGCCGGGCGGAGCGCGTCCGGCTGCCACTCCAGCACCAGCTCCCCGAGCGCGAGGCCGCCCCAGCCGGCCTGCACGGCCAGCGTGCCGGTGGCGCCGCGGCGCTCGTCGAAGCGGTGGGTGTGGCCCATCAACACGGCGTCCAGCCCCTCCACCTCGTCCACGAGGCGCGCCACGTCGTTCTCGGGCGGGACCGGATCCTCCAGGCCGCCGTCGGTCACGCCCTCCCAGCCCATGTGCGCGGCGACGACGATCGCGTCGTACTTCGCGCGCAGCCGCGGCACCCAGGCGCGCACGGTCTCCACCGCGTCCCGGAAGGTCAGGCCTTCGAAGTTCCAGGGCTCCTCCCAGCGCGGGACCTGCGGGCTCGTGATGCCGAGGATCGCCACGCGGCGCCCGCCGCGCCGGAACCCGACGTACGGATCGAGGTACGGCTTCCCCGCCGGGCCGAGGACGTTCGCGCCGAGCACGGGGAAGCCGGCCGCCTGCCGCATGGCCTCGAGGAACGGCAGGCCGAAGTTGAAGTCGTGGTTGCCCACGACCATGGCGCGGCAGCCGAGCCGGTCCAGGATACGGACCATCGGGTGCGGCGTGCCCGGCCGCTCCCGGGCGTGCAGCGTGGCCATGGGCGTCCCCTGCACGAGGTCGCCGAGGTCCAGGTAGATGGCGTCCGGCGACCGGCGCTTCGCGTCCGCCAGGAGGGTGGCCGCGCGCGCGATCCCGCCCGGGAACGGCGCGCCGGTGACGGGATCCACGGGGCCGACGCGGCCGTGGAGGTCGGCCGTGAAGAGCAGCGTGATGCGGTCGGCGGACGACAACGGATCCTCCCGGGGCGCGGCGGCGGCCCGACCCCGGAGGGTACTTCACGCGCGGCGCCCGCGCGACCCCGTCAGGAGTCGCGGAGCGCCCGGATCAGGGCGAGAACCTCCTCGTCGTCGCGGATGTGCCGGCCCGTGGAGTGCTTGGAGTAGACCAGCGTTCCGTCCACGGTGACGTCGAACACGCCCCCGGACCCGGGGATCAGCTCGGACTTCGCGCCGAATTCCTTCTCGATCGAGGCCGCCAGACCGGCGGCGATGGGGTCATACCGTCATTCGCGGCAGAACTTGATGGACACGTTCATCGGCTCGCTCCCTCGTTGGCGGCGCCCGCTCGGGCGTCGCGGTCGCCGGTTCCCCGTTCCCGGGACGCGGGTGCGCGGCGCGGCGCGTCCGCGATCGACCCGTCCGATGCCGGGACCGCCCCCCCGGATTCCGATGCCGGCTACCCGGCACCGGCGTAGAATGCCGCAATCGTGCGCAATCCGACACCGTTCGAGTTCATGCACTGGGCGAAGGCGCGCGAGGGCGCGACCTGGCATCTGGGGACGAGCGGCACACCCGCGCCGGGCGCGGCCGCGGAGGCCGAGTTCTTCGCGGAGCCGGACGACACCCTTCCCGCCGGCCGCAGCGCCTCCACCGGGGACCGCTTCGGGTACGCCGCGCTGCGCGAGGCGGTGGCCGCCGCGTACGGGGCGCGCGAGGACGGCGTGCTCGTGTCCGACGGGACGAGCCTCGCGAACTACGCCGCGCTCACGGCGATGGCCGGTCCGGGCGATCGCGCGCTGGTGGAGACGCCCACGTACCCGGTCCTCGCGGAGATCCCGCGCTTCCACGGCGCGGTGGTGGAGCGGCTCGCGCGGCGCGCGGAGGACGGCTGGCAGCCGCGGCTGGACGACGTGCGGGCGGCGCTGCGGCGACCGGGGCCGCCGGTGCGCGCCGTGGCGCTGACCCGCCTGCACAACCCCACCGGCGCGGACCTGGACGGGGGGTTCCTCGCCGGGCTGGCCGCGCTCGCCGAGGCGCACGACTTCCACGTGCTGCTGGACGAGGTGTACCTGGACTTCGTCGATGCCGTGCCCGGGCATCGCATCTCGAGGCGCTTCGTCACCACGGGAAGCCTCACGAAGGTGTACGGGTTCGGCGGGCTGCGCATCGGGTGGGTGATCGCGGATCCCGGCGTGCTGCGGCCGGTGCGCGAGCTGTCGTTCTACCTGGCGGTGAACGCCTCGTCGCCGTCGCAGGCGGCGGCGCTGCGCGTGTTCGCGCGGCGGGACGGGCTGCTCGCCGCGGCGCGGCGGCGCGCGACGGCCGGGCGCGCGGTTCTGGACGAGTGGATCGCCTCGCGCGACGACGTGTCCTGGGTGCGCCCCGCGGGCGGGCTCGTCGGCTTCGTGCGGCTGCACCGCGTGCCGGACACGCGCGCGTTCGCCGGGCGGATCCTGCGCGAGCGCGACGTGGCCGTGGCGGAGGGCGAGTTCTTCGGGATGCCCGGGAGCATCCGCGTGGGCTTCGGCATCGACGAGCCGAAGCTGCGCGGCGCGCTCGAACGGTTGGGCGACGCGCTGGACGCGGCGTAGCCGTCCCGGCCGCGCGGACCGTCAGCGCCCGCGGAACTCCGGGCGCCGCCGCCCCAGGAACGCGCGCACCCCCTCGCGGAAGTCCTCGCTGCCGCCGAGCTCGCCGATGGTGCGCCGCTGCTCCTCGAGGTACGGCTGCAAGTCCTGGTTCCAGCCCTCGCCGAGGCGGCGCTTCGCGTGCACGTACGCGAGCGTGGGGCCGGCGGCGATCTCGCGCGCGAAGCCGGCGGCCACCTCGCGGAAGTTCGCGGCCGGGAAGATCTCCGCCACGATGCCCCACTCCTGCGCGCGCTCGGCGTCCAGCTCGCGGCGCGTGAGGTACATCTCGAGCGCGCGCTTGCGTCCGACGACGCGGGGCAGCAGGTACCAGCCGCCGCCGTCGGGGATCTGCCCGACCTGGCCGTGCGCCATCAGGAAGGTGGCGCGCTCCGACGCGATGACGAGGTCGCACGACAGCGCCAGCCCCACGCCGAAGCCCACGGCCGGACCGTGCACCGCGGCGATCGTGGGGACCTTCGCGTGCAGCAGCGACCACGTGATGCGATGGAGCTGCTCGGTCAGTTCCAGGAAGAACGCCTTCGGGTCCGCGTCCAGCGCCGCGGACATCGCGCGGATGTCGCCGCCCGCGCAGAACGCCTTCCCCGCGCCGGTGATCATGAGGGCGCGGATGCTGCCGTCCGTGGGCGTGGCCGCGAGCGTGTCCGCCAGCGCGAGCGCCAGCTCCGGCGAGACGGCGTTCAGCGCCTCGGGACGGTTGAGCGTGACGATGCCCACCGACTCCTTGATCTCGACCGTCAGCACGTCCCGCGACGCGACGAAGCTCATGCGGCCCTCCGGGCGGTCACTCTAGCGGGCCCCGGCGAAGCGGGCCAGCGCGTCGGCGAGCGCCTCCACGCCGCGGCGGTGCACCATGACCACGTGGTCGCGCCGCGGCTTCGTGTACAGCTCGCTCACCCGGTGCAGGAGCACCGTGGGCGCCCAGACGAGCACGGCGTGCGCCCACGCCAGGTTCGCGCCCGCCTCGGAGAGGGTGTGGCGGGCGGTGCCGCCCACGATCCGCAGCTCCAGATCCGGCGGCCACAGGGCGCGCAGCGCGGCGTGGACACCCGGCGCGCCGCCCACGACCAGGACGCGGGCGATGCCGGCGTCGCGGCAGGCGTCGGCGGCGCGACGCAGCGCGGCCCGGTTGGAGGAGCCGCCGCAGAAGTCGCAGAAGGACGGGTCGTCCACGGGGACGGCCACGAAGCCGTCCGCGGCCGGGAGATCCGCGCAGCGGCCGCAGCGGCGGACGAGCACCGCCTCGAGCGCCTCCTCCACGCGCGACCGCTTCGCGGCCGCCACGGCCTTCTTCCGGGCGTTCGTCAGCCCGGCCGCGATCAGCACGGAAAGGGCGGCTTCGGCCGCGTCGGGGTGTCCGAAGCCCAGCTCCTTCAGCAGCTTCGCCCGGTCGAGGGGAGTGTCCATGCCGGAGGGTAGCCTGCCTGCAACCCCGGCGTGGGACTTTCCGTACTCCGGGTGTCCCTTTCCCGGAGGGATCCCCGATGTTCGAGGTGCTCGCCCTCATCGCCCTGGTCGTGGTCGGCCTGCTCTGCGTGAAGCTGGTGTTCGCGGTGCTGCTGTTCCCCTTCCGGCTGGCGTTCTGGCTCCTCGGGGCGGTCGTCGCCGTCCTCCTCTTCCCGCTCTCCCTGGTGGCCCTCGCGGTCGGGCTGGTGGTCCTCGTCCCCTTGGCGCTCGTCGGGCTGCCGCTCCTGCTGGTGGTGGGGCTGCCGCTGCTGGTGGTCGGCGGGATCGTCTTGGCCCTGGGCGGCCTGCTCTGCGCGATCTGAGGCTGCCCGCGATCTGAGGCTGCCGGTGGCCGGCGGCGGCTAGCGCCGCCGGAGCAGGGACTCGAGTTCCGGGCCGTCCGGCCCGGGACGCACGCGCACGAGCAGCGTGTCGCCGGCCGCCGAGACCGCGCGGGCTTCGGCGGGATCCGGCAGGCCCGCGGCAGACGCCTCGGCCGCGTGCCACGTGGCGCCGAGGTCCGCGCTGCGCCGCTGCAGGACGCGGGTCCCTCCGGTCGGACCGACCTCCTCCCACGCCACGACCACCGCCTCCGTCCCGACCTCCGCGAACCGCGCGGCGTGACTGGCCGAGGCGCCCGGCGGGCCGGGATCGAGCCGGACCTCCGGACCGTCCCAGCCGGCGCCGCCGTCGGTGGAGCGTCGCACGTACAGGTCCGAGAGGCCGGAGCGGTCGTCCCACCACAGCACGAGGAGGATGTCCGGCGCGGGCGCGGCGAGGCCGGGGTGGAAGGAGCTGGCGGCGCCGGCGCGATCCGTGCCCGCCCGGACGGAGGCGCGCGGTTCGCCGTCCCCGAGGATGCGGACGCGGATGTCGCGGTCGCCGTCGCGGCGATCCTCCCACGCGACGACGGTCCGTCCACGGGAGTCCACGAGCACCGCCGGCAGCGTGGCCGGACCGCCGTCGGCCGCGGGCCGCGACGGCCGCCACGTCCGCCCGCCGTCCGGGGACTCGCGGACGCGCACGCCGTCGTCCGCCACCTGCCACGCGGCGACCACCCGCCCGTCCGGCCCGGCCGCGAGCCGGGGTTCGAGCGGCGAGGCCGCGGGATCGTCGTCGAGCCGGACGGGGCTCCCCCAGGCGCCGCCGGCGGCGCGCCGCGCGACGAGCAATTCGCACGCGGGACCGTCGCGACTCTCCCAGGCGAGGACGAAGGCTCCGTCCGCCGCGGCCACGACGGCCGGGGCGGCGGGCGTGCCGCCGGCGAGCGACACCTGCTCCCACGCCGCGAGGGCGAGCGGCGGCGAAGGGGGTTCCGGCGGGGGCGGGACGCAGCCGAGCATCGACGGATTCTAGCGCGTCCGCCGGCCGAACTTTCCGGCGGGGAGCGGGTTTCCTGGGCGGGCCGGCAGGCCGAAGGATCGGAACCGGGTTCGAAAGGACGGACCATGACGAAGCTTGCGATGTTCGCGGCGGCCTCCCTGCTCGCGGCCGCGCCGATGACGGCGCCCGCGGCGCCGGGGGACGAGGACGAGGCGGGGTACCTGGGCGTGCGGATGCAGCGGATCGAGGGCGGACTCGCCGAGGCGCTGGACATGGCGCCCGACTCGGGCGTGCTGGTCTCCCAGGTGGTGGACGACGGTCCCGCGGCGAAGGCCGGGCTCGCGAACGGGGACATCATCACGAAGTTCGGCGACGCGTCGATCGGGACGCCGTCCGACCTGCACGCCGCCGTGCGCGGCGCGAAGGCCGGCGAAACGGTGAAGGTGACCTACGTGCGCGACGGGAAGTCGCGTTCAGCCGAGGTGGCGCTCGCCGCGGCGCCGGATCGGCCCGGACGGCCGGGGCGAGGACCGATGCTGCGCGAGCGCATCGGCGCGGAGGACGACACGCGGGACCGCCCGCGGCGCGACCGCGCCCGCGTGCACGTCCCCGACATCCGCGAGATGCGCCTGGGCCGGGAGCGCGGCTGGCTCGGCGTGTCGACGCAGCCGCTGGGCGGGGAGCTGGGCGAGTACTTCGGCGCGAAGGACGGCGGCGCGCTCGTGTCCGAGGTGGTGGAGGGCAGCCCCGCGCAGAAGCTCGGGCTGAAGGCGGGCGACGTGATCGTGAAGGTCGACGATGCGTCCATCGAGGATCCCGCGGACCTGCGCCGCGCGATCGGCGCGCACGAGGAGCCGGCCGAGGTGGAGGTCACGTGGCTGCGGGACCACAAGACCCGTTCGGGCAAGGTGGAGCTCGAGGTGCGCGAGGGCTTCGCCTGGTTCGGCGGCGAGGGCCGCGGCATGCCGGACTTCGACCTGAACTGGACGCCGGAGGATCGCGACGAGATGCGCCGCCGCGTGAACGCGTTCCGCATGCAGGCCGACGAGGGCGCGCAGCGCGCGATCGACGAGTTGCGGGAGCAGGTGCAGAAGCTGCAGGAGAAGGTGGAGAAGCTGGAGTCGAGGTAGGCGCGACCCGCGCCTTCGCGGAACTGTCGATCGCCCCCTCACCCCCGGGCGACGGCAGCCGGGGCCCTTCGCCCGACGGCGGAGGGCCCTTCGCGCGACGTGCCCGCTACCGCCCGCACACGCCGCCCGCGCCGCCCCTGCCGGCCGCCCGCCGCGCCGCGCCGCCTTGGCTCCGCCGGCTCGCCCGCGCCGGCCGCTACTGCCCGCTTGCCGGCGCCGGCGGCAGCTTCTTCACCTTCGCCTTGATCGCCTGGAACTTGGGCGAGTCCTTGCGCAGCGCGGGCTTGGCCGGCAGCGCGGCGATCTGCGCGCGCACGGCGCCCGCGCGCGCGCCGGGATCCGGGTGCGTGGAGAAGAACATCTCCAGCCTGGAGCCGCCCGCGCCGCCGCGCATCTCGTCGAGCTTGTCGAAGAACGTGGCGAGGCCGGCGGGATCGATCCCCGCGTCGTACAGCTCCTGCACGCCGTAGCCGTCCGCCTCGCTCTCCATGCCGCGGCTGTACGAGGTGATCGCGCCGGTCGCGGCGATCTGGGCCACGACCTGCGTGAGCATGGACGGGTTGTCCCCGAGGATCAGCCCGGCGATCGCGGAGAGCCCGTACTGCTGCGTCATCTGCCGCGCGCTATGCCGGCCCACCACGTGGCCGATCTCGTGGCCGAGGACGCCCGCCAGCTCGCTTTCCGTGTCCGCCGCCTCGATGAGGCCCCGGTTCACGTACAGGTAGCCGCCGGGCACGGCGAAGGCGTTGACGTCGTCGGTGTTCACGACCCGGAACGTGTACGGGATGTCGCTGCGCCGCGACACGCGCGCGAGGGACTGGCCCAGCGCGTCGATGTACCCCACGATCTCCGGATCCTCGATGAAGGTCAGCTCGGTCTTGAGCTGGTCCGCGAACTGGGCGCCCATCTGCAGCTCCTGCTGCTCGGACACGATGTTGAGCTGGCCGACCGTGGCGCAGTCGGCGAGGGCGAACGAGGGCAGCAGGGCCAGCACGACGCGGCGCGCACGGGACACGGGAAGGCGCATCGGGAACCTCCGGATGGGATGCGGCGGGGGGCACAGGGAAACGCGCCCGGGCGGGCCGCGTCAAGTGCGGCGCCGGCGGGGTGGTGGGCGACTCCCACGACACTACTGCCGGCGGGGCGACGGGAGGTCAGTCCTCGGCGAGCGGTGCGTCGTCCGGCGAGGGGGTCTCCCCGGCCCCGAGCACGAGGCGGTACCCCACGCCGCGCACCGTGAGCAGGTGGCGCGGCCGCACCGGGTCCTCCTCCAGGATGCGGCGGAGGCGCACGAAGAAGTTGTCCACGGTGCGCGTGGTGGGGAACGCATCGTAGCCCCACACGCGGTCCAGGATGGTGTGGCGATCCACCGCCTCGCCGGCGCGCTCCGCGAGCACGCGGAGGATGAGCGCCTCCTTCTCGCGCAGCTCGTGCGTGCCGCCCGGTCCGGTCACCGTGCGTGCGGCCAGGTCCACCGCGTTCGGCCCCACCTGGATCACGTTCGCCACCGCCTGCGTGCGCGCCCACTCCTCGCGGCGGAAGATGCCCTTGATGCGCGCGAGCAGCTCGCCGAGGTGGAAGGGCTTGGTGAGGTAGTCGTCGCCGCCCTCCTCCAGGCCGCGGATGCGGTCCTCGTCGGAGTCGCGCGCGGTGAGGAACAGGATGGGGACGCGGTCCCCCGCCGCGCGGACGCGGCGGCAGAACGCGAATCCGTCCTCGCCCGGCAGCCCGACGTCCAGCAGCACGAAGTCCACGCCGCCGCCGCGCCACACGGTCTCCGCATGCTCGGCGGAGCGGCACACGACGGCCTCGTACCCGTCGAGCTCCAGGTTCATGCGCAGCCCCTCGGCCAGCGGCACGTCGTCCTCGACCACCAGGATCCGCTTCTTCATGCCTTCTCCCGCGCGGGCAGGACCAGCGTGAACGTGGAGCCCCGCCCCGGCTCGGACCGCAGCTCCACGCGCCCGCGCATGGCCTCGACGTTCCGCTTCACCAGGAAGAGGCCCAGGCCCGCGCCGTGCGTGCTGGTCCCGGGATCCGGCTCGTTGTCGTCCAGGCGCGTGAACGCCTCGAAGATCCGCTCGCGGTCCTTCACCGCGATGCCGGGCCCGCGGTCCGTCACGGAGAGTCGAAGCCACTTCCCGTCCCGCGTCAAGGCGACGTCCGCGGTGGACGGGGCCGGCGAGTACTTCGCCGCGTTCTGGACCAGGTTGCGCAGCGCGACCGCGAACGCCGCGCGCTGCCCGAGGAACTCCAGCCCCTCGGGCAGTTCCGCGTTCACGGTGGCCTGGCGCGAGCGCAGGTACCCCTCCATCTCGCGCAGCACGTCCTTGGCCTCGCGGCCGGCGTCCAGCGGTTCGAACAACCGGGGATCGAGCTCCCCGCCGCGCCCGGCGGCCAGCACCTGCGCCACGAGCGACTCCATCCGCATCGCATCCTCCAGCAGCCGGGCGCGGATGCGGGCGCGGGCCTCGTCGTCCAGGTCGTCGCGCTGCAGCGTCTCCGCCCACAAGCGCAGGCTGGCCAGGGGCGTGCGGAACTCGTGCGTGATGCCCGCGAGGAAGACCTCGCGCGAGCGGCGGAAGCGGTCCTCCGCGCGCTGCGCGAACACGAGGACGAGGGTCCCTGCCGCCAGCAGCCCCAGGAAGAACGCCCCTTCGTACAGGAACATGCGCCGCCGGCGCGTCGACTCGTGCCGCAGCCCCTCGCGGACCCCGGGCGCCACGGCGGCGCGCGGCCCGTCGGGCCCCGGGACGATCTCGATGTCGGGGTGCTCGGCGCGCAACCGGTCCGGCTCGCCCGCCGCCTCCAACCGGGCCTGCACGAGCGCCCGTTCGAGGTCCAGCCGCCGGTTCTCCGCCTCCTCGTGCCGGCGCCCCTCCCGGGCCTGGTAGATGACCCACCAGGTGCCCTGCGCCACGATCAGGGCCACCAGGAGACCATAGAGAAACCCGTACCGCGGCCGCCGTCGCATCCCCCGCAACATACCACTGGTGGTTCGGAGATTGGGGCGGCCGCGCGGTTCCGCCGTTCCGGGGTGCGCCCGGGGCGATCCGCGGACTCGGGCCGCCGCACAACCCGTTGTCCAGAAACGACTTCGGGAATCACCCCGATCGGCCCGGGAGCCGCGCCCCATTCTCCGCACCACAAGGGGCTAAAGCGAGGGGGCCGATGTGCCGTTTCCCTGCGCGGCTGCCGCCACCGGGCGCGCAGTTCCAATCCTGGCAAGGAGAGGCGAATGAAGCGCGAGTTGAGCGTGGTCCTGGCGGTCGTCCTCGTTCTCGGGACGTTCGGTCCCGCCGCGGCCATGGGGCCGGTCGAGGCCGGCATCAAGGGCGGCGTGAACATCGCCAACCAGTCCGTGGACATGACGCCCGAGCCGTCCACCGAGATGCGCACCGGCCTTGCGATCGGCGGCTACGTCGGGTTCCCGGTGCTGCCGAACCTGCAGATCCAGCCCGAGGCCCTGTTCATGATGAAGGGCGCGGAGTACGACGACGGCGCGACCTCGGCCAAGCTGAACTACATCGAGGTCCCCGTGCTCGCGAAGCTCGGGTTCATGAACCAGTCCCCGGCGCACCCCTCGATCTTCCTGGGGCCGTCCCTCGCGTTCAACGCCAGCTCGAAGCAGGAAAGCGATGCCGGCGAGATCGACGTGAAGGACAACACGAACCCGGTGGACCTGGGCGTGGTCGTCGGCGCGGGCCTGGACTTCCAGAACCTGGGCATCGACGTGCGCTACACGCGCGGCCTGACCAACGCGAACGACGTCGAGGGCTCGGACACCGAGGTGACCAACAGCGTCATCTCGATCATGGGTTCGTTCCGCTTCCTCTAGAGGACGCGCGGAACACCGTTCCGGGAGGGCGGGGCCGCGAGGCTCCGCCCTCCTGCGTTGGCATCGCTTCAGAAGGAGTACGTCAGCCCGCCGGACACGATGCGCGTCTCGTTGTCGTGCCGGCTCACGGCGTGGTCCTCGGGCTGCCAGTGCACGAAGAGGTTCGCGGCCACGCCCGGCCACGGCTCCGCGCCCAGGAGGAGCGTGAGGCGGTCGTAGGTGTAGTCGGACGAGGCGGTGGCGCCGGCGGCGTCGAGTTGGGCGTCCGCCGCGAGGTCCGGCTCCTCGGCCGGGGCGTCCACGCGGTAGTCGCGGCGGCCGACCTCGTTCGAGAGGGACACCCAGCCGCGGCGTCCGAAGCGCCAGTCCACGCCGAGCTCCACGCCCAGCTCGTGGTACTCCTCCTCCGGCGACGTGGCGCCGGTCAGGAACGCGTGCAACGGCATGACGGACAGGTCCAGCGACGCGGTGCGGTGCACCGTGAGCTGCAGCCCCGTGCGCCCCCAGTCGAAGTCGAAGTCCAGGTCGTCCGGATCGTCGTACCGGACGATCTCGTTCTCGTGCTGCACGCGGCAGGTCACGGCGTCGGTCAGCGCGAATTCGAACCTCGCGTCCGTGCGCCCCTCGCGCGAGCTCTCGCGCACGCTCCCCGGGTCGTAGCCGCGCCGCTCCAGCGTGCCGAGCACGTCCAGCACCGTGTCCGCGCCCGGAGCCCACGACAGGGACAGCACGCCCGTGTGCCGGTCGAACCCGAGCGACGCGGAGTCCGGCACGTCGCGCCGCGCGAAGCGGTAGCCGGCGCTCGCGCGGCTGAAGCCGCCGAAGTCCAGCGCGAGGTCCGCGCGCGGCTCCGTCGTCCAGGACGTGAGGTTGTACGGGTCCTGCGTCTCGTGCCACGTCCCGTCGAACCGGCCGCCGAGGCGCACCGACCAGGGCCCGGCCATGCGCCGCTCCCACGCGGCGGTCAGCCGCTCCTCGAAGCGGTCGCCGGAGACCGTGTAGTCGCCGCCGTCCGTGAACGCGAGGTAGGCCGCCTCCTGCCGCACGTCCCACACCGTCGCCCCGCGCTTCGCCCGCCCCTCCACGCGCAGACGCGCACGCCGCGTGGAGTACCCGGCGTAGAGTTCCGCATCCGCCTCGAAGCGGTCCGGGCCGATGCCGGGCGTGCGCAGGAGGAGCCCGGCGGAGGTGCCGTAGTCGTCCACGAGGGTGACGGTGTCCGCGTCCGCGGTGATGCGGTAGGTCTGGCCGAAGTGCTCGAAGTCCGCGCTCTCGCGCGGGACCAGTTCTAGTGGGGTCGTGATCGCGACGTCCGGGGCGGCGAGGTCCGACGCCGTGACGACCGGCCCCGCGCCCGCCGCGGCGGTCGCGAGCGCCGCACGCGCGCGCCGCGCGAAACCGGGCCCGGCGGCGCGGAGCCGCACCGGGCCGGTCACGGGGTCTCGCGCTCCGGCGCGAGCAGCGCCAGGGCCTCCTCCAGGAGGTCGTGCGCGAGGGCGGCATCGCCCTCGGCGAGGATCTCGTCCGCCACGCGGGCGATCTCCTCGGCCTCCACCACCGCGAGGGAGTCCGCCCCGGCGGCGGCCCGACGCGCGCCCGCCAGGCGCTCCAGCGCCGCGGCCAGCTCGCCGCAGCGCTGCTCCAGGGGGACCTCGGCGGGCGCCGCCGCCGCATCCGCGGGCTCGTCCGTGGCGCGGGCCGGCACCGGCGCCGGCGGCAGGATGATCCATGCGAACGCGGCGCAGGCGCCGATCCTCGCGGTGGACGTCCGGGCGAGCGCCGCATGCGCGCAGCGCATCACGAGTCCCCGCGGTCCACCAGCTGCAACGCGCGCAGGGCGAGGTTCCGCGCCACGCGCGTCTGGGCCATGGCCCGCCGGAGGTCGCCCGCATCCAGGGCGGCATGGGCCCGGGATTGGTGCTCCCGGGCGCGCTCCAGCAGCACGGCGGCCGCCCGGCTGTCGGACGCGCGGATCACGTCGGTCGCGCGCGCGAGCGCGGCGTCGGTCCCGGCGACCGCGGCCTCCACCGCCGCGCGGTCCTCGGCCCCGCCGAGGGACGTCCGCGCGCGGTTCGCGAGCTCGCGCGCCTCGCGCGTGCGCACCATCGCCTCGCGCGGGTGGCCGTCGCGGGCCGCCTCGTGCGCGCGGCGCTGCATGGCCGCCGCGCTCTCCAGCAGCGCGGCCGCCGCGGCGTCGCCCGACTCGCGCACCACCGGCGCGACGCGCTCGAGCAGGAGGTCCGTCCGCTCCAGCTCGCGGTCCAGGCGGCGCGCGGCGTTCGCACCGCCCAGCACCAGCGCCTGCGCGACGAGCCGCTGCGACGCCACCGCCAGACGCAGCGACGCCTCGTACTGCTGCTCCGCGAACGCCCCCCGCGCGCGCTCCGCGAGCGCCGCGGCCTGGTCCAGCAGCGCGTCGGCCTCGCGCGACGCGCCCGGCGTCAGCCGGTCGCGCGCGTGCCCCATCTCCCGGACCGCGCGCTCCAGCTCGCGCTCCGCCCGCATGCGCGACGCGCCGTCGTCGCGCGCCAGCGTGGCGGCGCGGGCGCCCAGGGCGCGCGCCTCCAGCGTGAGCCGGCCCGCCTGCACGAAGCGGCCGTTGCCGAAGTGGCCGCGCGCGTCCGCCTGGATGCGGAACGCCGTCTCCAGGAGGTCGCGCGCGCGCGCCGAGTCGCTCTCGCGCACGAGGTCCGCGGCCCGCGCGAGCACCTCGTCCGTGCGCTGCAGCTCCTCCTGCACGCGGTTGCCGCCCTGGGCGTGCGCCGGGGACGGGGCGAAGCCCGCGGCCAGCGCGAGGAGCGCGAGGACGAGGACCGGGGCGAGGCGGCCGGGGCGCGGGACTCGGAACATGGACCGGCTCCTTCCGGCGGGGGTGATGCCCCGGGTCGATGCAGCCCGCGTGCCGAACCCGGGCCCGGCGACCGACGACGCAAGTCGTTGCACGGCCATCGCTTCCCTCCGGACCTCCCGACCCTCCGCGCCCGCCCGGGGGCGCGGTGTCCCGGGCGGGGCAACTGTGGCTCCGGGGGACCACCCCCGGATCGGCCGCTCACGGCCCCGGATCGATGCCGTAGCGCGCCATGCGGCCGTACAACGCCCGGCGCGTGATGCCCAGGATCCGCGCCGCCTTCGACTTGTTGCCGCCGGCGCGCTCCAGCGCCTCGCGGATCATCCGGGCCTCGGTCCCGGACAGCGTGGTCTCCGCCGGCGCGGCCGGCACGGGCGCCGGAACGTGCACGTCGTCCCG
>CAYYFX010000102.1:0-14521 GCA_964471155.1 uncultured Gemmatimonadota bacterium | reverse complement strand
GGCGCCCGGCGCGGCCGTGCCGGCCCCGCCGCGACGGCGGTGCGCCGCATCCAGGTGCCGCGGCGTGACCGTGACCGTCACGGGGCTCGAGACGGCCAGGTCGCGCTCCGTCGGGTCGTAGCGGTTCGTGGACGTCTGCACGACGCGGGCGTGATACGCCACGTCGCCCGCGATGCACTCCGCATGCAGCAGGTCGTCGTCCTCCCAGGCGAAGGCGAACGCGTCGCCCGCCTCGAACCCGCGCGCCTCGGCCACGATCTCCCCGTTGCGGAGGATCTCGATCCGGTCCACCGGCGCGGTGCCGGAGCCGCCCACGTCGATGCGCGGAAGGTCCCCGGTGGCGTCCACCGTCACGTCCAGCACGATGCGCTCGCCGTTCGTGGCCCAGCAGCGACCGGCGCGGATCGCCTCGAGAATGGCGCCGCGGTCGAGCGCCGCGGCGCGGAGGCCGGTGAGGGACGTGGCCCCGAGCGCGCCGCCGTGCGTGTCGCTGCAGCCGAGGAACGGCCGCACGACGCCGCGCGCCAGCGCCTCGCGCCCGAGCCATTCCGTGCTCTTCGTGTCGCGCGTGACCTCGATCGCGGCCAGCGCGTCCGGCACGTCCTCGAACGTGTCGGGCAGGAAGACCGCGTGCGCGGTGAGCAGTGCGCCGCGGGCGCGCACCGACGCGACGAGCGCCGCCCAGTCCGCCGGCGCCTCCAGCGGTCCGGGCGCGGGATAGATCACGCAGTGATCGCCCTGCTCGCCCTGCCACTCGAATCCCGGGAACGTCACGAACCGCCCCGGCTCGTGCGCGGCCTCCACCGCGGAGAGCGTGACGCTCCACGGCGACCGGCCCGCGCTGTCCGGGACGGCGAGGCCGCCCGCGGTCTGGACGTGCTCGGTGAACGCGGCGAAGTCCAGCCGCGAGGCGTCCCGCGCGAAGGCCAGGCCTTCCGCCAGGATGCGCCCGTACTCGTCCAGGTCCATCGGACCCGTGTGCCCTTCGCCCGGCGTGTGCAGGTGCCCGTGCAGATCCCCCCAGAACACGCGCGCCTCCGGCGCCGCCGGAAGCACGCGCACGGGGTTGCTCCGTCCGGAGACGCCGGCGTCGCCCACCACGTCGAGCCGCTGGAAGCCCGGGGTGCGGAACACGACCGGGATCCGCCGCCGCCCGCGGTCCGCCCGCTCCAGCAGGACGCGCGACTCCAGCTCCGCGGCGGAGTCGCTCGTCATCACCTCGAGTCGCATCGCGCGCTCGATCCCCGCCGTGGGCACCCACGGTCCCTCGCGCCCCCACTCCTCCTGCAAGAGGACGCTGTAGCTCGTGGCCTCGCCGGCCACGACCTCGGAGGGAGCCTCCACGAGGAGACGCGGCTCGTGGAGCTCGGGCGCGGCCGGCGACCCCGGGGCGGTCGCGACCGCGAGGACCGCGAGCGTCCCGGACGGAAGGAGGGGATGGATACGCACGATGGGGAGTTTACCAATGCCGGGCGCATCGCGTTGACGCTTCGTCCGCCCGTTCCTTACCCTCCGGGGAGGAACCGTCCCCTCCCGGAGCGCGCGTGCCACCTTCGCCCCGGCCGTCCCGGCTGACCACGCTCCTTGCCCTGCTCGCCGCGGCCACCCTCCTCGGGGGGCTGGCGGGCGCGGGCGATGCCGTCGCGGCGGCGCTCCGCGGGAACACGTCGCGGAACCTGTTCGGCCTCCTGCCGGAGGCGGCGTCCTTCGGGGCCGCGATCGGGGTGCTGGCGGCCGCCCCGCTGGCGCTGCTGCTCGCGCTGTCGGCCCGGCCCCGTTCGGCCGCCCGGGCCATCGGGCTCGTCACCGCGTTCCTCGCCACCGCGCCCGCCACGCTCGCGCTGGCCCGCGACCTCCACAAGCGCATCCCCTGGGGGCCGCAGGATCTCGGGCCGGCGCTGGCCGGCGCCGTGGCGCTCGTGCTGCTCATCGTCGTGGCGGGTGAGACCGTCCGCTTCGCTCTCGGGGGACGCGGGCCGCGCCTGCTCGCGCGCCTCGCCCGGTGGTCTCCGCTGGTCGCGGTCCTGCTCGTGCCCGCGGTCATCCGGGGCGCGGCCGTGTGGCAGGGGCCGGATGGCGGGCGCGGCGCCGGCGACGGGCCCAACCTGCTGCTGCTCTCCGTGGACACGCTGCGCGCGGACCGCATCGGCGCCGGCGGCGACCCGGACGCGCGCACGCCGTGGATCGACCGCCTCGCCCGCACGGGCACGCAGCGTTCGCTGTGCGTCACGCCGTCCCCGTGGACGCTGCCGTCGCTCGCCTCCATGCTGACCGGCACCTATCCCGGCGAGCACCGCGTGCTGGAGGAGCTGTCGGGGCTGTCGGATGCGGTCACCTCCCTCGCGGAGTGCGCGCGCGAGTCCGGCCTGCGCACCGCTGCCTTCGTGTCGAACCCGTGGCTCGCCACCGGTTCGCTCGCGCGCGGCTTCGACGTGTTCGACGTCGCCGAGCGCCCGGCGCTGCTGGATCCGGTGCGCGGAACGAATCTCGCCATCGCGCTGTCGAAGGCGTCGCTCCGCCTCGTGAAGCCGGACGATGCCGCGCGCCTCTCCCGGCGCGCGCTGGAGTGGCAGCGCGCCGGCGACGGCCGTTTCCTCCTCTGGGTGCACTACTTCGACCCGCACCTGCCGAACTGGCCGCCGGCCCCGTTCGACCGGCTCGCGCTCGGCCGCGCGCCGCGCCTCGTCGGGTCGTCGCTGACCGTGGAGGAGATCCGCGCCGGCGAGTTCCCCGGCGGCGCCGAGGGGCGCGCCGAGATCCATGCGCTGTACGTGGGCGAGGTCTCGTACACGGATCGCGCGATCGGCCGCCTCCTGCGCGGCCTCGACGCGGACGGCACGCTCGACCGCACCGCGATCGTGTTCACCGCGGATCACGGCGAGGAGTTCTGGGAGCACGAAGGCTACGGCCACGGCCACGCGATGTTCGACGAGGTCATCCGCGTGCCGCTGCTCCTCCGGCCCGCCGGCGGCGGCGCCGGGGTCGTGGACGGCGGGCTCGCGCGGCTGGTGGACGTGGCGCCCACGGCGCTCGGGCTCGCCGGGATCGAGTGCGACGAGCCGCCCGCGGTGCGCGGCCACGACCTGGCCGACGGCGCCCCCGTGCCGTCCACCTACGGCGAGGCCGTGCTGTACGGGCCGGAGCAGAAGTACCTGCGCACGCCGCGCTGGAAGCTGGTCCTGGAGGCGGACGCGGACTCCGCGAAGGGGGTCCGGCTGTTCGACCTGGAGTTCGATCCGCAGGAGCGACTGGACGTCTCGGCGGCGATTCCCGCGGAGGTGGACACCCTGTTTGCCGCGATATCCGTGTGGCGCCGGCTCGTGGGGTCGGACGGGGTGGGGCCGTCCCTCGGCGCGAATGTGGACCCCGCGATCCGGGAGCAGTTGCAGGCCCTCGGTTACCTTCCCTAGCCGCCTTTTGCATTCCGTTCGCCGCGCGCGTCACTCGGCGCTCAAGCGGCTATCGGCCCGTCCCGAATAGACGATCAGCTTCCCCAGGGTGTCGAACCCGGAGGCGCGGCATGCGCGGTCAGTCCGTCAAGGTGCAGCGATCCCTGCGCACGCGGGTTCTCGCCGCGTCCGCGCTGGCGTTCCTCGGCCTGTCCGCGGTCGTGTGCATCGTGCTGCCCCGCGCGTACGAGGCGCAGGCGTTGTCGGCGTACCAGGATCGCGTGACGACCGCCGCCCGCGGCGTGGCCGCGATGGTGGGCGGCGCGGCGACGACGCCCGAAGCGGCGCTCGATCCGGTGACCCGCTGGCTCGCCTCCGACCCCACCTTCGTGGCCGCCGTCCTCGTCGACGCGAACGGCCGCGCGATCGACCGCTGGCCGGCTTCCGCGGGATCCTTCGGCGACATGCCGGAGGTGGGCGAGGCGCTGGTGCAGGTGGTCCCGAGCGGCACCGTGGCCGTGCAGCCGGTGCGCCCGGGAGACCCGTCCTCGCCGTGGGTGGCGATCCGCTCTTCGAACGCGTCGCTCGTGCGGGACTTCGAGAACGTGCGCTGGCTGTTCGCGTCGCTGTTCCTGTTCACGACGGTGGTCTTCTTCATCCTCACGAACTACCTCACCCGCACGATCCTCCAGCCCTTGGAGGAGATCGGCCGCGCCGCGATGTCCCTGGCCGACGGCGAGCCCGTGGTCCAGGTCCCCACGACCGGCGACCGGGAGATCGACGATCTCGGCCAGTTCATCGCGAAGCTGGGCGAGAGCCGGCGGCAGTCCCGTGTGATGACGAGCCCCGTCGAGCTGCTCGCCGCGCGCCGATGGGGTCGCGACGGGAGGCCCGCCCCGCCCGCCGCGCCGCCGGCCGCCGCATTCGGGGCGAGCGCCGCCCCGACCACGCCGGACTCCCCGTCCGACGACGCCCGCAACCCGCTCTGACCCGCGCGTTCGCGCCGTAGGCCCCGGACGTATCCCGGACGGCCACCCAGGACGCCGCGGTCCGGTCATCGACCCGGGAGGGCGGACATGTTCGGGAAGCTGTACCTGTACGACTCCAGCACGGAAGAGGACCGGAGCCAGGCGGACGGCCGGTTCAGCGCGTCGGACGGGGTCCGGTCCTACGGCGTGGACAGCAAGAGCGCGATGCTCTTCATCCTCGACCGCCTCGTGAAGGAGAAGGCGTACTTCTCGCGGCTTCTCGTCCAGTGCCACGGCGGCCCCGGCAACCTCAAGATCAACGGCTCGTCGATCTGGGACACCACGCTCCGGGACGACTTCGCGGGCCGCGGCTACGACGCGCTCTTCCCGCTGTACACGCGCATCTACTTCGACGGCTGCAACGTGGCCGAGGGCTCGCTCGGCACGGGTTTCCTGGAGATGGTGGGCCGGCTCTTCCTGCGGCGCGGCGGCGGCGAGGTCTTCGGCTGGACCAGCGCCGGCTACGGGATGTCCGGCTGGATCCCCTTCGTCGGCGGCCACACGATCCACTTCTCGGGCAGCCTCAAGAAGCTGCACTTCCGGCCGGGGGGCGTCCTGTTCGCGCCGCCGCCCCCGAAGTACTCGCCCGGCCCCGAGCGGATCGAGCGCGGCTTCAAGATCTGACGCCCGCTACGCGGTGGCCGCGGCCTCCGCCAGCGCCTTCGGCTTCCCGTCCTCGGGCAGCCACGCGATGTACGGTCCCATCGCCAGCACACCCAGCTTCCCGAGCTTGAACGCGCGCACCGCGTCGAACGGCGTGCACACGATCGGCTCCTCGTGCATGTTGAAGCTGGTGTTGATGAGCGTGGGCACGCCGGTGCGGCGCCGGAACGCCTCCAGCACGCGGTGGAAGCTGGGGTTCGAGTCCTTCGTGACGAGCTGCGGGCGCGCCGTGCCGTCCACGTGCACGGCCGCGGGGTTGTGGTCGATCATCTCCTTCGTGCAGTCGAAGGTGATGGTCATGAACCGCGCCGCGTACTCGCCCCCGTCGATGTTCCGGTACGACCCGTGCCGGTGCTCGAACATCGTGGCGGGCGCGAACGGCATGAACTCCGTGCGGCCGAGCCGCTTGTTCAGCCACGAGTTCACGCTGGCGTCCTTGGCGCGGTACATCACGGTGCGGTTGCCGAGCGCGCGCGGCCCGTACTCCATGCGGCCGTGGAACCGCCCCACCACGACGTCCGACGCCACGAGGTCCGCGATGCGCTCCTCCACATCGTCGAAGCGCTCGTACGGCAGCTCCGCCTTCTCCAGCTCCGCGCGCATCTCCGCCTCGGAGTAGTCCGGGCCGAAGTAGACGTCGTCCAGGACGTACGGCTCGAAGCCGTTCTTCTCCTCCACGAGGAAGGCCGCGCCGGTGCCGAGCCCGCCGTCGCCCATGCCCGGGTGGATGAAGATCCGCTCCACGCCGGCCACCTCGAAGATCCGCTGGTTCAGCTTCACGTTCGACACGACGCCGCCGGACAGCACCACGTCCTTCAGTCCGGTCCGGTCCACCCAGTGCTTCACCATGCGCTGCACCACGCGCTCCATCGCCACCTGGTGCGCGGCCGCGATGTCCTGCTTCGTGAAGCGCAGCGAGAGCAGCCGCGGGAAGAACGCGTTCAGCGTGCCCTTGAGCCGGACCTCGCCGTCGCCCTCCTCGAAACGCGCCATGAGCACGTCCATGAGCAGCTTCGGGTCGCCGTACGCCGCCAGGCCGAGGATCTTGCCCTCGTGCCGGTTCGGCTTGAACCCGAGCGCGGACGTGAGCTGCTCGTAGTACACGCCGAACGAGTGGGGGAACGGCGTGCGGTGCAGCATCTCGATGGGCTTCCCGCGGCGGCCCACCGCCACGCAGCCCGTCATGCCGGAGCCGTACGCGTCCAGCGAGAAGCACAGCGCCTCGTCGAAGCCGGACGTGTAGTAGCCGTTCGCCGCGTGCGCGTGGTGGTGCTCCACGCGCTGCAGCTTCGCCAGCAGCCCGCGCGTCTGCAGCTCGCGCACCAGCTCGTTCGAGTACTTGTGGTGGTCCGCCGACGCCTGCCGGCACCACTGCCAGTACCGCACCAGGTGCGAGAGCTTGTCCGCGACCGTGGTGGACGCGGTCAGCTTGTACAGCAGCCGGCGCGACGCCGCCTTGTCCATGTAGTCCCGGTATCCCTCGAAGCGCACCGGCGGTCCCGGCGAGGGGACGCGCCCGGAGCCGGCGATGGCCTTCAGCGCCCGGTGGCACTCCGACAGCGACGCGCCGGTGACCCGCGCCAATTCCTCCCGGAACCCGTTCCAGACCAGCCGCGACTCCTCGGCCCCGTCGAAGAAGGGGTACGCCACGACGTCGATGTCCGCGGCCTTCACCCCGGTCCGGCGGAGGATCTCGTCCAGCGCCAGGTGGGGAAAGCCGTCCTGCAGCTTCACCCGCGAGAGCCGCTCCTCCCCGATCGCCCATGTGATGCGGCCGTTCTCGTGCAGGGAGACGGTCGAGTCCTTGTCGAGGGGCGAAATGCCGAGGACGAGCATCGGGGGTCCTTTCGGGTGGTTTCGGGGGGCGCCGGGGCGGATGGGCCGCAACCCTGGATTTCGGCGCTGGGGTCGGAGCGCCTTAGTCTAGCAGAGGTCGGGGGACGGGTGGTGGCGGCCCCCACCCGGATGGTAGGGTCGGGGCTCGGTCGGCCGTCAGATCCCCCCCGGACCACCCCAGGGAGGCCGCCATGCGACCCCGTCGCCCCGTTCCCGCCGCCGTCCTCGCCGTGGTGCTCGCCGCGGTGCTCGCCGCCGCCCCGGCGTCCGCGCTCGACGTGTTCCTGGACGCGGGCGCCGACGGGGATCCCGACACGTTCGTCAACACCGTGATCGGACCGGTTTCCGCCCCGGTGGACATCATCGTCTCCTTCGACGAGGGCGATCTCGGCCTCTCGCAGCTGCAGCTCCTGGTGGCGTGGGGCTTCGGCGGCACGGACCCGAAGAACCCGGGCTGTTCGGACATCCTCGGGCGGATCACGTACGAGCCGTGGATGCCGCTTCCGGACCGCGGGCCGTTCACGAACATCGTGCCGTACTCGTGCGTGTGCCGCGGACTGCGATGCTTCTGCGACTCGCAGATGTGGGTGGACGTGGACGTCTCGTCGCCCACGGCGGGCAACCACGTGCTCGCCACGCTGGAGTTCTCGCGCGAGGGGACGTCGATCGAGGAGTGCGGCCAGCCGGTCGAGTGGCCCACCGCGGTGTTCGTGGCGCAGTGCGGAGCCATCCCCTGCGACAACCCGTCCGATCCGCGCGCCACGCTGACGATCGCCGCGACCGGGACGTCGGTGGAGCCGCCGGAGTTCCGGTCCTGGGGGCGGGCGAAAGCCGCCTACCGCTGAACCGCGGCCGCGCCGAACAGCGCCGGCGCGCGCTGCGCGTAGCGCGCGGCCAGCCGCTGCCACTCCGCGGGCTCGATGCGCAGGTGCAGCTTCAGCTGGTCCCGGTGCGGGGTCTCCTCCAGGATCTCCGCCACCGCCCGCAGCCGGGCCAGCACCTCGCCGTCGGCGAGCGGCACGGCACCGCGCACCTCCAGCCAGCCGCGGCGCAGCCGCGCGCGGATGGCCTCGCACAGCGCATCCAGGCCGAGGCCGTCCCGCGCGGACACGAGCACCGCGTCCGGATCGGCCGCCGTGCGCTTCTGCACCGCGAGCCGCGTCTCCGCGTCCAGGCGGTCGCTCTTGTTCAGCACGGCGAGCTGCGGGATGTCCTGCGCGCCGATCTCCTTCAGCACCTCGTCCACGGACTTGCGCTGCGCGTCGCCGTGCTTCGACGACACGTCCTGCACGTGCAGCAGCAGGTCCGCGCCCGCCACCTCGGCGAGCGTGGCGCGGAACGACTCCACCAGCGAGTGCGGCAGCCGGCGCACGAAGCCGACCGTGTCCGTCAGCGTGACGTGGAAGCCCGGGCCGAGATCCAGGACGCGCGTGGTGGCGTCCAGCGTCTCGAACAGGCGGTCGCGCCGCTCGACCTCCGCCGCGGTCATCGCGTGCATCAGCGTGCTCTTGCCCGTGTTCGTGTAGCCCACCAGCGCCACGCGGAAGACGTTCGCGTGCAGGTTGCGCTGGATCTCCAGGCGCTCGCCCGTGCGGGACAGCCGGTCCTTCAGCCGGGTCAGCCGGTCGCGGATGCGGCGGCGGTCCACCTCGAGCTGCGTCTCGCCGGGGCCGCGCGTGCCGATGCCGCCGCCGGTGCGGCTGAGGTGCTCCCACAGCCGCGTGAGCCGCGGCAGCAGGTACTCGAGCTGCGCCACCTCCACCTGCAGCTTCGCCACCGGCGTGCGCGCGCGCCGCGCGAAGATGTCCAGGATCAGCTCGGTGCGATCCAGCACCTTGAGGTCGAGGATCTTCTCGAGGTTGCGGCCCTGCGCGGGCGAGAGGTCGTGGTCCAGCACGATCAGGTTCGCCCCGACGCGCGCCGCCTCCTCTTTCAGCTCCGACGCCTTGCCGCTGCCGAGGAACGTGCGCCCGTCCACGCGCGCGCGGCTCTGCAACGCGCGCGTCGCCACGCGCGCACCGGACGCGCGCACGAGCGACGCCAGCTCGTCCAGGCTCTCCTCGGCCTCCTCGCGCGACACCGCCGGCAGTCGGAGCCCGGCGACGATGGCCACCTCCTCGCCCGCGATCTTCCGGGGGTCCTTCTTCGCGCCGCGCCGTCCCCGGCGCGCGCGCCGCTCCTCCTGGCGCTTCTCGCGGAGGTCCTGCCGGTGCTGGGCGTGCTCCGCGGAGCGCGTTCGCCGGCCGGTCGTCATGCGGCGCCTCCCCCCGGGAAGGCCTCCCCCGCCGACAGCGCGTAGGACAGCCCTTCCAGTTCGATCACGAGGTTCACATCCCGGACGGACACGCCGTCCGGGACCTCCAGGCGCGTGGGCGCGAAGTTCAGGATGCCCCGGATCCCGGCCGCCATCATGCGGTCCGCGGCGTCCTGCGCGGCCGCCGCCGGCGTGGCCAGGATGCCCAGCGACACGCCCTCCGCCCGCGTGAACGCCTCCAGATCCGCCATCGGCCGGACCGTCACCTCGCCCGCCCGCTGCCCGACCTTCGCGGGGTCGGTGTCGAACAGCGCGAGGATCCGGAAGCCCTGCCCCGCGAACCCGGTATACCCCGAGAGCGCCGACCCGAGCCTCCCGGCCCCCACGACCACCGTGCGCCAGGTCCGGTTCAGCCCCAGGATGTCCCGGAGCGCGCTCTCCAGGGCCTCCACCTCGTAGCCCCGCCCGCGAACCCCGAAGTTGCCGAACACGGAGAGGTCCTTGCGGACCTGGGCGGACGTGAGACCGCCCTCGTCCGCGAGGCGATCCGAGGAGATGGTGGTCTCCCCCCGGCCCCGCGCGTCCCGGAGAATGCGAAGATAGAGTGAAAGGCGGCGGACCGTGGAGTCCGAGACCTTCCGCGGACTTGACATGGGCAGGAGCGTCCTGGATGGTGAGGTAGAGCCTTCGCAAGCTAGCAACCCGTCCCGGGGGCTGTCAACGCGCCCTCCGGGCGCCCCCGGGCCGCTGTCCCGAGAGAGCCTGATCATGTCGTTCCTGTCGCCTCGCTATCCGGTTCGTGCCCTGCTCGCGCTCGCCCTCCTCGGAGGTGTCGCGTCCGTCGCGGCCGCCGAGACCACGCGCCGCGTCCCCGCGGACTTCGCCACCATTTCCGAGGCCGTCGCGGCGTCCGAGCCCGGCGACGTGATCGAGGTGGGCCCCGGGATCTACCGCGAGAGCGTCCTGCTCACGGAGACGAAGGGCGACCGCCTGGTCATCCGTTCCACCGAGGGCGCGGCGAAGACCACCATCGCGTACGGGGACACGGCGAACATCAACGAGGCCGTGGTCACCTTCCAGCGCTGCTCCAACTCCACGCAGTTCATCGGGTTCACGATCGACGGCCGGGACGTGGCCAAGCGCGGGCTCCTCGTGAACTCGGACAGCCGGCCCATCGTCGAGGACGTGGCCATCAGCGGCTGCGACTACGCCGTGGCGTCGCACAAGGGGTCCGCGCCGTACCTGCGCAACGTGTCCGCCACCGGCTCCGGCACGGCGGGCCTGTTCGTGCAGGGCGGCGGCGCCGACGCGAAGGACTGCCGGTTCACGAAGAGCGAGAAGTTCGGCGTCTACATCAGCACCGGCACGTCGCCCGTCCGGCTCCGCAACGTGACCGCGTCGGAGAACGGGAACATCGGCATCCAGGCGTCGGACTGCGAGTTGAGCATCGAGACCGCCACCGTCGTGAACAACGGCGACACGGGGATCCTGCTGCAGGACACGTCGCCGGAGATCTCGAACGCGCTCGTGGAGGGCCACAAGAACGTGGGCGTCGTGATGGAGGTCTCCTCCGCCGTGCTCCTGGACAGCACCATCCGCGACAACCAGTACGGCGTGGTGGCGTCCATCGAGGGCGAGCCGCGGATCTTCCGGTGCACGTTCGAGGACAACGAGGCCTACCACGTGGGCATCGAGGGGGACTCGAATCCCCTGATCGGCGGTAGCCCGGAGAACGCGAACCGGTTCCTGGGGAAGGCGGACGCGCGCATCCAGACCAGCAGCACCGCCCGCGTCGTCGCCACGCACAACTTCTGGGACCTGCCGTGCGCGCCGAAGAAGTTCTTCCTGAACACGGGCAGCGGCACGCTGAAGCGGAAGCCGTGGATGTCGCCGCACCTCGCGAAGGTGATGGACGACTGCCTCGAGGCGCGCAAGCTGTTCAAGCTGTACAAGAAGGACCGCCTCGACGAGAACGACGAGCCGATGGAGAAGGGCGCGAAGGCCGCGCGGGATGCGGCCACCGCGGGCGCCGGCGGCGGGAAGGAAGAGGCCGGTGCCGACGCGGGCGCCGGCGCCGAGGGCGCCTCCTCCGCGCAGTCCTAGGCCGGGTTCACCCGCCGTTTCCCGCGGCGCCCGCCCGGGGCGCCGGCAGCGACGCGTGCGCGGTGGACTTCGCGTGCACGGCCACGGTCACCCGGTATGCGCCGCCGGAGGTGCCGCCCGAGGCGCCGCCGCGCGCCGACCAGCGCGCCAGGACCCGGCGAAGATCCTCGCGGAGGGCCGACACCTCCTCCGGCTCCAGCCGGAGATCCGCGTCCAGGACCGCCGCGCCGTCCCCGCCCGCCTCCGGCACCTGCCGCTCGAGCCGCGCCGCCACGGCGAGCAGCCGCGCGGTGCCCTCTGCCGTGCCGTCCTCGCGATCCGCGGCCAGCCGCCCGAGGAGACGCGGGCTCAGGACGATCCGACGCGCCGCGGCCTGCACGCGACGTTCCGTGCTGTTCCCGGCCGTGCGCTCCTCCACGAGTCGGACCAGGCCGCGCGCCTCGAGCTGCCGGAGGTGGTAGTTGACCTTCTGCCGCGGCAGGCGCAGGTGCCGCGCCACCCCGGCCGCCGTGTCCGGGTCCACGAGGTGCTCGAGGATCCGCATCCGCATGGGATGGAACAGCACCGCGGCGGTGCGCAGGTCGCGAACGATGTGGTGTTCGTCCACCGGCCGCACCTCGCCTCCACAGGCCCCCGAAGACAGCCGACAAGTTTCCTTGTCATCCTGGCGGCCTCCCCGGGCGTTCGCAATGGCCGGGGCGGCCTCCCCGGGCCCCGCAATGGCCGGGGGCGGGGACGCGCGAGGATCCGGGCATACCCGGACGCGGGGGCGCGGAGGCGTGGGGCGCTTCAGATCCGCCGCGTCATGAACACGCTGAACCCGTTGTCCGCGTATCCCGCAAAGGGACCGCAGCGGGTGAAGCCCGCGCTCTCGTACAGGCGCAGCGCCGGGGCGAAGGCCTCGCCGGAGCCGGTCTCCAGCCACAGCGACGTCATCGCCCGCGAGCGCGCCTCGGCGATCAGGTGCTCCAGGATCGCGCGGCCCACGCCGCGCCCGAGGAACGCGTCGGCCACCCGCATGGACTTGATCTCGCCGCGCTCGGCGTCCAGCCGTTTCAAGGCGCCGCAACCTGCGATCTCGTCGCCGAGCCACGCCGACCAGAAGGTCACGTCGCCCGCCCGCAGCGCCTCCACGTCGAGCGCGAAGACGCCGCCGGGCGGGGAATCCTCGTGCATCCCGGCGAGGTGCCGCGCGATGAGCCGGCGCGTGGCCTCGCCCGAGAGATCGTCCCGGCGGATGCGCAGGTCCACGGGCGGCCCGAACCGCGAGAGGGGCGGCGTTACGCCGCCCCGTCCCCGTCCCCGCCGACCTCCGGCTCGTCCTCCCCGCCCACCACGCGGGCCACGGACACCACGCGGTCCCCTTCGCCCGGCTTCATCAGCCGAACGCCCTGGGTGTTCCGCCCGATCTCCGCGATCCCCTCGACCGACATGCGGATGAGGATGCCCTTCATGGAGATCAGCATCAGCTCGTCGGTGGGCGCCACCTCCTTGATGGCCACGAGCGCGCCGTTCCGCTCGGTGGCCTTCACCGTGATGATGCCCTTCCCGCCGCGATGCGTGATGCGGTAGTCGTCCAGGATGGTGCGCTTGCCGTAGCCGTTCTCGGTCACCACGAGGATGGACGAGTTCTCGCCCTTCACGCACACCATGCCCACGACGTGCTCGTCCCCCTCCAGCTCCACACCGCGCACGCCGCGGGCGCCGCGGCCCATGGGGCGGACGTCGCGCTCGGGGAAGCGGATGGCCTTGCCGCCGGACTTCGCGAGCAGGATGTCGTGCGCGCCGTCCGTGATGACCGCGCCGATCAGGCGGTCCCCCTCGTCCAGCGACAGCGCGATGATCCCCGACCGCCGCGGCCGCGAGAACTCCGTGAGGAACGTCTTCTTGATCGTGCCGAGTTTCGTGGCCATCACCAGGAAGTGGTCCTCGGTGAACTGCTTCACCGGGACGTAGGCGCAGATCTGCTCCTCCTTCTCCAGCGGGAGCAGGTTCACGATGGCCTTGCCGCGCGCGGTCCGCCCGCCCTCCGGGAGCTCGTGCACCTTCAGCCAGTACAGACGGCCGCGGTCCGTGAGGAACAGGATGTACTCGTGCGTGCTGGCGATGAACAGGTGCTCCACGAAGTCGTCGTCCCTCGTGGTGGCCCCGGTGATGCCGCGGCCGCCGCGACCCTGCCGCCGGTACGTGCCCACGGGGAGGCGCTTGATGTACCCGAGGTGGCTGATCGTGATGACCATGTCCTCCTCGGCGATCAGGTCCTCGATGGCGAACTCGCCGGTGTCGTCGACGATCTCGGTGCGCCGGTCGTCGCCGAACTCCTTCGCGATCCCCTCCGTCTCCTCGCGCACCACCGCCAGGATGTTCTGCCGCGAGGACAGGATGGTCTTGAGCCGCTCGATGAGCTTGAGCAGCTCCGCGTACTCCTCCTCGATCTTGGAGCGCTCCAGGCCCGTGAGCCGCGCCAGGCGCATGTCGATGATGGCCTGGGACTGCGGCTCCGAGAGCCCGAACCGGCTCTGCAGCGCGTTCTTCGCGTCGTCCGGGGTCTTCGACGCACGGATGACCTTGATGACCTCGTCGATCTTGTCGAGGGCGATCTTCAGGCCTTCCAGGATGTGGGCGCGCGCCTCGGCCTTCCGCAGCTCGAACTCGGAGCGCAGCCGGACGATCTGGACGCGGTGCTCCACGAACTCCGTGAGCAGCTCGCGCAGCGTCAGCACCTTCGGGCGGCCGTTCACCAGCGCCAGCATGATCACGCCGAACGTGACCTGCATCTGCGTGTGCTTGAAGAGCTGGTTCATGATCACGTTGGCGTTCGCGTCGCGCTTGGTCTCCAGCACGATGCGCATGCCGTCGCGGTCGGACTCGTCCCGCAGGTCGCTGATGCCCTGGATCTTGTCGTCCCGGACCAGGTGCGCGATGGACTCCAGCAGGTTGGACTTGTTCACCGCGTACGGGATCTCGGTGATGATGATGGCCTCGCGCCCGTTCTTGTACGTCTCGATGTTCGCCTTCGCGCGGATCACCACGCGGCCGCGGCCGGGGAGGTACGCGTCCCGGATGCCGCCGCGGCCGTAGATGATGCCGCCGGTGGGGAAGTCCGGGCCGGTCACGATGCGCAGGAGCTTCTTGTCGTCCAGCTCCGGCTCGTCGATCACGGCGCAGATGGCCTTGCACACCTCGCCCAGGTTGTGCGGCGGGATGTTCGTGGCCATGCCCACCGCGATGCCGGACGACCCGTTCAC
>CAYYFX010000101.1:0-14577 GCA_964471155.1 uncultured Gemmatimonadota bacterium | reverse complement strand
GGTGAACGTCCCGCAGGAGGCCTTCCTCTCCGTGCTGAAGATCGAGCGGTGACGGGGGAGGCCCGCCCCGTGCCGCACGAGCCGCACGAGCCGCACGAGCGTCGCCGACCCGTCGGCCTGTACGTCCACTTCCCCTTCTGCGCGGCGCGCTGCCACTACTGCGCGTTCTATTTCGTCGTGGGCCGGCGGGATGTCCGCGCTCGGTACCTGGCGGCCGTGCGGCGGGAGATCGCCGGGATGGCGGCGGACCCGCGGTTCGCCGGGCGCCCCGTGCACTCGCTGTACTTCGGCGGCGGAACGCCCAGCCTCATGGACGGGGCGGACGTGGCGGCGCTCACCGCGGCGGCGCGGGAGGCGTTCGCGTTCGAGCCGGACGCCGAGGTCAGCCTGGAGGCGAACCCGGACGGGCTGGGCGCGGCGGCGCTGGATGCGTGGCGCGCCGCCGGCGTGAACCGGCTGACGCTGGGCTGGCAGTCCCTGCGCGCGGACGGCCTGCGGACGCTGACGCGCACGCACACGGTGGAGGAGAACGCGGCGGCGCTGACGGCGACGCGCGCCGCGGGCTTCGACAACGTGGGCGTGGACCTGATCTTCGGCCGGCCGGGCCAGACGCCGGCGGACTGGGCCGCGGAGCTGGACGAGGCCGCGGCCATGGGTCCCGAACACGTGAGCGCGTACGAGCTGACGTTCGAGGAAGGCACGCGTCTGACGCGCCGGCGCGCGGCCGGGACGTTCGTGCCGCCGGACGAGGACGCGCGCGCGGACATGTTCGAGGCGACGGAGGACGTGCTGGCGCGTCACGGCGTGCGCCGCTACGAGATCTCGAACTTCGCGTGCCCCGGCCGCGAGTGCCGCCACAACCTCGCGAGCTGGCAGGGCGGCGACCTCCTCGGCGTGGGCGCGAGCGCGGCGTCGCACGTGCGCAACGCACGCTGGACGAACGTGCCGGATCTGGACGCGTACGTGCGCCGCGTGGAGGCGGGGGAGGGCGCCGCGGAGCCGGCCGAGGTCCTGGACGACGCGACGTGGGCCGCGGAGGACCTGTACCTGGGGCTGCGCACCGCGGCGGGCGTGGACGTGGAGGCGCGGCTGGCGGGTGTGCGCGGGGCCGGGCGGCTGCGGGGCGCGATCGCGGACGCCCGACGCGACGACCGCGTGGAACTCGGCGGGGATGGCCGCTGTCGGCTCACGCCTCGCGGCCGGCTGCTGGCGGACTCGGTGTTCGAGTCGCTCCTCGCCCCTTAGCGGACGACCACGATCCGTCGGGTCGGACGGGTCGCGCCGCGCGGGTCCGCCACGAAATACACGCCCGCGGCCACGGCGCCGCCCGTGTCGTCCCGTCGGTCCCAGGTCCGCGCGGGGTCGGTGGCGTCGGCGCCCTGCAGCCGGCGCACGCGGCGGCCGGTCACGTCCACGATGTCCACGGTCGTCGCGTACGATGCCCCCACGCGCGGCGCCGCGGCGACGGCACGCGGGGCCTCCGCCCGGACGGCCCCCTCCGCGCCCGGGCCGATCAGGTCCCCCTCCTTCGCCGCCAGGGCCGGCGCGAGCTGCAGGACGAACAGGCCGCGTTCGACGTCGGACGCCACCACGAGGCCCGGGGAGCGCCGGAAGAACGGGTAGACGCCCCAGCAGCCGGAGAACGACGGGCCCTCGTCGCCCGGACGCGTGTCGTAGAACGCCACCTCCTCCGGCGCCGCGGGGTCCGTGATGTCCAGGACGCGCACGCCGGCCGTGTAGTACGACAGGAACGCGAGGTCGCCGTCCACGAACACGGTGTGCGGGATCGACGTGGTCGAGTCCAGCGGACGGTAGGACGCCACCTCGTCCACGGCCGGCAGGTGCTCCACGTTCCAGATTCGCGTGAACGCGCCCGGGGTCTCGTCCACGGTGATGACGTGCCGGTCGTCCTTCGTGGGCCACACGGCGTGGGTCTTCGCCGCGGGGTAGTTCGAGATGATCCCGAGCGGCGTGAGCGTTCCGGCGCCCTCCCGGCCCACCTCCAGGATCTCCAGCCGCGCGTGGTTGATCGCCGGGATGTACAGCCGGTCGCCGCGGGCGTGCACGTCGTGCGCGTACCGCTCGGACCAGATGTAGCGCGGGCGCGGCGACTCGGGGTCGCTGAGCCACAGCGCGATCACGCCGCCGTTGTGGGTGTTCGAGCCGGCCACGTACAGCGTGTGCTGCTCGGCGTCCACGTACAGGTTGTGGGCGCGGCGGATGCCGAGGTAGGCGGCGACGGCGCGCGGATGCTCCGGATCGTCCAGGCTCACGATCTGCATCCCGCCCTCGGTGTCGTTCACGATGTACATCGTGGTCCGGAAGGTCTTGATGTCCCGCCACGTGGACGTGGGGCCGCCGAAGAAGCCCGTCTCGTAGGGCGCTTCGCGGTCGGTGATGTTCACCACCGACACGCCGATCCTGGTGCCCACGAGCGCGTACTCGCGGCCGTCCGGCGCGGTGTAGCCCCAGACGTCGTTGTAGGTGTCGTACATGCGGAGCACGCTGCGCGCGACCATGTGCGCCGCGAGGCGCTTCGGCGCCTCCGCCTCGCCCGTGCGGGTCAGGGTGGCGAGCGCGCCCGGGGCGGCGACGACGCCGGCCGCCGCCGCTGCCGCCGCCGCGAGCGCGAGCACGGGGAACCGCGGCGGCCTCACATGCGCACCTCGCGCATCCAGTCCAGCACGGTCTCCACCACGGACTCCGCGAGCGGACCCTGCCACGGCGCCTCCAGGGTCTGCGCCACGGACTCGCGCACGTTGAACGCGTGGAACACGTTCGGCAGGACCACGACCGTGCCGTTGCCCGGGTGCGCGCGGTTCACGATGTCCGCGATGTAGCGGTGCTCCGCCTCGCACGTGGTGAAGTCCAGGTCGCCCCACACCGCCAGCACCGGCGAGCCCACCTTCGCCCACACCTCCGCGGAGTTCGTGGCGTCCAGCTCGCGGTAGAAGCGCAGGTGCCGGCCGAAGCTGCGCTCGCCGTCCGGCCAGTAGTCGTCCGCGATGTGCTTCATGTCCGGCCGCTCCGCCACCACCTCGGGGATGGGCCGGCCCTTGCGGAACACCTCGTGCAGGAAGTCCGCGAGCAGCCGGCAGCGCGCCTCGAGGGCCGGGAGGTCCGCCGCGGGATCCAGCACGGTCTGCCGCCGCTCGTTCTCCACGAGGTACTCGGCCCACGGCAGGACGCCGGTCCCGAAGACCACGACCCCGTTCACCGGCATCTCCGCGGCGAGGATGGGCGCCTCGATTCCGCCCATGCTGTGCCCGAAGAGGAAGACCTGCTCGGGGTCCACGAACTCCGTGCGCAGGAGCTTCGCGAGCGCGGCGCGGAAGCCGTCCACCTCGGCGGCGAAGCCGATGTCCTGGCACGGCGTCCCCGTGGCGTCGCCCGAGCCCTGCTTCTCCACGCGCATGACGGCGTACCCCGCGCGCGTCATCTCGTGGATGAGCTGCAGCACCGTGCCGGGGTCGCCGAGCGGCTGATCGGGCGGCGCGCACTGCAGGCCCTGCACGAACAGCACGGCCGGCAGCCGGGCGGGCCCGCCCTTCGGCTTCGTGATCACGCTGCGCATCCGGACGTCGCCGAGCTCCACGACGTCGTAGATCACGTCGAACTCGTCCGACTGCTCGAAGGGGAAGGGCTTCAGGGTGACGTCCACCTCCTGCTCGGCGCCGTCGCGCAGGATGCCCATGCGCACGGTCTGCCCGCCGCGCCGCCCCGCGAGCGCCCCGGCCACCGCGCCCGGCGCGGCCAGCGGTGCGCCTTCCAGGGAGCGCAGCACGTCCCCCTCGCGAAGCCCCGCGGCGCCGCCTTCCAGGATGGCGGCCACGGTGGGTCCGTCGGGCCCGGGGACGAGCTGGGTGCCGAGCCACGCGCGGCGCGGGAGGTCGCCGAGGACGACGGTCTCCGCGGCGGCCCGGGGCGCGGCGAGGGGTGCGGCGAGGGCGACGAGAAGGGCGACGGACAGCACGCGGGCCCCGCGGCATGCGGCGGCGGATGCGAGGGGACGGACGGGCACGGAGACCTCCACGGGATCGGGGCGCCGGATCGGGGTGCCGGATCCGGATGCCGGGGGCCCATCCTAGCCGCGGGCGCCGCGGGCGCCGAGAGGATCGGGACGAGCCCCCCGACCGGCGGGGACGAACTGCCCGGGCTTGACGCGATCGCGGGGGGTCCCTATCTTGCCGCGGCTGGCACTCCGACCCCCAAGAGTGCCAACACCCCGCCCGGGAGGACCCCCGTGCCCCGTCCGGAAGGACCCGTGAGCCTGACGCCGCGCGAGGCCAGCGTGCTCGGCACGGTGGTGCGCGGCTACGTCACGTCCACGGAGGCGGTGGGGTCGCGCTGGGTGGCGCGGCACTGCGGGCTGGGGCTGTCCCCCGCGTCCATCCGCAACTGCATGATGGACCTGGAGGAGAAGGGGCTGCTCACGCACCTGCACACCTCCGGCGGCCGGCTGCCGACGAACGCGGGATACCGCCGGTACGTGGACTCCATCATGCGCCCGGCGCCGCTCGCGAAACGGCATGCGCGCGCGGTGGACGACGCGCTCGGCGCCGATCGCTTCGGCAGCCTGGAGACGCTGCTGGAGGTGGCGTGCGTGGTGCTCGGCCGGCTGTCGGACCAGCTCTCCGTGGTGCTCTCGCCGCGGTACGACCGCGGCGTGGTGGACCGGATCGAGCTGAGCCAGGTGGACGAGCGCCGGCTGCTCGTGGTGTTCCGCATGTCCGCGGGGCTGGAGCGGACGGTGATCGTCACGTCGCCCGTCGAGATCGGCTCGGACGAGCTGCGCGCGGCGCTGCTCGCGGTGAACGCGGTGGCGCGGCACCGCACGCTCGGCGAGGTGGGCGCGCTGGAGGCGGACGAGGAGGTGCGCGTGCGGCTGCGCGGGCTCGCGGTGGCGCCTCTGGTGATGCGCGGCGCGCGCGAGCTGCAGGAGGACGATCGCGGCGGGCACTTCCACCTGTGGGGGACGTCGAACATGCTCGGCCAGCCGGAGTTCGCGGACCGCGAGGCGCTGCGCGCGGTGTTCCGCGTGCTGGAGGCGCGGGACGTGCTCTCCGGCCTGCTCGAACCCACGCGCCACCGCCGGCAGGTGAGCGTGACCATCGGCGAGGAGCTGCCCGTGGCGGAGCTGAAGCGCTGCAGCGTCGTGGCCGGCTCCTATCGCTTCGGCGAGTTCGGCGGCTCGATCGGCGTGATCGGCCCCACCCGCATGCTGTACGACCACGTCGTGTCGCTCGTGGACTACGTGGCCGGCGCCGTGGCCGGCGCCCTCGCCCGGAACTGACGCGAACCGCGTCCCGACCCGTACGGATGGAGACGATGTCGAAGAAGAGGAAGACCGAGGAGATCGAGGCGATCGACGACACGGCGCCGGGGCCGCGTCCGGCGGAGGATTCGGCGGGCGCCGGCGACGCGGCCGGCGGCGCGGAGGCGGTCGAGGCCGCGCGCGCGGCGCTGGAGCAGGAGCTTGCGGCGGCCCGCGCGGAGATCGCGGCCGCGTCGGACCGCGCGCTGCGCACGCTGGCGGAGTTCGACAACTACCGCCGCCGCACGGAACGGGACCGCGAGGAGTCGCAGCGCCGCGGCCGCGCCGACGTGCTGCGCGAGCTGCTGGACGTGGCGGACAACTTCGACCGCGCCCTCGCCCACGCGGGCGACGGCGTGCCGCCCTCCTTCCTGGAGGGCATGCAGCTCGTGGCGCGCGGCCTGCACGATCTCCTGGATCGCAAGGGCGTGGCGCGCATCGAGGCGGAAGGGAAGCCGTTCGATCCCGAGGTGCACGAGGCGCTCGGCGCGCTGCCGACCGACGGCGCGGAGCCGAACACCGTGATCCAGGTCATCCAGCCGGGCTACCTGCTGGAGGACCGCGTGCTGCGTCCCGCGAAGGTGCTGGTGGCGGCCGCCCCGGCGCCCGCGCCGGCCGAGCGGCCCGCGGAAGGGAACGCCGATCCGGCGTCGGGTGGGGAATGACCGTTCGCGACTACTACGACGTGCTGGGCCTGGAGAAGGGCGCCGACGCCGAGGCCATCAAGAAGGCGTACCGGAAGAAGGCGCTGGAGTTCCATCCGGACCGGAACCCCGGGGACAAGGCCGCCGAGGAGAAGTTCAAGGAGGCCACGCAGGCGTACGAGGTCCTCAAGGACCCGGAGAAGCGCGCGCGCTACGACCAGTTCGGACCCGCGGGCGTGGACGGCGGCGGCTTCGGCCGCCCGGGTGCGGGGGACTTCGCGGGCTTCGACCTCTCCGACGCGCTGCGCGCGTTCATGCGCGACTTCGGCGGCGGCGGTTCCTTCGAGGATTTCTTCGGCGGCGCGGCGACCGGCGCGCGCGGCGGCGTGCGCGCGGGGCAGAACCTGCAGGTCCGGCTGGCGCTGACGCTGGAGGAGATCGCGAAGGGCGCGTCCAAGAAGATCAAGCTGAAGCGGCTCGGCCGCTGCGACACCTGCGGCGGCTCCGGCGCGCGCGCGGGGTCCAGCCCGGCCACGTGCACGGAGTGCGGCGGCGCGGGGCAGGTGCGCCACGTGCAGCGGTCGTTCCTCGGGCAGTTCGTGAGCGTGTCGCCGTGCCGTCGCTGCGGCGGCACCGGCCGCACGATCACGGACCCGTGCCCCGCGTGCCGCGGCGAAGGGCGGCGCGAGGTCTCCGAGACCATCTCCGTGGACGTGCCCGCCGGTGTGCACGAGGGGAACTACATCCCCATCTCCGGCAAGGGCCATGCGGGCCCGCACGGCGGGCCGCCGGGGGATCTCATCATCCTCATCGAGGAGAAGCCGCACGAGGTCTTCGAGCGCCACGAGGACGACCTGCTGTGCGACGTGCCCGTGCCGTTCACCGTGGCCGCGCTCGGCGGGAAGGTGGACGTGCCCACGCTCACGGGCGCCGTGCGCCTGGACGTGCCGGGCGGCACGCAGTCGCACAAGCTGTTCCGGCTGCGCGGGCAGGGTCTCCCGCACCTGCACTCCTCCCGCAAGGGCGATCTCATCGTGCGCATGCGCGTGTGGACGCCCACGAAGGTGTCCGGCGAGGAGAGGAAGCTGCTCGAGCGCCTGGCCGAGGTGCAGGACGTGATGCCGCCGACGTCGCGCAGCCTGTTCGACCGGATCCGGGACACGTTCCGATGACGCTTCCCGGCCCGCCGCCCACGGCGTAGGCTCGCCCCCATGGACCGCATCTTCCTGCCGGCGTCGCTCCGCGACGGCGCGCGCTTCCGCGTGGACGGCGCCGAACGCCGCCACCTCACCGCGCTGCGCATCCGCGCGGGGGACCGGTTCCTCGCGACGGACGGCGAGGGGCGGGAGTACCTCCTGGCCGCGAGCGCCGTGTCGAAGGCGGCGGTCGTCGCGGACGTCGTGGAGGAGCGCGTGCTCCCGCGCGGCGCCGGCGCGCGCGTCACGCTCGCGGTGGCGCCGCCGAAGGGCACGCGCATGGAGACCGCGGTGGAGAAGTGCACGGAGTGCGGCGTGGGCCGCATCATCCCGATGCTCACGGAGCGCTCGGTCGTGCGCGGGAAGGACGGCACGGAGCGGCTCGCGCGCTGGCGCCGCGTGGCGTGCTCCGCCACCGCGCAGAGCGAGGCCGCGTGGGTTCCGGAGATCACGGGGTTCGTCCCGTTCGCCGACGTGGTGGCCGCGGCGCGCGCGGAAGGCGGCGCGCTGCTGCTGGCCCACCCGGGGGACGGCGCGCGGCCCGTGGTGCACGCGCTCGCGGACGCGCCGCGCGACGCGGCGGTCACCGTGCTCGTGGGACCGGAGGGCGGGTTCCGCGACGAGGAGGCCGAGCACGCGCGGCGGGCCGGCGCGATCGCGGTCACGCTCGGGCCGCAACGGCTGCGCACCGAGACCGCGGCCATCGTGGCGGTCGCGCTCGCGATCGCCGCGCTGCACACCCGGGAGGGAGCATGAGCTGCATCTTCTGCGAGATCGCCGCGGGACGGATTCCCGCGAAGGTGCTGTTCCAGGACGATCGCCTGCTGGCGTTCCACGACATCTCGCCGCAGGCGCCCACGCACGTCCTCGTCATCCCGAAGGAGCACCTGCCGGACCTGGACGCGACCACCGAGGAGCACGCCGCGCTCCTGGGGGCCCTGCTGCTCGCGGCCCGGCGCGCGGCCGCGGCGACCGGGTTGCGCGGAGGGTACCGGGTGGTCGTGAACCGCGGGGCGGACGGGGGGCAGAGCGTGGACCACCTGCACGTCCACGTGCTGGGGGGCCGGGTGCTGGCCTGGCCGCCGGGCTAGCCGGCGCACGGCCTCGAAGCACGCGGCTAACCGCTGCCCGAGCATGGAGTTGACGCGGAGTTCAGGTTCCTCTACTGTGCGCGAGTCCCGAGCACAAGAGGTCCGGACCATGTTCTTCACGACCGTGTGCGAGTACGCACTGCGCGCGTTGACGCACCTCGCCGCCTACGGCGACGGCCGGCCGGTGCAGGTGAAGGAGATCGCGGAAACGGAGGACATCCCGCGCCACTTCCTGGCGAAGATCCTGAACCAGCTCACGTACAAGGGCCTGGTGAAGGCGATGCGGGGACCGGGCGGCGGGTTCACGCTGGTGGGATCCCCGGACGCCATCCTGGTCAAGGACGTCGTGGAAGCCATCGACGGCATGGACTCCATCCGCCGGCGCTGTGTCCTGGGCCTGGACGAGTGCCGCGACGACATGCCCTGCCCGATGCACGACTCCTGGAAGGGTTTCCGGGAGACGTTCCTCGGCGGCGTCGGCGGCCTCACCCTGGCGGCCATGGCCGAGAACATGACGCGGAAGCGCCAGTCGGTCCCGCCGCGCGCGAGCTAGCGTCCCCCACTTCCTTCCGCGCGTCTCCCGCGAGGTCGCCCCGCCATGCCCGCATCGCTCGTGCTCCAGCGCGGCCGCGAGAAGTCCGTGCGCCGCCGGCATCCGTGGATCTTCTCCGGGTCCGTGGCCTCCCTCGGGGACGCGCCCGACGGCCATGTCACCGACGTGGCGGACGCGGGCGGGCACTTCCTCGCCCGCGCGTACATCAACCGCAAGTCGCAGATCGTCGGCCGCGTCCTGACCTGGGACGAGGACGAGCCGATCGACGCCGCATTCTGGCGGCGCCGCATCGCGCGCGCGGTGGCGGCGCGCGGCGCGGCCCGCGTCGCCCGCCTCGTGAACGCGGAGTCGGACGGGCTGCCGGGCCTCGTGGTGGACCGGTACGGGGAGTGGCTCGTGCTGCAGTCGCTCACGCTCGGGATCGAGCGCGTGAAGCACGAGATCGCCGCGATCGCGGCGGAGGAGGCGGCCGCCGCGGGCGGGCCCGTGCGCGGCGTCTGGGAGCGGAGCGACGTGGACGTCCGGCAGCGCGAGGGCCTGACGAAGAAGTCCGGCACGCTCCTGGGCGCGGAGCCGCCCGCCGAGTTGGCGATCGAGGAGCGCGCGCACGACGGCCGCGCGGTGCGCTTCCTGGTGGACCCGCACCGCGGCCACAAGACCGGCTTCTACCTGGATCAGCGGGAGAACCGGCCGCGCGTGGCCGCGTGGTGCGCGGGGCGGGAGGTCCTGGACCTCTTCGGGTACACCGGCGGCTTCACGGTGCACGCGCTCGCGGCCGGCGCCGCGCGCGTCGTGCATGCGGACTCGTCCGCGGAGGCCTCCGCGCTCGCCGCGCGCAACGTCGCGGAGAACGGGTTCGCGCCGGACGCGGTGGAGTTCCGTCGCGAGAACGTCTTCGAGCTGCTCCGCACGCTGCGCACCGAAGGCCGCCGCTTCGGCGCGGTGATCGCGGACCCGCCGAAGCTGGCGAAGAACGCATCGCTGGTCGACCGCGCGTCGCGGGCGTACAAGGACCTGAACATGCTGGCCATGCAGCTCCTGGAGCCGGACGGCATCCTCGCCACGTTCTCGTGCTCGGGGCTCGTCCCCGCGGAGCTGTTCCGCAAGATCGTGTTCGGAGCCTCGGTGGACGCGGACCGGGACGTGCAGGTGCTGGACCGCCTGTCGCAGCCGGCGGATCATCCCGTACTCCTCGGGCTACCCGAGGCGGAGTACCTGAAGGGCCTCATCTGCCGGGTGGAGTAGCCGCGCCGCCCGGCGCTTCGAAGGAGGAAGGTCGTGACCGCACGCACGATCACGCTGGCCGACGTCGCGGTGCCCCGCGGCAGCCTCCGCTCGGACGCGCTCCTGGTCGCCGGGGCGAGCGTGGCGACCGCGCTGGCCGCGCAGGTGTCCATCCCGCTGCCGTTCACGCCGGTGCCCCTCACCGGGCAGACGTGGGCCGTGCTGCTCGCCGGCGCGGTGCTCGGGATGCGCCGCGGCTTCCTGGCGCAGGCGCTGTACCTCGCGCAGGGCGCGGCCGGGCTGCCGGTCTTCGCCGGGGGGACCGGCGGGTTCGCGGTGTTCCTCGGGCCCACGGCCGGCTACCTGGCGGCGTTCCCGTTCGCGGCGGCGGCCACCGGCGCGTTGGCGGAGCGGGGCTGGGACCGGTCGTTCCCCACCACGGCCGCCGCCATGCTGGCGGGCAGCCTCGTGATCTTCGCCCTCGGCCTCCTGAACCTCTCCCGTTTCGTCCCGGGCGACCAGCTTCTCGCGCTCGGCCTGTTCCCGTTCCTGCCCGGCGACCTCATGAAGAGCTCGCTCGGCGCCATCGTGTTCCCGGCCCTCTGGCGGGTCGTCCGGTCACGATAGGGGACGGCGGGACGCACGTCCGGACCGGCCCCCCCTTGACAAGCCCCGACCCCGCCGACTAACTTGTCAAGTGCCGCGGCCGGTCCGCGGTTCCGCCTTTCGGAAACCACGCTCGGACAAAGAGTTGCACGGAAGCGCGGGGCTCTCCGGACCCCCGCGCTTCCGTGCCTCCGGGCGCTTCGGAAGGCCGCGGCCGCGCCTCCGCTCCGCCGAGGGCCCATGAATCCCCACTCCCTGCGCGTCCTGGAACTGGAGAAGATCCGGGACGCCCTCGCGGACCGCACGTCCTGGGCCGGCGGCGAGCGCGACGTGCGCCGGCTAGCGCCCGCGAGGGACGCGGATCCCGTCGCCCGGCGGCTGGCGCTCGTGTCCGAGGTGCGCCGGATCCTGGACGAGGCGGACCTTCCCATCGGCGGTCTCCCGGACCTGGCCGAGACCCTGGCGGAAGCGGAGCCGGACGGCGCCATCCTGCCCGGGGCGCGCCTCGCGCCGGTCGCGCGCTCCCTGCGCGTCGTGCAGGCGATGGCCGCGTTCCTGCATGACCGGCGCGAGACCGAGCCGCTCCTGTGGGGCATCGCGCGCGCGCTGTCCCCGCTCGGCGAGCTGCGCGAGGCCGTGGACCGCGTGCTGGACGCGGACGGTCGCGTCCGGGACGACGCCACGCCGGCGCTCCGCCGCATCCGGCGGGAGCAGGACCGCGTGCGGGACCGCATCCAGGACGCGCTGCGGCGGCTCGCGCAGTCGCTCGCCGCGGGCGGCGCCGAGCCCGTGGTCACCCTGCGGAACGACCGGTACGTGATCGGGGTGCGCAAGGATCGCCTGCAGGGGATGCACGGCGTGGTGCACGGGCAGTCCGGCAGCGGGCAGTCCGTGTACCTCGAGCCCACCGGCATCGTCCCCATGAACAACGAGCTCGCCGAGCTGCGCAGCGCGGAGGACGACGAGATCGTGCGCATCCTGCTGGAGCTGACCGCGCTCGTGCGCGCGAAGCTCCCGGAGCTGCGCGCGAACCAGGAGGCCCTCGCGGAGCTGGACGGGCTGCGCGCGGCGGGCCGCCTGTCCCGGGACCTGCAGTGCGTGCCGGCGCTGCCGTCGCCGGACGGCGCGGTGGAGATCCGTCGCGGCCGGCACCCGGTGTTGCAGCTGCGGCTGGCCGGCGCCGGGCACGGCGTGGTTCCCCTGGACCTGGCGCTCGGCGGCGCGCGCCCCGGCGTGCTCGTCATCACCGGCCCGAACACGGGCGGCAAGACCGTGGCGCTGAAGACCGTGGGGCTGTTCGTGCTGATGAACCAGTGCGGCCTGCACGTGCCGGCGGCGGAGGGCACGCGCCTCCCGCTCGTGCGGGACGTGTTCGCGGACATCGGCGACGAGCAGTCCATCGAGCAGAGCCTGTCCACGTTCTCGTCGCACATGGCGAACGTGATCGAGGGCGTCAAGCGCGCGGACGACCGCACCCTCGTGCTGCTGGACGAGCTCGGCGTGGGGACGGATCCGGAGGAGGGGGCCGCGCTGGGCAAGGCCATCCTGGAGGAGCTCGCGCGCGTGGGGGCGAAGGCCATCGTGACCACGCACTACGGCGCGCTCAAGGTGTTCGCGCACGAGCGTCCCGGGATGGAGAACGCGTCCCTGGAGTTCGACCGCGAGAGCCTCTCGCCCACGTACCGCTTCCTGCAGGGCGTGCCCGGCGCGTCGGAGGGCCTGTCCATCGCGCGGCGGCTCGGCTTCCCGGAGGCGCTGGTGGAGCGGGCCCGCGCGTTCCTCGGCGGCGAGAAGGAGGCCGTGGACGGGCTCCTGCGGGACCTGCAGGAGCGGCGCGTGCGGCTCGAGGCGCGGGAGGCGGAGCTGGCCGCGGAGCTGGCCGCGGCGCGCGAGGCCGGCGAGCGCGTGGAGCGGCGCCTGCGCGGCCTGGCGGACGAGCGCGCGCGGATCAAGCGCGAGGCGCTGGAGGAGGCGCGCTCGCTCGTGGAGCGCTCCAAGGCGGAGCTGAGCGAGCTGCTCGGCGCCGTGCGGGACGACGGGGCCTCGGGCCGCGCGGCCGGCCGCGCCCGCACGCGGCTCGGCGAGCTGGGGCGCGGGATCGAGCGCGAACTCGCGGAGGCCGGGGAGCGCGCGGCGCGGGCCGCGGCCGGACGGCCCGCGCGCGCGGAGGACATCACGGAGGGCACGCCGGTCGTCGTGTCCACGATGGGCTGGAAGGGCACCGCGCTCGGACCGCCGGGATCGAACGGCAAGGTGGCCGTCACCGTGGGATCCCTGCGGGTGGAGGTGCCCGTGTCGGCGCTGGTGCTGGGCCCGCGCGAGGAGCGGCGTCCCGCGCGCCCGGCGCTCGGGGAGCGTCCGGAGGGATCGTCGCGCCTGGAGATCGACCTGCGCGGACGCACCGTGGAGGAGGCGCTGGAGGAGGTGGACCGCACGCTGGACGGGCTCGTGGTGTCCGGCGGCACGTGGCTTCGCATCATCCACGGCAAGGGCACGGGCGCCCTGCGCAACGCGATCACCGCGCAGCTCCAGGGCGACCCGCGCGTGAAGGAGTTCCGGATGGGCGAGCCGGCCGAGGGCGGCACCGGCGTCACGATCGCGGTGCTGAAGTGAAGAAGATCCCGGAGGCCGTCATCGCGGAGATCCGCGACCGCGTGGACCTGGTGGATTTCATCGGGGGGTACGTCACGCTGAAGCGCTCCGGGCGGAACTTCGTGGGCCTGTGCCCGTTCCACCGCGAGAAGACCCCCTCGTTCAACGTGAACCCCGAGCGGGGGATCTACCACTGCTTCGGCTGCGGCGTGACCGGGGATGCCATCCGGTTCCTGATGGAGCACGACCGGGTGAGCTTTCCCGAAGCGTTGCGGACGCTTGCGGATCGTGTCGGCGTGAGCCTCGAGCGGTGGGAGGACAGCGGCCCGGACCGCGAGGAGCAGGACCTGCTGTACCGCGCGCACGCGGTGGCGGCGCGGCTGTTCCGCACGCTGCTGCAGGGCCCCGAAGGGAAGGCGGCGCGCGAGGAGATCGCGCGGCGGGGGCTTTCCCGGGAGGTCGCCGATGCCTATCGTCTGGGGGCGTCGGCGGACGCGTGGGACCGCCTCCTCGGCGAACTGCGCAAGGAGGGGATCCGGCCGGAACTCGCGGAACGCGCGGGGCTGGCCATCCGCCGCGAGTCCGGCACGGGCTGGTACGACCGCTTCCGCGGGCGGCTGATGTTCCCCATCGAGGCCGCGGGCGGGAAGACGGTGGGTTTCGGCGGGCGCGTGCTGGACGACGGCGAGCCGAAGTACCTGAACTCCCCCGAAACGCCGCTCTTCCACAAGCGTCGCACGCTGTACGGCGTGCCGCAGGCCATGCCCGTGCTGCGCGACACGCGCGAGGCCGTCCTGGTGGAAGGCTACACGGACGTGCTCGCGCTCGCGAACGTCGGCATGCCGGGCGCCATGGCGGCGCTCGGCACGGCGTTCACCGCGGAGCACGCGGCCTGGCTGGCGCGGCACTGCGAACGCGTCATGCTGCTGTTCGACGGGGACGAGGCGGGCCGCCGCGCGGTCGTCGCCAGCGCCGGGCCGCTGCTCGGCGCGGGGCTCTCGGTGCGGGTGGTCGCGCTGCCGGACGGCGAGGATCCGGACAGCTTCGTGCGCGCGCGCGGAGCGGCGGCGCTGGCGGAGGCGATGCGGGAGGCGAGAGGGGTCGTGGACGCGCTGCTGGGGCCGGAGACGTTCTCGGGTCCGGAGGGGATGGAGCGCGCCGCCACGCGCGTGCTGGAGGCGCTCGCGCCGGTGGAGGACCCGCTGCGGCGTGCGGTGTACCTGGACGAGCTGGCGAAGGGGACGGGGCTGTCGATGGCGCCGCTGGCGCGCCGCCTGGCGGCCATCACCGCGGACGCCGCGCGGCAGCGCGAGCGCAGCGCGGCGCGCGAGGCCGCGGCGGGTCGGGCTCCCGCCGC
>CAYYFX010000100.1:0-14715 GCA_964471155.1 uncultured Gemmatimonadota bacterium | reverse complement strand
GAGCACGGCGGCGGCGCGACCGAGGCGAAGCTCCGGTACCTCGGGCTGGCGGCCGCGAGCAGTCGCGCGGCGGGTCGCGACTCCGCCGCCGCGGCGTTCGCGGCGGACTCGGTCCGGCTGGCGACGGCCGCACCGGCAGGCGCGCCGTGACCGCGCGCGACGACCGGCCGCCCGGGGACGCCGGCCCGCCGAAGCCGACGGAGAAGATGCTGGAGTCGCTGTACACGGAGCTGCGCGAGCTGGCGCACGCGCGCATGCGCCGGGAGCGCGGCAAGACCCTCCGCACCACGGAGCTCGTGCACGAGGCCTACCTGCGGCTGCGCGGCGCCGAGTCGCCCGCCTGGGCGAACCGCGCGCACTTCTTCGCCGCCGCCGCCGAGGCGATGCGGCGCATCCTCATCGAGCGCGCGCGCGCCCGCGGCCGGGCGAAGCGCGGCGGCGACGAGGAGGGCCGGCCTCCGCAGCGCATCTCCTTCGCGGACGTGCCGGTCGCCGACATGGCCGTGGACTGCGACCCGGACGACCTGCTCGCGCTGGACCGCGCCATCGAGACCCTGCGCCGCAACGACCCGCGCGCCGCCGAGGTCGTGCGCCTGCGCTTCTACACCGGCCTCAGCCTGGAGGAGACCGCGGAGGCGCTGGGCGTGGCGGTGCGGACCGTGAAGCGGGACTGGACCTTCGCGAAGGCGTGGCTCCTGGACCGGCTGGGCGACGATTCCGCGGACGCGTAGACGGTCGACGATGACGTTCCTCTACTTCTGCGCGGACAGGGACTCCGCGCGGAGCTTCGCATCGGGGCGGTGGGGGATATGGCCGGCACCGTGCGGGTCATGGCGTCCGCGGATCGCGTGATCCGTCCCTGCTGACCCGCATCGCGTTCCGCGGGCTGCGGAGGGGGGGCACCGGATCAGGTCACGGCGCGGCCGGCCCGCCGCGGCCATCGTCGCCTCCGGGGCAGGGGATGCCCTCACGCGCAGACACGCTCGCCGCGCCCCCGACACGACGGCGGGTGGCGTCCCCGGCCCGACAGTCCTCCCGATTCGCCCTTCCCGGGGTGGACGGACGGCACCCCGCCTTGTATCTAATACTGGACGGCCTCGTCCTGTAATGACGACGGGGCCCCGCGTGCTGCGACCAGCGCGCCTCGCCCCTTCGGTGGCGAGGGAGCCTCGCCCCCGGTGGTCCGCCCCCCGGACCCCGGATGCTCCTCCGATCCGGAAAGGACAGTCCGATGAACCTCGGATCCTTCGATCCTGCGCCGGCCGCAACCCGCCTCGTGCGGGCCTGCGGATCGGCCGGCCTGCTCGCGCTGCTCGCCGGCGCGGGCTCCGCCTTCGGCGCGTGGGACATCCAGAGTCCCCGCCCGACGCACCTCGACGTCCGCGGCGTGGCCGCGCCCGCCCCCGGACATCTCCTCGTCGCCACCGACGACGACTTCTTCGACGCCGGCGGCTCGCTCTTCGAGTCGACCGACAACGGCGCGTCCTGGGTGCAGCGACCGATCCCGACCAGCCTCTCCTCGGCCCTCGACGGCCTCTTCTTCCTCGACGGGACGAACGGCTGGGCCTGGGGCAACGAGAACTACCGGACGACCGACGGCGGCTCCACGTGGACGGCGCTCCCGCTCCTCGGCTCCACGTACTTCCTGGAGTTCTCCACCGCGGACTTCGGCGTGGCCACCGGCAACTTCGGCCAGGCCGTGTCCCTCGATGGCGGCCTCACGTGGTCGCCCTCCCCGGACGGCATGTTCCGCTTCGCCTTCGCGAACGCCACGACCGGGCTGGGCATCTCCGCCACCGGGATCCGGCGCACGACCGACGGCGGCGTCACGTTCGCGCCGGTGCTCGCGGGCGGCGCGGACGCCGTGACGTTCCTCTCCGGCACCGTGGCGGTCGGCATCGTGGACGACGTGTTCGTGCGCTCCACGGATGCCGGCGTCACCTGGACTGCCGGGGCATCGGCCGCGGGACGCGCGGAACTCGTGGACGTGTCTTCCGACGTGGTGCTGGCGTGGGGCCGCACCGGCGTGTATCCCGCATACGACGATCGCGTGCTGCGCTCGAGCGACGGTGGCGCCACGTGGACCGACCTCGGCGAGGTGCTCGATCCGCCGGCCGACGCCGCGTCCGCCGCGTTCACGGTCGTCAGCGCATCCGTCGTCGTCGCCGCGGACGGCGCCGGCGCCATGTACCGCTCCACGGACGCCGGCGCCACGTGGGCGCTGGCGTTCGCGTCGCGCGGACCGCAGCCCAGCTTCTTCAGCACGTCGACGCCCGCCTTCGCGGACGCCCATACCGGCGTCTACGGCTGCGGCGCCGGCTTCGTGATCCTCACGACCGACGCGGGCGCGAGCTGGTCCCAGATCTCCAGCGGCACCGGCAACGCCCTGCACGACGTGGCGCGCTTCCCGAACGGGGACATGATCGCCGTGGGCGACAACGGCACGGTGCTCACGAGCGACGGCATCTCCCCGTGGACCCTGGTCGCACCGTTCACCGCGAACAACCTGACGGCGGTCCAGGTGCTCGGCGCCACGGACGTCGTTCTGGTGGACGAGGCGGGGCGCGTGTCGCGCAGCACGGACAGCGGCGCCACGTGGGTGTCCGGCAGCGCGACCCCGCCCGGACTCACGGCCGCCGATCTCGAATTCGAGACGCTGCTCGACGGCTGGATCATCGGCTCCGGCTTCTCGGGAGGCGCGCTCTTCCGGACGACGGACGGTGGGAACTCGTGGACGCCCGAGACCTCGTTCTCGGGCACGTACACCGCGGTGGACTTCGAGGGAGCGAACGGCTGGGCCGCGAACGTGGGCGGGCGCTATTACCGCAGCACGGACGCGGGCGTTTCGTGGACCCAGGGCGACCTGCCGGACGCGTTCAGCGTGCGGGACATGGAGTTCTTCGACGTGAGCGTGGGCTACGCGGTAGGCGGCTTCGGCTATGCGGCGCGCAGCGACGACGCCGGCGTCACGTGGGACATCCTGCCCTTCCCGAGCACTTCGCATCACCTCACGGACATCCACCTGCTCGGCGCGAACGAGCTGTGGGTGAGCACGGGCGACGACGTGGCGTACTACTCCGCCACGGGCGGGCAGAGCTGGTCGGTCCTGGACATCGACTCGGGCGGCTTCGGCAGCTTCCTGGCGATCACCGCGGTGCCCGGCGGCGACGCCTGGTGCGTCGGCGAGCAGGGCTACGTGGCGCGCTTCCAGGGCCCGCCGCCGCCCCCGGTGAACCAGCCGCCGGCCGCGTCGTTCACGTTCGATGCGACCGGGCTCACCGTGGACTTCACGGACGCGAGCACGGACCCCGACGGCGTGGTCGTGAGCTGGTCGTGGGACTTCGACGACGGCGCCACGTCGACGGAGCAGCACCCCACGCACACGTTCCCGGGCGCGGACACGTACATCGTGCGCCTCACCGTCACGGATGACGACGGCGACACGGGCGCCGCCGGCCGCATCGTGGTGGTGCAGCCCGGGCCCGGCGGCACGTTCGGGGACTTCACCGAGGTCACCCCGCTGGATCCGTTGTTCGTCACGCCGCAGGACGAGGACTTCTGGGTGGCCACCACCGCGCCCGCGGACTACGACGGCGACGGCGATCTCGACGTGGCCGTGCTGGGGTTCTACGTGGTGTACAACGAGAGCGTGGACGAGCGGCTGGTGCTCTTCCGCAACGACGGGCCGGCCGCGGCCGACGAGTGGGAGTTCGCGTACGTGGACGTGCCGCTCGGCGGCCTGACCACCGGGGCGTCGGATCTGGCGTGGGGCGACGCGGACGGCGACGGCGACCAGGACCTGGCGCTCGGCACCGACGGCGCCACCGTCCTGTACCGCAACGACGCCGGGACGCTGGTCCTCACGGACACCGTGCTGCCGGGCTACTGGGAGGACAACGGCCAGGCGGACTTCGACCTCCGGTCGATCACCTGGGCGGACTACGACAACGACGGGGACGAGGACCTGCTGCTCCCGTCGGTCTGGGACGGGACGGCGTTCGAGTACCGTACGGCGCTGATGCGCAACGACGGCCCGAACGGGACCGGCGGCTTCACGTTCACGGAGGCGGACTCCGTGTTCGCCCCCACGTACCACGCGCAGAGCGCCTGGGCGGACTTCGACGGGGACGCGGACCTGGATCTGCTCCTGGTGAACCTCGCCCCGCTCACGGGCGACGGGTTCATCCGCCGGTACCGGAACGACGGCGGCGGCGCGTTCACGGGGGAGGACGTGCTGGGCACGCTCACCGTGGAGCACGGCGAGGCGCAGTGGGGCGACTACGACGCGGACGGCGATCTCGACATCCTCGTGGCCGGCAACCTCCGCGAGACGGACGGGACGTACACCGACGCGCTGCGGATCTACCGCAACGACGGCGGGGCGCACGTGCTCCAGGATCTGCTGCCGTGCATCGGGTGCGAAGGGTGGTTCGACCTGACCGCCGCCACCTGGGCGGACTACGACACCGACGGGGACATGGACATCCTCCTCGCCGGCACGTACAACCCCGGATCGCAGATCGACGGCCGCGCCAAGATCTACGACAACGAGGGCGGCGTGTTCACGGACTCCGGGAACCAGCTTCCGGCGCCGCGGGCCAGCGGCTCGCGCGGCGGCACGTTCTCCTGGCTCGACCTCGACGGGGACGGCGACCTGGACTACTTCATCGCCGGCGAGTACTTCGTGCCCGGAGGCAACGGGCTCATCGAGGCGCAGATGCACGCCTACCGCAACGACGCCGACGGCCAGAACGCGCCGCCGGCCGCGCCCGGCGGTCTCGCCGCCGACGTGCAGGCGGGCGTCGTGCTGCTGGCCTGGGATGCCGCGACCGACGACCACACGCCGGGCGCGGCGCTCACGTACGACCTGGAGGTCTTCGAAAGCGGCGTCCCCGTGGCGAACCCGCGGCACCTGCCGCAGCCCGGCGGCGTCAGCGCGGTGACGCAGTGGGCGCTGGGCGGCCTGCCGGACGGGAGCTACACGTGGACCGTCCGCGCGGTGGACGCCGCCTACAACGGCGGTCCGCTCGCACAGGGCTCGTTCGTCGTCGGCGCCACCGCAGCGCACGACGTCGCCGCGGCGCCGCGGGTCTTCGATTTCGCGCGCAACCGGCCGAATCCGTTCCGAACGTCGACCACGTTCGCGTTCGCGCTGCCGCAGCCGGCGCGCGTGCAGCTCGCGGTGTACGACGTGGCGGGGCGGCTGGTGACGCACCTCGTGGATGAGACCCGGCCCGCGGGACGGTACGACGTGACGTGGGACGCCCGCGGCATGGCCAGCGGGGCGTACTTCGTGCGGATGACGGCAGGCACGTTCACGCGCACGCAGCGCGTGTTGCTGCTGCGGTAGCGCCGGCCGGGGCGGCCGCGGTCCCGGCGACGGGGCCGCGGCCCGTCCGGTTGCGAGCGGGATCGCGGTCCAGTGCTGGGCCCGGCGCGGCCCTCGCAGGAAGGAACGGCGGTGGGAGACGGGAGCCGCCACCCCGGGCGGCGGCGATCAGGGGATCTCGAACGGAAGGAACATCAGCCGGCCGGCGCGCTCCACGTGCAGGACGACCCACGAACCGGACGGTTCCCCCGCCAGCGCCTCGCGAAGATCCGCCAGCGTCCGCACCGGCCGGCGCCCGACGGCCCGGATCACGTCCCCCGGCACGAGCGCGGCGCCGCCCGGCGGCGCGTCCCCGGCGCTCAAGGCCACCAGCACGCCCCACGGCAGGCGCATCGGCACCATCCGGCGCAGCGACTCGTCCACCTCGATCGCGAGGATCCGCAGCGCCTCCACGAGGTGTTCCTCGGGACGCACGAGCGCGGCGAGCCGATCGGGGTCGCCCGGGCGTTCCGCGAGCGTGACCGGCACGATGCGCGTCTTCCCCTCGCGGCGGATGCCCAGCACCACCTCCTCGCCGGCGCGGCGCCGGTAGAGGTTCACGTCGAGCTGCCGGCCGTTCTCGAGGATCTTGCCGTCCAGGGTTTCCACGAGGTCGCCCGCGACGAGGCCGGCCGCCTCGGCGGGGCTCCCGGGGAGCACGTCGCCGAGGATCACGCCCCAGTCCCGCTCCAGCTCCAGGCCGGCCGCAAGCTCCGGCGTGATCGTCTGCGCGCGCACGCCGATCTCGCCGCGGATCACGCGGCCGTGCTCGCGGATCTGCCGGTACACGGCCGTCACGATGTTGCTCGGCGCGGCGAATCCCACCGAGGTCCCGACCGGAGGATCCAGGAGGAACGTGTTGATCCCCACGACCGCGCCCCGCGTGTCCACGAGCGGCCCGCCGCTGTTGCCCGGGTTGATCGCGGCGTCGGTCTGCAGGTAGATCATGGGCGAGTCGGGCTCGAGCTGCCGCACGGTGGCGCTGATCACCCCGAGGCTCACCGAGTTCGACAGACCGAGCGGGCTGCCGAACGCCAGCACCGCCTGACCCTGGCGCAGGTCGTCGGAGTCGGCGAAGGGGAGGAACGGGAGCTTCTCCGCGTCGATCCTCAGCACGGCGAGATCCGTCTCCAGATCGCTGCCGATCAGGCGCGCGTCGTACCGCGGGCCGGCGGGCTTGAGGACGGACCGCCCCGGGCCGCCCTTGCGCGGCTCGGCCAGCGCGACCTGGATGCGCCGCGCTCCGGCCACGACGTGCAGGTTCGTGACGATGTGGCCATCCGCATCCACGATCACGCCGGATCCGGAGCCGCGCTGCTGCGCGAGGAGCCCGGCGGCCTCGTCGCCGCGACCCGGGGCGGGCGCGAGCGACGTGGCGAAGATCTCCACCACGGCCGGGCTCACGCGCAGGGAGAGCGCCTGGATGTCCTCGCTCAGCGAGTCGAGCGGCGAGGCGGCGGCGGTCCACGCGCCGGCGAGGGCGAGCACGACGTACCATGCCGGCGCGATGGCGGACACCGTCCGCCGCGGCCGGCCCCCCGGCGTTCCGCCGCCGCTCGAACCGCCCGGTCGCCTCCCGGATGACGGCCACAGGGTCCGGATCGCGCCACCTCCTGGACTTCCCGGAGGATAGGGCAGCGGTGGTCCGGCTGTCCGCGCCGAAAACGCGAAGGGGACGGACCCGACCGGCCCGTCCCCCCGCGATGCCCGCCGGTGACCGGCGCTACACGACCGCCGGCCTCGCCGCCGTCCGCTCCGCCACCCGTCCCGCCGCGGGCTCGAGGCTCCGCCCCGTCACGAGGCCCAGCATGAACCACGCGAGCGATGCCACGCCGGTGAGGAACACCGTGTCGCCGATCACCCGCAGCCAGCGCAGCGTGTGGAGCGCCGGCTGCTGCAGGAACTCGGCGCTGCGCGCGTACCAGAGACCGTGCTCCACGCTGGCCCACGCCTGCGCCAGGCCGATCGGCAGCAGGCTCAGCACCACCATCAGCGCCAGCCCGACGTTCATCGCCCAGAACGCGTACGCCAGGTGCGCCTCCTTCCACGCGCCCGTGGTCATCAGCCGCGCGACCGTGAGCACCAGACCCAGGGAGAGCAGCCCGTACACGCCGAACAGCGCGGTGTGCGCGTGCACCGGCGTGGTGTTGAGGCCCTGCATGTAGTACAGCGCCAGCGGCGGGTTGATGAGGAAGCCGAAGAGCCCGGCGCCCACGAGGTTCCAGAACGCCACGCCCACGAAGAACCGGATGGGCCAGCGGTAGCGCTGCATCCACGGCGCCGCGTGCTGCATGCGATAGGTCTGGAACGCCTCCAGCCCGACCAGCACCAGCGGCACGACCTCGAGCGCGCTGAACGTCGCCCCGATGGCCATGATCGCGGTCGGCGTGCCGCTGAAGTACAGGTGGTGGAACGTGCCCGGGATGCCGCCCAGCAGGAAGAGCGCGCTGGACGCGATCACCGCGCCGCCCGCGTGCGCCGGCTTCACCAGGCCCAGCCGGGCGAAGACGAACGCGAGCGCGGCGGTCGCGAACACCTCGAAGAAGCCCTCCACCCAGAGGTGCACCACCCACCAGCGCCAGTACTCCATCACGGAGAGGTGCGTGCGCGCGCTGAAGAAAAACCCCGCGCCGTACATGAGCCCGATGGCCGCGGACGCGCCGGTGAACATCAGCGTGAGCGAGCGGTGGTCGTCGCGCCGGCTGAGCGCCGGCCACAGACCGCGCAGCATCAGCCCGAGCCACAGCACGAGGCCGACGAACAGCGCCACCTGCCAGGCGCGGCCGAGGTCCACGTACTCGTAGCCCTGGTGCCCGAACCAGAACCCCGCGTCCAGGCCGAGCTTCTGGTGGATGGAGAGGAACTCGCCCGCGAGCGAGCCGCCGACCACCACGAGCAGCGCGCCGAACAGCAGGTTCACGCCGGCGCGCTGGAAGCGCGGCTCGCGGCCGCCGATGGCCGGGGCGAGGAACAGGCCGGCCGCCAGGAACGCCGTGGCGATCCAGAACACGCCGGTCTGGACGTGCCACGTGCGCGTGAGCGAGTACGGGAGCCAGTCGCCGATCGGGATCCCGAAGAACGACTGCCCCTCCACCGTGTAGTGCGCGGTGAGCGCGCCCAGCAGCACCTGCAGCGCGAACACGCCGATCGTGACGCCGAGGTACTTGCCCACCGCGCGCATGGACGGCGTGATCCGGATGCCGGCCAGCGGATCGGCGGCAGGCGGCGCCGCGGTCTCGTCCTCGCCCTTGCGGAAGGCCTGCCACCACACGAGCGCGCCCACGCCGGCCAGCAGCAGCACGACGCTCACGAACGTCCACAGCACGTTCGCGCCGGTGGGCGTGTTGTCGATGAGCGCCTCGTGCGGCCAGTTGTTCGTGTAGGTGGTGTGGCTGCCGGGGCGCTCGGTGGCGCAGGCCCAGCTCGTCCAGAAGAAGAAATCCGTCAGGGGACCCAACCGCGCGGGGTCGGCCACGGTGACCGACGCCATGGCGTAGTCCTCGCGCAGCGCGTCGAGCCGCACGTCGCCGCCGAACAGCGCCTCGTAGTGCACGGCCACGCGCGCGATCGCCTCGGCCCGCGCCGGGGTGATCGTGATCACGCCGGTGGCGGGATCGAAGGTGTTCGCCCGCATCTCGGCCTTCACCGCGTCGCGGATGGCGGCCTGCGCGGCGGGGTCCAGCTCCGCGAACGGCATGCCGCGCTCGAGCTCCGCGCGCACGTCCAGGAGCGCCGTGATCTCGCGGTGCAGCCAGTCCGCCGACCAGTCCGGCGCCTGGTACGCGCCGTGGCCCCAGATGGACCCGAGCTGCTGGCCGCCGGTGCTCTGCCACACCTGCTGCCCGTCCAGGATGGACTCCTTCGTCATCAGCACCTGCCCCTCCGTGGTCCGCACGTCGGACGGGATGGGCGGCGCCTGCCGGTAGACCTCGCGGCCGAAGAAGCCCAGCAGCGTGAACGATACGAGGAGCGTCGCGCCGAGGAGGATCCAGTTCCTGCGATGACTCGTCATGTCGTCTCTCCGATCACTCGCACAGCGCGCGCGGGAACAGGACGTTGTTCTCGAGGTGGATGTGGTCCATCAGGTCGCTCTCGAGCGCGGCCAGCCGCAGGTACAACGCGCGCCAGGTCGTGCAGGCCTCGTCCGGCGGCGTGAGATCGCCGGTCAGCTCCCGCACGCGCGCCAGGTTCCGGCCGTGGTCCTTGTGCTCGTGCTCCATCACCTGCACGGGGGCGCCGGACTGCCGGCCCTGCCCCGCCAGGATCATGGGGAAGAGCACGTGCTCCTCCTTGAGCAGGTGGTCGAGGACGTCGGCGTGCATCATGGCGAGGTGGTCGTGCAGGCCCTTCGGCACGCTCGGCTTCTCCGCGTGCACGCGCTCCACCTTGCGGGCCAGCTCCATCAGCTCCGGCAGCTCGCGGCGAAGCGGCTCGTGGTACCGCACCAGGATGTGCTCCACCAGCTCGGGCAGCGGCCGCGTGGACCAGCCGGCGGCCGGGGAGGCCGGGCTCGGGTCGCTCTCGATCTCGCGGAGCAGCGTGTCGGCGTCGAGGCCGCGGGTGCGGCAGGCCTCGGCCAGCGACCGGTTGCCGCTGCAGCAGTAGTCCAGCCCCTCGCGCCGGAAGACGCGGGAGGCGGCGGGGATCCGGGTGGCCAGTTCGGCGAGCGTCGTGTCCTTGCCGTATCTCGGGTTCGTCATGGGGAGAACCCTCCTTTCCGGGGACTCCCCACTGCAGCCGGTGTGCCATTTGCGAAGACACGGACTGGCAACGACTTGGATGATGCGTTATATTCTCGACAACCGCCCGCCGTTGTGAAAGGAGCAACGCCGTTGTCGGAGACACAACAGGAGGATCGGTTCGACGTCGTCCTGGACATCGCGCGGGACCTGACCGCGTCCCTGGCGACGGCCGATCGCTACGACCGCCTGCTCCAGGCGGTTCGCCGGCTCATCCCGTGCGATGCCGCCGCCCTGCTGCGCCTGGAAGGGGACGAGCTCGTCCCGGTCGCCGCGTTCGGACTGAGCGAGGAGGCGAAGGTCCGCCGGTATCGCCGCAAGCAGCACCCGCGCCTGGACATCATCCTGTCCGCGAAGGGGCCGGTGCGCTTCCCGCCGGACTCGCCGCTCCCGGACCCCTTCGACGGGCTCCTCGAGTCGGATCCGCACGCCACCGAGCACATCCACGCGTGCCTGGGCTGCCCGCTCGTGGAGCGCGGCGAGGTGGTGGGCGCGCTGACGGCCGATGCGGTGGCGCCGCACGCGTTCGACGACCTGGAGCCGCACTGGCTCGAGGCCCTCGGCGCCCTCGCCGGCGCGGCGCTGCACACGAGCACGCTGATCGAGTCCATCGAGCGCCTCGCCGAGCGCAAGGGGGCCGTGGCGCGGGAGCTGCAGCGGCGCACCTCGGAGGTGCAGGTGATCGGGCGGAGTCCGGCGGCGCTGCGGCTGCTGCAGGACATCGAGATGGTGGCGGCCAGCGATCTGCCGGTGCTCATCGTGGGCGAGACCGGAACCGGCAAGGAGGTCGTGGCGCACCAGCTGCATCAGCGCTCCCGGCGCCGCGACGAGGCGATGATCCAGGTGAACTGCGCGGCGCTCCCGGAGTCCATCGCGGAGAGCGAGCTGTTCGGCCACGTGCAGGGCGCGTTCACCGGCGCGACGCGGGATCGCGCCGGGAAGTTCGAGATCGCGCACGGCGCCACCCTGTTCCTGGACGAGATCGGCGAGCTGCCGATCACGCTGCAGCCGAAGCTCCTGCGCGCGCTGCAGCAGGGGGAGATCCAGCGCATCGGCGACGACCGCGTGCACCGCGTCGACGCGCGCGTGATCGCCGCCACGAATCGCGACCTGGAGCGCGAGGTGGACGCGGGCCGATTCCGCGCGGACCTGTACCACCGGCTGGCCGTGTACCCGCTGCGCGTGCCGCCGCTGCGGGAGCGCACGGAGGACATCCCGCTGCTCGCCGCGCATTGCCTGGACCAGGCGCGGCGCCGGCTCGGACTCGGCCCGCTCAGGCTCTCGCCGGAGGCCCGGGAAGCGCTGACGGCGGCGGACTGGCCGGGAAACGTGCGCGAGCTGGAGAACGTGCTGAACCGCGCCGCGCTGCGGGCGCGGGCCGCGGTGCAGGACCGCGAGACCGTGGTGCTCGCCCCGGAGCACCTGGACCTGCCGGCTCCGGGCGTGTCCCCCGCCGGACCGTCCGCGTCCCGGCCCGTCGCGGCGGCCGCGGCCCCGCTGCGCGCCCGCGTGCAGGAGTTCCAGCGCCGCAGCATCGAGGAGGCCCTGGCCCGCCACGACGGGAGCTGGGCGGCGGCGGCGCGCGACCTCGGCATGCACCGCAGCAACCTGCATCACCTCGCGCGCCGGCTGGGCCTCCTGGACTAGGCCGTGTGCGAGGCGCTCGGCATCGAGGCGCACGCGCACACCGTGCACAAGGGCCAGTCCGGGGCTCGCCGTCGTGCCGGCTCGAACGGCGGCCGCCCCCCGGGGCCGAGACGACGGCCGGGTTCTCGGATAGAGTCCGGACTCCACGCCCGCGAGAGGAGCCCGGATGGTCGAGCCCGAGACTCCCGCGCCGCCGAAGCCCCGCCTCGCGGACCGCGCCCTGGCGGGCGTGGAGCGGATCGGCAACGCGCTGCCCGACCCCGCCATCCTCTTCGTCCTGCTCCTGCTCGCCGTGTGGGTCCTCTCCTGGGCGCTCTCGGGGATCCCGTTCGCGCTCACGGACCCGCGGAGCGGGGAACCGCTGCGGGTCGTGAACCAGCTCACCGGCGCCGCCTTCACCGCGTTCCTCGGCGCCTTGGTCACGAACTTCACGCACTTCCACCCGGTGGGCGTGGTGCTGGTGGCGATGCTGGGCATCGGCGTGGCGGAGCACACCGGGTTCATCAACGCCGCCTTGCGCGCCATGATGTCCGTGACGGCGCGCTGGCTGCTCACGCCCATGCTCATCCTGGTGGGCATCCTCAGCCACACCGCGGCGGACGCGGGGTACGTGCTCGTGATCCCGCTGGGCGGCATCCTCTTCTACGCGGCGGGGCGGCATCCGCTGGCGGGCATCGCCGCCGCGTTCGCCGGGGTGTCGGGCGGGTTCTCGGCGAACCTGATCCCGTCCGCGCTCGATCCCATGCTGCAGGGCATCTCGCAGGCCGGCGCGCAGATCCTGGATCCCTCCGTCACGCTGAACCCGCTCAACAACTACTTCTTCACCACGAGCTCGTCCGTGCTGATCATCGCGGCCGGCTGGTTCCTGACCGACCGCGTCGTGGAGCCGCGGCTCAAGCACGTGGCGCTCGACGGCGACCTGCACGATCTCCCCACGATGACGCCGCTGGACACGCGCGAGCGCAAGGGGCTGCGCGCGGCGCTCCTGTCCATGCTGCTGGGCGTGGCCCTGCTCGCCGCCACGGCGATCCCGCGGACCTCCGCCTGGCGCGCGCCGGACGGCACGCTCACCTCGGGGGCGGCACCGCTGATGACCAGCATCGTGCCGCTCATCTTCCTGCTCTTCCTCCTGCCGGGTGTGGTGTACGGCCTGGCGACGGGCGCGGTGCGCGGCTCGAAGGACGTGATCGCGGGCATGACGAAGTCCATGACCGCCATGGGCTACTACCTCGTGATCATGTTCTTCATCGCGCAGTTCGTGTACGCGTTCGCGCAGTCCAACCTCGGCGTGCTGCTGGCGCTGCAGGGCGCGGCGGTGCTGAAGGCGCTGGCCATGCCGGCGGGCGTCACGATCACCGGGATCATCCTGCTCACCGGGTTCGTGAACCTGTTCGTGGGCTCGGCGTCGGCGAAGTGGGCGCTCCTGGCGCCCATCTTCGTGCCGATGCTCATGCAGCTCGGGATCTCGCCGGACCTGGCGCAGGCCGCCTACCGCGTGGGGGACTCCAGCACGAACATCATCACGCCGCTCATGCCGTACTTCCCGCTGGTCGTGGTGTTCTGCCAGCGGTACGTGCGCACCACCGGCATCGGCACGGTCACGGCGATGATGCTGCCGTTCTCGCTGACGTTCCTCGTGCTGTGGACCGTCTACCTGCTGGTCTACTGGGCCGCCGGGATCCCGCTGGGGCTGTCCGCCACGTACCGGTACGTGCCGTAGCGGGGCGAGCCGGGCCTTTGCCGCCCGGAGGAGGGGGAGGGTGTGCCACGCGCAGTTCCGCAGCGGTCCGCGCCCCCGCGGCGGTCACCGCGCAAGAGAGCGTGCGTGCGCGGGCCGCGAGGACTGTCTGAGCATGGCACACCCTCCCCCTCGCCGGGCGTACCCCGCCGGCCCCGTCCGGCACCGCTCCCACCCGCGTCCACCCCTTACCACCGGCGTCACACCGGCTCGAACCGCCCCTGGAAGAAGCGCAGCTTCCCCGGCTCGTACACGAACCTCAGCCCGCGGATGCCCTCCCGCCGGTCCCACACGCGGCGGATGCCCTCGGCCACCGCGGCCATGTGGTCGTTCGTGTAGACGCGCCGCGGGATCGTGAGCCGCACCAGCTCCAGCGTGGGCCGGTAGTTCCTCCCGGTCTCCGGGTCCCGGCCCTTGGACACGTTCCCGCGCTCCATCGCCCGCACGCCGGTCTCCACGTAGATCTCGGCGGCGAGGCGCTGCGCCGGGTACTCGTCCTGGTCCACGTGCGGGAGGAACCGCTTCGCGTCCACGAAGATGGCGTGCGATCCCGGCGGCGTCACGATCGGGATTCCGGCCTGCGCCAGGAGCGCGCCCAGGTACTGGGTCTGCCCCACGCGGGAGCGGATGTACCGGTCGTCCAGCATCTCCGTGAGGCCGCGCGCGATGGCGGCGAGGTCCGCGGTGGCGAGCCCGCCGTCCGTGGGGTTCCCCTCGTACACGCGCAGCAGCTCCAGGGACCGCTCCGCCCACTCCGCGTTGTCCCGGAACGCGAGCAGCCCGCCGATGTTGATGAGGAAGTCCTTCTTGCCGCTGACCGTGCAGCCGTCGCCGTACATCATCATCTCGCGGACGATGTCGCGGATGCGCACGTCGCGGTAGCCGGGCTCCTTCTTCTGGATCATGTACGCGTTCTCGACGACGCGCGTGGCATCGAAGAACACCGGGATGGCCTTCGCGCTGCAGTACTCGTACACCTCCTTCATGTTCGCCATGCTGACCGGCTGCCCGCCGGCCATGTTCACGGAGTGCTCGAAGGAGATGTAGGCGATCCCGCCGGCGCCGTGCTCGTCCACCAGCTTCCCCAGCTTCGCGAGGTCGATGTTCCCCTTCCACGGGAACTCGCTGCGCGTGTCGTGCGCCTCGTCCACGATCACGTCCACGAACTTCCCGCCGGCGATCTCCTGGTGCAGCTTCGTGGTGGTGAAGTACATGTTCCAGGG
>CAYYFX010000099.1:0-14832 GCA_964471155.1 uncultured Gemmatimonadota bacterium | reverse complement strand
CACGATGTGACGTCCGGGTACTTGATGTTGACGGCGCCGCCGTCGTCGTCGGCGACGTTGCCGATGAACTCGCAGTCCAGCAGCCGGATGCGCGCGCCGTGGATCGCGCCGCCGTCGATCGTCGCCGCGTTGCCCTCGAAGCGGCACCCGGAAACGAGGGGCCCCGGCGACTCGGCGTAGGGCTGGTGGATGGCCGCGCCGCTCGGTGCGGTGGCGTTCCGGAACGTGATCCCGCGCACCTGGGAATCGGAGTCGTACGCCCGGATCTCCAGGATCGGGACCCCCGCCGCGCCCCCGTCCAGCACGGTGCAACTGGAGTCCGGGTCCCCGAACAGCGAGACACCCGCGGGAAGCAACAGGCCGGTCTCGTGATACACGCCGCAGGACACGACGACCGTGTCCGGGAACACGGCCACGGCCAGGGCCTCCCGGATCGTCGCGTGCTCGGCGGGCACGACCAGCACGTCCCCGTGGGCCGGCAGCGCATGCAACAGGAACAGCGCCGCCACGACGACTCGCGCGGGACCGTTCATCGGACCTCCGCATCGAGGACCCGGGGGCTCTCCAGCATAAGGCCCCGGCGGGGCCGAGAGGAAGGCCGGAGGTCCCCGACGCCGGACCGTGCCCCGGGGTCGTGCGGGATCAGCGGGAGGGGCCCAGCCGCACGACGCGCGCCGTCTCCGATCGCCCGGCGGCCTCGAGGCGCACGAAGTAGATGCCGCCGGCCACCGGACCGCCGCTCCCGCGCCCGTCCCACGCCGCGGCGTGGTTCCCCGCCGGCAGCGTTCCGTCCCGGAGCACGCGGATCAACCGGCCGGCCACGTCGTACACCGCCAGCCGCGCCCGTCCCGGCGCGGCGAGGGCGAAGCGCAACTCCGTCGTCCCGCGGAACGGATTGGGCGCCACCGCCGTGAACCCGGTGGCCTCCGGCAGCGCGACCGGCAGGGGAACCGGCGTCCCGGTGTCGCCGCAGCCGTTGGCCCCGGCGAGGCACGGCGGCGCCCCGCTCGACGAGAACCCGCGCACGATGGGCCGCCACCACAGGGACGGGATCGAGCCGCAGTCCACCGCCCCGAACACGTCGTTCGTCCGCGATTCCGTGACGCACAGGGCACCGCCCGTGTCCCACACGGTCCAGGTCCCGAGCCGGCGGCGCACATCCTCGCCGGTCGGGCACTCGTCGACGGCGATCTGGAGGTCGGTCGCCGTCCCGACATTGAACACGCCCGGCGCCGGCGCGAACCCGAGCACGGGAAGCGTGCCCGTCACGCCGCACTCGAACGCGGCGAGGCCGAGCTGGCTGCAGGTGAGCCAGAGGTGCAGCTGCCGGACGCCGCCGGTGGGCGCGGCCGTGTTGCGGAACGGATCCGTGTCGCTGGCGCTGATCGAGAACTCGTATCCGTGGCCCGCGGGGTCCAGCTCGAAGACGGCATGCTGCGTGACGGCCCCGTGCATCGCGATCGTGGCCATGGCGTCCGTCCCCGAGTAGGAGTCCATCCCGTCGCCCTGCCACTCGACGAAGCGATAGCCTGCGGCGGGGGTGGCGGTGATCTGGATCACCTCGCCGGCCGCGCGATTGCCGGAAAGCGGGTAGACCAGCCCGCCGGGCGCGGCCGTCATCGTGAGCGGGTAGACCCCGCCGGGCGCGAAGTACGCCGTCTGCACGATGGGCCCGAGCACGAGGATGGAGATGCCGGCGATCGGCCCCGTGTACGACCCTTCGCCTTCGCCCACCCAGCGGTCGAACGTGGAGCCCGGGCCCGGCGTGGCGGAGATCGGAAGCGGTTCCAGCAGCGTGTAGTCCCCGCTGGCGGGGCTGACCGTCCCGTCGCCGACCACGCGCATCTCCACCGGGGCGAAACCGCGGGGACGGAAGTGGGCCTCCTGCACGAGGTCCTCGTGCAGCGTGACCTGTGCGATCCGCTCGGTCCCCGTGTACGAACCGTTGCCGGTACCCGCCCAGCGGTGGAAGAGCCACCCCGGATCGGGCGTCGCCGTGATCGACACGACGGCGCCGCGCGTGTGCGGGCCGGACTCCGGTGACACGGTCCCGCCGGGTCGCGCCACCATCGTCAACTGCCGCGTGCCGACGTTCGCGAAGTGCGCGAGCTGCCGGATGTCCGCGTTCATGGTGACCTGCGCGGTGGCGTTCTGTCCGCTGTAGGAGCCGTCCCCCGTGCCGACCCACGAGGCGAAGACCCAACCGAGGTCCGGAGTCGCCTGGATCGTGACCACCGTCCCGGCCGTCTGCGGTCCCGACGGCGGGGACACGGTTCCGTTCCCCAGAACGTCCATCGTGAGGAACCGGGTGCCGCGGTACTCGAAGCGCGCGTGCTGCGTGACGGGTCCGGTCATCGGGATCACGGCCTCGAGGTCCGGACCGGTGTAGCTGCCCACTCCGGTGCCTTGCCATCCGAGGAAGACGTGGTCGAGCTGCGGCTGCGCGCGGATGACGACCGGCACGTACGGCGTCAGCCACCCGCCCGCGGGTTCGATGACCCCGCCGGAGTCCGCGCTCATCGCCAGGAGGAACGTGGCATCGAAGGAGGCGCGCAGTGTCGCGGGCGGCGACGGGGCGATCACGGTGTGCGCGGGGGCGCCGCCGTCGGACCACTCGCGGAACACGAGCCCGACGCCGCTCTGCGGCTCCACGAGCAGCGGCGCGGACACCTCGTGCGCGCTGCCCGGGGTCCACGGGAAGTCGACCGGGACGACCACGCCCGTCCCGTCCACGTCGATCACCAGTCCCGGCGGGATGCTGGTGACGACCACGCCCTCCGGCGCGCACATCGCGCCGCCCGCGCCGATGGGGAGACCGCTGTCGTTGTTCTCCGCCAGGAGGGGCGAGGCTGTCGACACGGCAAGGGACTCGCGCGGCGCGTCGCAGAAGAGCGCGTCGGCGGAGAAGTTCCCGGCCACGAAACCCAGGCCCGCGAGCGGGCCGGTCCAGTCCCCGCCCGCGTTCGCGAAGATGTCGCAGGCCTCCATCGCGGGCGGCAAGGTCCCGGCCGCGGACGCGATCGCCCCTCCGGACGAGCCGCCCTGGATCACGGTCTGCCGGACGGTGAGCGTGCGCGCGGGGTTCGTCGGGGCGAAGATCGCGCCGCCGGCGTCCGCGCCGTTGCCGAGGAAGGAGCTGCGCTCCACGCGCACCGTCGTCAGCTCGCCGTGGATCCCCCCGCCGCGCTTCGCCGTGTTGTCCAGGAAGCGACAGCCCTCCACCAGGTACTCCGCGCCCGAGGTCACCGTCATCCAGAGCGCGCCGCCGTCGCCGCCGGAGCGGTTCTCGAGGAACACGCAGTCCCGGATCGTCTGCGCCGCGGTGGCGCTGACGGCGCCGCCCTGCGCCGTGCCGCCGGTGGCGGAGTTCCGCACGAGGACGCACTGGTCGAGGAAGGCGGCCTCGTTCCGCACGGCGCCGCCGCGCCAGGACGTCGCGTTCGCCTCGAACCGGCAGCGGGTGACCTCGCCGGCGCCGATGCGCAGGGCGCCGCCTTCGCTGGACGAGGTGTTCTCGCGGAACTCGCAGTCGGAGACGAGGAGATCCTGGCCCCGGACCGCCCCGCCCACGGTCCCTTCGTTGCGCCGGAACGTGCAGCCCCGGATCGTGGCGAGGTCGGCGGCGACGGCGCTGCCCCGGTTGTACTCGAACACGCAGTCCTCGATGACGTGCCGTGCGGTTCCCCCGCTCATCCGGATCGCGCCGCCGCCGGTGCTGCTGCCGTAGCGGAAATGGAGCCCCCGGAGGGTCACGCGGGACGCCCCCGCCGGAACGGTCAGGATCGGCAGCCCGGCGTAGGCGCCGTCGAACCAGGTCTCCTCCGCGGTGGGCCCCTCCCCGAGCAGCGTGACGCCGCCGGGCACCGTGAGGCCGTACTCGGGGTAGCGCCCGGGCGCGATGCGCACGATGTCGCCGGAGGTCGCCACGGCCAGGGCGGCGCCGACCGTGGGGTAGTCGGAGGGGACGTGCAGGATCGCGGCGCGGGCGGCCGGGCCACCGGCCAGGACGAGGGTCGCCGCGAACGCTGCGCACGCCGCGCGCCGGCGCACGGCTAGTGCTCCTCGCCGAGGAAGACGACGCGCCGCGTCTCGTGCCGGTCACCGGCATCGAACCGCACGAAGTACACGCCGCCGGCGGCGCGCGGCGACCCGGCGCGCGGGTCCCAGACGGCGCCATGCTCGCCCGCGGGGAGGTCGCCGTCCCGCAGCACGCGGAGCAGGCGGCCGGCCACGTCGTACACGGCGACCCGCGCGCGGCACGGCGCCGCGAGCGCGAACCGGATGGCCGTCGTCCCCCGGAACGGGTTGGGCGCGATCGCCGTGAGCGCGGTATGCGAGGGAACCGGGGCGGGAGCGCTCCCGATCGCGGTGCCCGGGCCGCCACAGCCGTTCGCACCGGCCACCCGACACGGCGGCGACCCGGTCGAGGAGAAGCCGCGGATCCCGGGATCGCTCCACGTGCCCGGGATCGTGCCGCAGTCCACCGCGGCGAGCACGCCGTTCGCCAGGGACGGCGCGAGGCAGAACTCCGCGCCGGAGTCGACGAAGTACCAGGATCCCAACCGCACTTCCGCGTCCTCGCCGGTGGGGCAGCCCTCGATCGCGAGGAGCAGGTCGCCGCCCGTGCCGATGTTGAACACGCCGGGCGCCGGGTTGAACCCGAACAGAGCGGCCGTTCCGTCCACGCGCCCCTCGAACGCGGACAGGCCGATGCGGGCGCAGGTCAGCCACAGGTGCAGCTCCCGCGGCTGTCCCGTGGGCGCGGCCTCGTTCGCGAAGGGGTCGGTGCCGCTCGCGCTGAGCGAGAACTCGTACCCGATGACGCCGGGAAGCCGCTCGAACACGGCGTGCTCGGTGATGGGCGAGTGCATCGCGATCGTCGCCACGGGATCCGTCCCGGAGTACGCGTCCAGTCCTTCGCCCTGCCACTCGACGAAGCGGAAGCCGGTGGCGGGAGTGGCGGAGAGCTGCAGGACGGAGCCGGCGGGGTAGTCGCCGGACGGGGGACCGACCACACCGCCCGGCGTGGCCGTGACGATCAGCGGATAGACGCCGCCCGGCGCGAAGTACGCGGTCTGCGTGATCGGGCCGAGCGGGATGATCGTCGCCGACCCCTCCGGTCCGGTATACGAGCCCGCTCCCTCGCCCAGCCACCGGTCGAACGTGGATCCCGGCGCAGGCACGACGTGCAGGTTGAGGGGGGATCGTGCGGGGTACTCGCCGCTCGGCGGGAAGGTCGAGCCGTCGCCGACCGCGAGGATCTCCACGTGCACGGTCGAGTCCGACGTGGCGAAGACGGCGCGCTGCGTGATGGGACCGTTCATGGTCACCTGCGCCTCGGCGCCCTCGCCCGAGAACGATCCGTTCCCGGTCCCGATCCAGTGGAAGAACACGAAGCCGGAGTCGGGGAAGGCCCGGATGGGGACGACGGTGCCCACCGTATACGGTCCGCTGGCGGGCGAGACGGTCCCGCCCGCATCCGCGAGCATCGTGAGCGGGTGGTAGCCGATCGAGTCGAACAGCGCGCGCTGCGTGATGGGGCCCTGCATCGTCACGACCGCGTCCGCCAGCGGTCCGGTGTAGGAGCCCGGTCCCGTTCCCGCCCACCCGGCCGTCCGGTACCCCGGCTCGGCCTCGGCGTGGAGGGCGACCGGGGCGAGCGCCGCATGCCAGCCGCTCGCCGGGACGGCGCTGCCGCCCGGGTCCGCCTGCACGTCGAGGAAGTACGCGAGGTCGAAGGTGGCGCGGAACTCCGCGGGCGGCGCCGGGGCGATCACGTCGTGCGAGCGCTCGCCGCCGTCGGACCAGGAGACGAACGCGAGCCGCGTGCCCGGGGCCGGCTCGCCCGCGTCCGGCGCCGTGATCGTGTGCACCGTGCCCTCCGGCCAGTCCACGACCGCGGGCGTGCCCAGGAACAGGCCGTCGACCTCGATCGGGAGGCCCGGCGGGAACGCCGACACGATGACGTCCTCCGCGGGGCAGCCCAGGGCGCCGGCGCCGATGAGAACGCCGGCCGGGTTGTTCGCGGGGAGCAGCGGGGAGGCGGACGACACGAACAGGGACTCGCGCGGCGTGTCGCAGAAGAACGCGTTCGCCGAGAAGTTGCCGGAGCTGAGGCCGAGCCCGGCGAGGGGGCCGGCCCAGTCCCCGCCCGCGTTCGCGAAGACGTCGCACGCCTCGACCACGGGAGCCGGAGCGGTGGCGGCGGCCGCGACGGCGGCGCCGGAGGTTCCCTGCTGCATCACCGTGCGGCGCAGGGTGAGCGTGCGCGTGGCCACGGTGGGCGCGTAGACGCTGCCGCCCTCGGTCGCGCCGTTGCCGAGGAAGGAGCACCCCTCCACCGTCAGGCCGATCCCGCTCGCGAAGATCCCGCCTCCGCGCTGCGCGCCGTTGTCCAGGAAACGGCACTGCCGCACGGTGCTGGGGTGCCCCGAGAGCCACACCGCACCGCCGTCCTTGCCCGCGGCGTTGTCCAGGAACGTGCACCGCTCCAGCGTCAGCGGGCCCGTGCCGTAGAACGCGCCGCCCGCCGCGCTGGTGGGCGCGGTGGCGCGGTTGCCCTCGAACAGGCAGTCGTGCACGGTGGCGTCCTGCGTGCGGAGCGCGCCGCCGCGGCTGCTCGCCGTGTTCCGCTCGAACCGGCAGGCTTCGATCAGTCCGGGCGACACCCAGAGCCCCGCGCCCTCCGCGGCGCTGTTCTCCCGGAAGGTGCAGCCGGACACCCGGAGGTTCGATCCGGTGAGGCCGCCGCCGATGTTGAGCGTGAAGAGGCAGTCGAGGAGGTCCGTGTCCTGCGCGTCGACCGCCCGGGTCTTGCACCGGTCGAACGTGCAGCCGACGACCGTGTGGCGCGCGGTGCCGGCGGCGATCCGCAGCGCGCCCGCGGGCGAACCGCTGCCGTACCGGAACGTGATCGCGCGGATCTCCACCGGGGTCGCGCCCGCGGGAACGGCGAGGATGGGGATGCCGGAGTACACGCCGTCGAGCCAGGTCTCCCCGCCCGAGGTGGTCTCGCCGAGCATCGTGACGCCGCCGGGCAGGGTGAGTCCGTACTCGGGGTAGCGGCCGGGCGCGATCCGCACCGTGTCGCCCGGGGCGGCCGCGGCCAGCGCGGCGCCGACCGTCGGGTAGGCCGCGGGGACGTGCAACGTGACGGCGTGCGCGGACGACAGGCCGGCGAGGACGAGCGCCAGGAGGGCGCCGGGGGTTCTCAAGGGACACCTCCGCGGAGTCCCGGGGGCGTCATTGAAAATACCTCACCGTCGCCGGCAGTAGTAGCGATTTCCGGCCTCGTCAGTGGCCGAGAAACACCACCCGTTCGGTCCCGCATGCGCCCGCGGCCTCGAACCGCACGAAGTAGATGCCGGGGGCGGCGCGCGTGGCGCCGGCGCGGCCGTCCCAGACCACCGAGTGGTCGCCCGCGGGCATCTCGCCCTCGCGAAGCACGCGCACGAGCCGTCCGGCCACGTCGTAGAGCGTGACGGCCGCCGCGCCGGGCTGCGCGAGGCGGAAGCGCACCTCGGTCCGGGAGCGGAACGGGTTCGGCGCCACCGTGCGCAGCCCGGTCGGCCGGGGGAGTGCCGCGAGCGGCGCCGCGGTGGACGGCGTGGTCCCGTTGCAACCGTTCGTGCCCGACTCGCACGGCGGTCCGTCCGACGCGAAACCGCGCGCGAACGGATCCGGCCACTGGTTCGGAAGCCCCCCGCAATCGACGGTCACGAACCAGCGATGCTCGTGCGACGGCGCCAGGCACATGTGGCCGCCCGTGTCGATCGCCGTCCACTGGCCGAGCCGGCGCTGCACGGACTCGCCGGTCGGGCAGCGGTCCACCACGAGCACCAGGTCGGTGCCGGTGCCGAAGTTGAGCACGCCCTCGGCCGGCACGAACGCGCCGAACGGGATCGAACCGAACACGCCGCACTCGAGCGCGGAGATCCCGCCCTGGCTGCACACCAGCCAGAGGTGCACGGGCCGCGGGCCGCCGGTGGGCGGCGCCGCGTTCCGGAAGGGATCGGTGTCGCTGGCGCTCAGCGAGAACTCCGCCCCGTGCCGCGAGCCGTCGGACTCGAACAGCGCATGCTGGACGACGTCGGAGTGGAGCAGGATCGTGGCGTGCGGCGACTCACCGGAGTAGGCGTCGTGTCCTTCGCCCACCCACTTCACGAACCGGAAGCCGGTGAGGGGCGCCGCGGTGATCTCGATGGCGGTCCCCGCCCCGTACGATCCGGACGCGGGCCACACGCGCCCGCCCTCCGTGCCGGTGACGGTGAGCCGGAACCTGCCGTCCGCGGGCGGCCGGTAGAAGTGCGCGAGCTGCGTGACCGGCGCGCCGATCGCGATCGTGGCGGACGCCGAGGGACCGGTGTACGAGCCTTCGCCCGTTCCCGTCCAGCCGGCGAACACGGCCCCGGTGTCCGGCACGGCGTGGAGCGTCAGGAGCGTCCCCTCGGGCACGAAGCCCGTGGAAGGCTCGACCGAGCCGCCGGGCTCCGCACACGTCGCCACGCGATAGGAGCGCATGTACCGGGCCGTGAACTGCGCGTCCCCGGCGGGCGCGGTGACCGTGTGCGCGGCGGCGCCGCCGTCCGACCAGCCGGCGAAGTCGTGGCGCACGCCGTCCCCGGGCTCGACGCGCACCGGCGCCGCGAGCGTGTGCTCGCTGCCCGGCGCCCACGCGAACACCGTGGGGGCGCCGTACACCACGCCGTCCACCTCCAGCGGGACGCCGTGCGGATCGCTCGCGACGAGGACGCCGGGCGCATGGCACCCCGCGCGCGACGCCCCGATGGTCGCGCCGTCGCGGTTGTTCACGGCGAGCAGCGGCGAGGTCGCGGCGACGAACATCGAGTCCTCGGGGTCCGCGCAGAACATCCCGTCCACCGACAGGTTCCCGTGGCCCGGGTACTGGTCCGCGAGCCGCTCCGCCCAGTCGCCGCCGGCGTTGCCGTACAGGTTGCAGGCCACGAGGCTCGGCGTCAGCGCGGCCGGCAGGAACGCGACGGCCCCGCCGGAGAGCGTCTCCTGGATCACGGTGTTCTCGAGCGCGAGCGTGCGGCGGGCGGTGGTCGGCGCGTAGACGGCGCCGCCCTTCGCGGCCGCGTTGCGCAGGAACGTGCTCTGCCGCACCAGGAGATGCGCACCGTCCACGAGCACGGCGCCGCCGCGGGCGGCGGTGTTCCCGAGGAAGCGGCAGCCCTCCACCGTGGTCGTGCGGTTGCATGCGAAGATCGCGCCGCCGTCGCCCTCCGCGTGGTTCCGCAGGAAGACGCTTCCGGACACCGGCGTGAGCGAGACGAGATGCAGCGCGCCGCCGTGGGAGCCCTTCGTGGCGCGGTTCTCCACGAACGTGCACTCCACGATCTCGCCGCCCTCGGCACGGATCGCGCCGCCGCCGCCGCCCGCGGCCTCGTTCCGCTCGAAGCGGCTGCGCCGCACGGTGCCCGGGGACATCGCGAGCGCGCCGGCGGACTCGCGCGACGTGTTGCCGGCGAAGATGCAATCCTCCACCAGCAGGTGCTCGCCGGAGACGGCGGTGCCGACGTTGTCCTCGAAGCGGCACGCGAGGAGGCGCAGTTTGCTGCCGGCGACGGCGCCGCCGGTGTTGCCGCGGAACGTGCAGGACTCGATGCCGGCGTCGGTGGCCGTGACCGGAAGCGCGGGGTTGTCCTCGAAGCGGCACGCGCGGAGGTCGAAGGCGTCGCCCGCGACGGCGGGCGCGGCGTGCCGGAAGGCGACGCCCTCGATGCGGGCCCGCTCCGGCGCGGGCGGGATGGTGAGGATGGCGGTGGCGACGCCCTGGCCGTCGAACCAGGCTTCCGCGCCGGTCGCGGGGCCGAGGAGCGTCACGCCGCCGGGCACGACGAGACCCGACTCGGCGTACCGGCCGGGAGCGAGGCGCACGGTGTCGCCGGCGGCGGCGGCCGCGAGCGCGGCGCCGACGGTGGGGTATTCCGCAGGGACATCCAGGACGGTTGCGCGCGCGATCGGGGGGACGAGGAGCGCGAGCGCGGCGAGAAGGCCACAGGCTCTCATGGGGATCACCTCGGATCCACCAAGGGGCTTCAGAACGGTAACGCACCGCCGGGCCCGGCGCAACGACTTCAGTCCCGGCGGCGCTTCCCGTCGTGGAAGCGGACCAGCACGTCGCCGTCCTTCACCATGGCGTGCTCCTCCCGGGCGATGCGCTCCACGACCTCCGTGCCGCCGGACTTCAGCTGGGTCACCTCGGACTGCAGCCGCGCGTTCTCGCGCTCCAGCTCGGCGATCTGCCGCTCGAGGCGCGCGTTCTGGAAGCGCACCCAGAGGAGGCGCGGCACGCCGGCGTCGCCGATCACGAAGGTCCAGACCACCCAGAGCCCGGCCAAAGCGAGGAGCAACGGCCGCAGCCGCTGGCGCGGGAGGAACTTCTCCTGGACGAGGCGGCTCTGCCGGACGACCTCCACGAACGCGGTCTTCACCGGCCCGGGGAGCTGGACGTGGGTCATGCGCTTGAGCAGGCGGCCGCTCGGGCCGCGCCGGAGGCCGCGGCGAGCGGCCTCGGCGGCGTGCCGGCGCTCGTTGCCACCGCGGGCGGCCACCCGTTGCACGAGCGCCGTGCGTCCGGCGCCCACCTTGGGCCGTCGCGGGGGGCGGTTCCCCCACGGTCCCGTCAGACCCGTCGCCATCCACCCCTCCCCGAACGCCCGGCGCAATCTAGCGCGGGGCGGCGGCATCGATCCAGAAGTTCCGCAGGTCCAGGGTGACGCGGCGGGGGAAGGGCTCCCCCTTCACCCAGGCCCGGACGACGCTGCCGGCCAGGGCGGCCGCCCCGAGCGCGCCGTAGAAGACGGCCCGGCGGGTGCAGGCCTCCTCGAAGGGCTCGGCGGCCAGACCGGCCTCGTAGTCGGCGGGGTCGTCCCGGTCCGTCGCCACGGACTGCACTTCCACGACCTCGGCGCCGGCCCGCACGTCCACGACGAGCCGCACGTCGGCGCGCTCCCGGAGCCGCTGCCAGATCGCGCGGCGCTCCGCGAGCGTGTCCACGGCGAGCACGACGACCGGTCCGACCGGCCGCTCCTCGTCGCCCGTGAAGCGCGCCTCCACCGGGGACACCGCGGTGCCGAGGACCCAGAAGGCCGTGTCGGCCACGGCATCCACCTTCGCGCGGCGGACCGCCGCGTCGCCCGGACGGAACCACTGGTTCGGGACGTTGTGGGGTTCGCAGAGGTCGAAGTCAGTGACCGTCAGGCGTCCCCGTCGCCCGAACCCCATCTTGCCGAGGCACATGAGCACGGTGCCGCCGAGCGCGCCCGCGCCCACGACGTCCACATGCACGCCCTCCGTGTCCTCCAGCGAGAGAAGGTCCTGTTGCCGCTCGAACGTCTCCATGTCGGGTCTCCTCGAGGGTCGGGGTGGGCGGGTCGGAACGCAGCGGGCCGGCGAGGCCGCGTCAGAAGGGCAGGTCCAGGACGTAGCGCTGCCGCTCCTCGGCGGCGCGTCCGGGCGCCGTGAGCTGCGCCCAGCCGAGCCGGTTCGTCTCCACGAAGTTCAGCACCGTGTCGACGAGACCGTACGCGTCGTGGTCGCGGGCGAGGCGGGCGAGCACGGGCAGCGCCTCGCCCAGGCACGGCACGAAGCCCTGCTTCGCCGGACGGAGCACGTCCCACAACCGCAGGGACGCGCCCCACGTGGTCGACGGGGTCAGCCGGAACCGCAGCGGCCGGCGCCAGGCGCGGTCCTCCCGCGGGCACGGGCTCACGAGGCCGTCCAGGTGATCCGGGCCGAGGCACAGCGCGGCGACGGCGCGGTCCGCCACGAGCGTCTCGAGACGCCGCAACTCGCGCGCCACGTGGGCGTCGTCGGGGCCGCGGCCGAGGGAATCGTCGGCCGCGAGCGCTTCCAGCTCGCGCAGGTGCCACGCGATGCGCTCCGGCATCGGTTCCGTGCCGACGAGGCGCCGCACCATCTCCAGCTCGCCGCGCGCCGCGTCGCGCCGGCCCGATGCGGCGCCGCGGAGCAGTGCGGCGAGACGCGCGCCCGCCTCGGCGCCCACGCGCGGCGGTCCGTCCGCCTCGAGCGCGGCGTCCAGGGTGCCTCCGTACAGCACGGACGCCACCGCGTCCGCCGGGTCGGGGTCGGTGTCGCTCACGCGCTCCATCGCGGCGGGGTCCACGAGGAGGTGGATGCGCGGCGCGTCGCGCTCGACCCAGGCCACGACCCGCGCGCGCCCCCGCGCGTCGTGCGCCGTGGCGATGCGCCGCGCGCGGCGGCGCACGTCGCGCGGCGCGGACGCGAGCGGCGCGGCGGCCCGGCCGGAGACGCCGTCGCCCTCGTAACGCAGCGGCACGGGGTGGCCGGCCGCCGGCGCGACGTCCACGGTGACCCAGGGCACGCGCGCCGCGATGGCGCCCGGATCGTCGCAGTCCAGCGGCGCCGGGCGGCGCGCATCCACGAGCGCGGTGAACCGGCGGGCCGAGTGCCGGCGGGCCGCCATCTCGATGCGTTGCGACAGGTTCGTCGGCATGGGGACCTCCGGGGGTTGGGGGAGGGCGTCGCGCCCTCCCCCGGGGGTTCAACCTCCCTGCACGCGCGGCACGAGCGTGAGCTCGTCGCCGGCGGTGACGATCGTGGTCGGGTCCGCCGCGTGGCCGTTGCGTGCGACGCGCCGGCCGCCGACGTCCACGCCGTGCTCCGCGAGCACATCCTCCACGCGCAGGTCCGTGCCGGGCCAGAGGCTCGTGTAGCGGCGGTCGCCGAACACGGTCAGGGTCACCTCGTCGCGCTCCTTGTTCGCTCCGATCGTGGCGAGCATCGTTGCCTCCTTCGCGGGTGCGCGCGCGCGAACCGGGCGTCCGCACGCGTGGCCGTACCATCGTGGACGACACATCGAGCGTTCAATCACCACGCCGCGGACGGCGCATCGCGCTCCGGGAATTCCGGCGCCGCGTCGCGGATGCGGTGTGCCCGCGGGCGCGGCGCGGGATTCCTCCGATTCCAGCGACGCGCCGTGCGCGCCGCATGACGACGGAATCCGCGGAGGCGCGGCACGAGCCTCTTGAAATGGGGGATGTGGATCCGGTTAGGATCCGGTGCCGTGCAATGGAGCGACGGGACCGGCCGCAAGGACGCGGCCGGCGGACGGGACGAGGTGCGCACCATGAGCCGACGCGACTCCCGCTGGGAGTTCTTCCGACCCTTCCATGAGACGCAGAGAGGCCAGATCATCGGGCTGGCCACGCCGGTGGACCCCATGCGCGACGGTCTCGCCGTGGCGTTGCTGGCCCGCCACTTCCCGGTGGACGGCTACGACGGGATCGCCGTGGAGCCTTCCCGGCGCGCGCTTCACCCGGCGGAGAACGTGATCCTCGTGGGCTCGTCCGAGCTGTTCGTCAACGCGGACGCGCACCCCTGGTCCGGCACCATGCCGCCGCTCGTGGTGGGCGAGGACAAGTTGAGGGCGCGTCTCCGCAACATCAAGAGCGGGTGCTGCTTCGCGTTCGCGAACGGCGACGGTCGCTGGCTGACGAACGCCGTGACCGGGGAACGCTGGGGGCCCGTGGGCGTCCTCGGCTCCCCGTACCGGGAGGATTACGGGGTGATCCGTCGCGTCTTCCGCGCGCCGTTCGAGAACACGGTCATCGTGGAGGGCATCCATCGGCTGGGAACGCTCGGCGCCGCGAAGGTGGTCACGAGCAGCATGGCGCTGGACGCGGTGTGGGACGCCGTGGACCACCTGCCCGCGTTCGACGAGAGCCGGCCGCTGGAGATCCTGGTGAAGGCGGCGTTCCACGACCATGCGCGGCAGCAGGTCTACTCCGTCGACACCGTGCAGGCCACGCCGCTCGCGCTCGTCTACGACCGGCAGTGGGTCTTCGATCTCGTGAACGCGCGGGAGTGGGTGGACCAGCTGCCGTGGCCGGTGCACCTGAAAGTCCGCGGGGACGAGGCGGCGGTGGTGGCGCGTGGCGCGGTCCGCGAGCGCCCGCGTCTGGAGATCGAGGCGGATCTGCGGCAGGCGGCCCCCGGTTTCCGCCAGCTCGTGCGCACGCTGTTCCTCTCGGGCGTCCCGGCGCCGCCCCTCGGCGCGCCGGACGCGGACCTCGACGCGCTGCTGACCGCGCTCGCTCCGGAGCTGGACCGCTTCCGCGTCTGCCTCGTGGACGAGGGACCGTTCGCGTCCAGCGCGGAGCGCCGCCAGGAGCTCCCGCGGGGCCACAGTCGCATCCGCAAGCTCCGGAAGCAGTTCCTGGTCCACCTGGCGCTGCGCCGTGTCCGCAACCGCCGCCTCCGCTGCGACGAGGCGTCGATCCGCCGCTACTTCCCGGACTTCGAGCCCGGCGAGTGCGCGAAACCCTTCGCCTCCCAGTTCATCGGCGCCGTCCCCGGCCGCATGCGCGAGGGCTTCGACGCGCTGTTCGGCGAGGCGAAGCACCCGCGCGACCTCGTGCGCATCGAGTACGCCCGCCGCCAGATGGACTATGCGCTGCACCTGGAGCGCGCGGTGCTCGTGGTGCGGTTGCGCGTGTGAGGGTCGGGCGAGGCCCGCCGCCCGCGCGCCCTCGGCGGGCCTCGCCCGGGCCACGCGCGCAGCCGCACCACGAGCACCGCACGCGCGAGATGCCGCGCGGTTGGGAAGGGGGGGAATCCAGGCGAACGGGGATCGCACACGGGCGAGCGTCGCCGCCTCGTCGAGGCCCTCTCCGCACGCGTCCAGTCTCCCCACGGCGGCACGCCCACTTCCCCCCACGCGGCGACCCGGCCACGCCCCCCGACGTCGTGTGTCCTGCGGCCGCGAGTCGGCCGTGCGCGCGTCGGTGTAGGCGCGTCGGGCGGCGGCAGCGGGCGGCGGGCGTC
>CAYYFX010000098.1:6468-14905 GCA_964471155.1 uncultured Gemmatimonadota bacterium | reverse complement strand
GCGGCGACGGCCTCCGGCCGTCCGGGCCTCCGGCCGCGCCGCAGAGCCGCCGCGGAGGACCCCCCGGGGTCGGCGTCGCGAGCCCGCGCCCGGTGCCCCGCCCCGCCCACCGCGCGACGGGCCCTCGGGCACCGCACGCGGCCCGCCTCCGGACGGGGTCCATCGGCCGGCGGGCGTGCGTCGGCTGGCGAGTGACCCGTCGCTCTCGGGCGAGGCCGGCGCCGGTCTGCGCGCGAAGACCGGGCCGGGTTCGCGCGGCGCGCCGCCACCCCGACGCGAGAGCCCGCACGCCGCGGCCGGCCACTCCCGCGGAGCGCCTACGTCGACGCGAGTTCCCGGATGTCCCGTGCGATCCCGCGGACCAGGTGATCGCGCCGGCGACCTTCCTCGAGCGCGTCCGCGACCCGTCGCCCGCTCTCGCGGACGGTGCGGATGCCCTCCTCGATGCGGGCGCGCTCGGCCCGCTCGCGGGACTGGTGCTCGCGGATCGCGGACACCGCGGCGTCGAGCCGCGCGCGCAGGCTGTCGCGCACGGCGAGCAGCTGCGCCTGCGCCTCGATCAGATCGGCGGACTCGGCCAGCGCCCGGCGCGCGGGCCGCACGAGCTCGCGCTCGAAGCGGTCCAGGCGGGCCCGCTCCTCGCGCAGCGCGGGCACGCGCGACACCAGCTCGCGCAGCTCCGATGCCTGGCGCTCCGCGCCGGCCATGCCCTCGCGGGCCGCCGCGCGGCTCCGCTTCGCCAGCTCCGCCAGCGTGACGTGCGCCTCGGCGCACCGCGTGATGCCGGCGAGCACGCCGCGGACGACGTCGCGCGATTCGGCCAGCCCGCGCACCGCCTGCGCCACGTCGTCGCGCAGCGCGCCGGCCATGAGCTCGGTCTCCTTCGTGGAGCTGGAGGCGCGCTCCGACAGGTTGCGCATCTCGTCGGCAACGACGCCGAAGCCCTTGCCGTGCTCGCCCGCCTGCGCGGCGATGATGGCCGCGTTCAGCGCCAGCAGATTCGCCTGCTCCGTGATGTCGTTCAGCACGAGCAGCACCTGGCCGATCTCGCGCGAGCGCATCTCCAGGCGCCGCGCGATCTGCGCCACGCGCTCGATCCTCTCGTCCACCTCCGCGGAACCGTCGGCCGCGCGGCGCAGCGACTCCTGCCCCGCGGTGACGTGCTCGTGCAGCAGCGATGCCGTCTCGTCCGCGGCCACCGCCTGCGGCAGGAGGGACTGCATCGACTCGCGCACGGAGGCCGCGCCCCGCTCGAAGTCGTCCAGCAGGATCGCCAGCCGTGCGCCCGCGGGCTCGTCGCCCCCTTCCGCCGCGGCGGCCAGGTCGCGCGCGCGGCGCAGCAGCGCCCGCGCGTCCTCCTCGCGCGTCTCGCGGCGCTCGCGCAACCGCTCCTCGTCCTGCAGCGAGGCGGCCAGATCGGCGACGGCCTCCTCCAGCCGCGGGTCGTCCACCTCGGGCTTGATCGCGTCCGCCCAGGTGCCCACGACCTGCGGCTGCGGCGCGCTCTCCTCCTCCCCTTCCAGCGCGGCGAGCCGCTGCGAGGCCGTGTCCAGTCGGCGGCGCCACGCGGCCACCCGCTGCAGGAACGGCCGCGCGCACGCCGATCCGACCGCGGCCGCCGCGATCGCGCCGCCCGCCACCGCGGCGGCCACGCGCCCCGCGTCGTGCCCGGATGCCAGCACCGCCGCCACCACGCCCGTCGTCGCCAGACCCGGAACGAGCGCGGGGATCCAGGGCCTCAGCCCGTCGCGATCCATCAGTCGTCACTCCTCTCGCCAGGTGCGCCGTTCGCGGCGCGGCCCACCAGCACGCCCGGGTCCAGGACCCGGATCCGGGCGCCGTCGGCGCGGCGGATGGCGCGCACGGCGGGATCTTCGGCCTCGTCCGCGGGGCCTTCCTCCGCGGGCAGCGCGAACGCCACGCGGCCGGGCTCGTCCACCGGCACGGCGAACGGCGCCCCCGCGCGGACCACGAGGAATCTGCTCCTCGTCTCGGGAGCTTTCGCGCCGTCCTTGAGCCGGCGCGGGTACACCACGGGCAGGGACCGGCCGCGCCAGCTCACGATCCCCGCCATCCGCTCGCCCATCCCCGGCACCGGCGTGACCGCACGGCGTTCCGTCATCTCCACGACGTCCTCGACGGCGAACGCCCACACGTCGCCGTCCCACCGGAACGTCACCACCGCGTCGGCTCCGCTCATGCGCACACCCGCCCTCCCGCCGGCGCCGCGCCCAGCAGCCCGGCCACATCCAGCACCAGCACCGTCCGCCCGTCGGGCGTCTCGGCGCAGCCCGCGATGCCCGGAGCCGGCGGCGTCCAGTCCCCGAGCGAGCGCACGACGATGTCCCGCTGCCGACCGAGACGATCCACCCACAGCAGCGCGCGCCGGTCGGCGGCGGCCACCAGGACGCCGGGACGGCGCCCGCGGAACGGACGGTCCTCGTCGCCGCCGGTCGCGATGCAGCGCGCGGGCACGCTCTCCCCGTCCAGGTCCACCCGCGCCCCGGACGCGTCGTGCCGGACGCGGTCGGACGTCACCTCGATCGCGCGGACGATGTTCGGGAGCGGCAGGAAGTACGCCTGCCCGCGGGACTCCACCTCGAGCGCGGGCAGCACGGCGAGCGACGCGGGGACGGCGAGCCGGAACGTGGTCCCGCCGGGCCCGGTGTCGACGTCGAGCACGCCGCCGATGCGCGCGACGGTGTCGCGCACGACGTCCAGTCCCACGCCGCGGCCGGAGAGCGCGGTGGCCTCGTCCTTCACGGTGAGTCCGGGATGGAACAGCAGCTCCACGAGCCGCGCGCGCGTCGGGGTCTCGTGCTCCGCGACGAGGCCGAGTCGCCGCGCCTTCGCGAGCACGCGGTCGAAGTCCACGCCGCGGCCGTCGTCGGAGACCGTGATCACCGCCCGGCGTCCCTCGGAGCGCGCCGCGAGGCGCACCGTGCCGGCCGGCTCCTTGCCGGCGGCACGCCGTTCCTCCTCCGCCTCCAGCCCATGGTCCACGGCGTTCCGCACGAGGTGCACGAGCGGCTCCGCCAGCGCCTCCACCGCGTTCTTGTCGAGCTCGGTGTCGCCCCCGTCGGTCACCAGCCGGGCCTCGCGGCCGGCATGCCGGCACGCCTCCCGGAAGACGCGCTCCAGCTTCGAGAACAGCGGCTCCAGCCGTACGGTGCGCATGCCGAGCGCCTCGTCGCGCAGCGCGCGGAGCCGGCTGTCCAGGTCGCGCAGCGATTGCCGGAGCACGGTCACGCGCGTCCGTTCCACGCCGGCCGCCTCCAGCGCGTCGACCAGCGCAGTCTCCAGCCGCGCGCGGGCCTGCACCACGTCGCCGAGCTCGGCGAGGAGCCGCTCCACGCGCTCCGCAGGGACGCGCAGGAAGGCGACGGCGGGCGCGGCCGGAGCGGACCCGGGCAGCGCGGCATCGGTCCGCGCGCGGCCCGCGGCCCGTGACGCGGGCGCGGGATCCGTGGGCTCGACCTCCGCCATCGCGGCGCCGGCGGCCGCGACCCCCTGCGGGCCCGGGTCGAGGCGCGGGGCCTCCTCGTCCACGAGGACCCGGGCGCCCAGCGGCGTCACCGCGCGGATCACGCCGAAGAGGTCCTCCCCGGAGGAGGCCACGATGCGGCAGGTGAACGTGCGCCGATCGGCGTCGCGTCCGGTGCTGGCCGTGCCGTGCACGGCTCCCCAGGAGCGGATCGCGGCCAGCACGTCCTGGAAGGGACGTTCGAAACCCTCCTCCGGCAGGGTCACCTCGATGACCGAGATGGAGCGTCCCGACGTCGCGGCGCGCCGGATCTCGTCCACCTCGTCCGGCTGCAGCCGCGCGAGGGTGGCCTCGAGGAGGGACCCGCCCGGCTCGGGGGCGGCCGTCCGTGCGCGCAGCGCCTCGGCCACCCCGTCGATGGCCGCGCGCGCGGCGGCGATCGCGGCGGGATCCTCGCGGTCCGCCGCGGCCAGCAGCGCGCACAGCGCCTCGTGCCCCTGGAAGAGGACGTCGAGCACCGCGTCGTCGAGCGGGAATCGATGCCGGCGCAGCCCGTCGAGGACGTTCTCGAGCGCGTGGGACACGGCGGACATGGCGTCCAGCCCGAACATGCCGGCCACGCCCTTGAGCGAGTGGGTCGTGCGGAACACCCGGTCCACGAGTTCGGGCGCCGGGGCGTCCCGCGTGGCGCCCATGGCCTTGATGTCCTTCTGGAGGTGATCGAGCGTATCTTCCGTTTCGGAAAGGAATTCCGCTCGGAGACGTTCGATCGCGTCGGACATGCGGGCCTCCCGGCGAACGGCACACCGGAAGGGATCGGCAGCGGGGCGACGGGGATGAAGCACGGCCCGGCGACGCACGGCTCCGGGCCGCCCAGGAGCGGGTCAGCGCGCGGCGGCGCCCTTGTGGGTGCTCACCCACCGCTGCAGCGCCGCGCGGTGCTCGTCGGACAGCCCGAGGAACGCGCAGGCCACCTGGTAGCCGGGCACGCCGGGCGTCTCCCGATCCGGCTGCGTGCGCACCACGATGGCTTCCGTCTCGAGCCGCGTGGGCCCCTCCGCGCCGGGCAACTCCAGCGCGATCTCGAGCTTGGTCAACGGTTCGATGAAGCGGGGGACCTCCACGTAGACCCCGCCCGCGCTGACGTTCAGCGTGGTCACCGCCAGCGCGTCGCCCTCGCCCTGCCGGCGCACGCCGGCGGTCAGGCGGACATCGGTGCGCGCGTGGGCGCGGCGCTCCTTCGGGTCCATCATGGAGATCCCCCTCGACAGGACTACTTGCCCTTCTTCTTGTGCCGGTCCTTCCGGAGCCGCTTCTTCCGCTTGTGCGTCTTGATCTTCGCGCGCTTCCGCTTCTTCCCGCTCGGCATGGATCCTCGTCTCCTTGACTGGGGGCGCTCGGGTCCTTGGCGCGCCCCGTCCTCCGCCGCTAGGGCCGGTCGCCGTCGACCGCCGGGTCGGCGTCCTCGATGACCTTCTTCAGCTCCTTCGAGACCTTGAAGTACGGCACCTGCTTCTCCGGAACCCGCACCGTCGCGCCGGTCCGCGGATTCCGCGCCACGCGGGACCGTCGGCCCTTGACCTTGAAGCTCCCGAAACCGCGGATCTCGATGTGCTTCCCGGCGGCCAGGGCCGCTCCGATCGCATCGATGAAACGGTCCACGACGACCGCGACATCACGCTTCGTGAGCCCCGTGGCCTCCGTGATGCGATCGACGAGGTCGGCCTTCGTCATCTCGGGTCCCCCTCCGGCGGGAACACCCGGCGGGCCGCCCCGCCAGGGGCGTTTCCACCGGACGCGCGCGAACGTCCGGCAACGTAACAGAGGGCCGAAATGGGTGTCAAAAGGTTTTCTCGCAAGGTCTTACGCCGACCCGCCGGGGGCCGCCGCGAAGTCGAAGACCCCCTCGAAGGCCCGGGTCACCGGCCCCTCGAGCGTGAGGGGTGCGTCCGGCTCCGCCGGGACCCCGACCGTGAGGGTGCTTCCGGCCCGCACGCGGAGCCGCACCGGCGAGGCGCACCACCCGCGGCGCACGGCGATCGTGGCGACCACCGAGGAACCCGACCCGCACGCCCACGTCTCGCCTTCCACGCCGCGCTCGAAGGTGCGGATGCGCAGCAGGTCCGGGCCGGCGCGCTGCACGAAGCTCACGTTCGTGCCCTCGGGACCGAACGCCGGATGCCGGCGCAGGTGCGGCCCCCAGCGGTCGATGGGCACGGCGTCCACGTCCTCCACCCAGAGCGCGGCGTGCGGGACGCCGATGTCTCCCCAGTCCAGCCGCACGGGTCGGCCGTCCAGGTCCGCCTCCACGTCCAGCCGCACGCGCCGCACCGGCGGCAGCTCGATGCGGCCGCTGCCGTCCGGGAGCATCTCGCCCACGTGCCGTCCCGAGTCGCTCGTGAACTCGTACCGCGGGCCTGGGATGCCGATCCCGGCGGCGAACCGCGGGACGCAGCGCGCCCCGTTGCCGCACAAGGCGTACTCGCCGCCGTCCGGGTTGAAGAAGCGCACGTGGAACGCCGCGTCCGCGGCGGGCTCGAGCAGGATCACGCCGTCCGCCCCGACGCCGAAACGCCGGTGGCACGCGGCGCGCGCGAACTCCGCCTCCCGTCCCGCGAGGGCGCGATCGCGGTGATCGACGAGGATCATGTCGTTGCCGGCGCCGGCCATCTTCACGAACGGGATCCTCACGGCGCCCCGTCCTCCCCGCTCCCGGGAGGCGGCGCCGCGAGGCTGTCGGCGGCCGCGCCGTCCGCGGGCGCCGCGACGCTGTCCGCGGCCGCGCCGTCCACGGGCGCCGCGACGCTGTCCGCAGGCGCCGGCGCCCGCCCGGTCAGGTCGAGCACCACGCCCGTCCGTTCCGCCATGAGGTCCAGTCGGATCTCCTCCCCGGCATCCACCGCCGGCTCGTCCGCGTCGCGGACGGCGTCGCCGTCCGGGTCCAGGAACGCGGACACGGTGTAGCGCGTTCCCGTGGGGACTTCCAGCGTGAACGCGCCCGCGGCGGCCAGCGTGTCGCGCGCCGCGGGCGCCGCCGCGCCGACGGGGCTCGCCTCCACGATCGCCGCGAGGCCGGAGTCCGCCTTCACGTCGCCGCGGATGCGTCCGAGCGAGTCCAGCGTCCCCGCGAGGAAGTCCGGCACCACGACCGATGCGGAGTCCGCGACGAACGCGTGCGGCTCGCCCACCTGCCACAGCTCGTCGCGGCCGCCGGGGCGCGAGTCGCCGTCCCCGTCCAGCAGCGCGGCGATGCGCCACGCCCGCGCCGTGTCCAGGCCGTCCAGCGTGAAGCGTCCGTCCGTCCCCGGCTCCGCCACCGCCGCGGGCGCGCCGCCGGCGCCGGCGGTGTCCGCGGGCACGGCGAACACGAGGAGCTCGTTCGCGGAGGTCTTCTCGCGCCCGGGGAACACCCGGCCCCCGATCCGCCCGCTGTCCGGTTGCGGCTTCGTCGTGAATCGGTGCACGAACGCCTTCTCCAGCGCGTTGCCGCGCCGGTCCTTCGCGCCGCGGCTCACGCGGAGAAGCGTGCTGCGACCCTCGGCCCAGCCGGGATCCGGCACGAGGCGAAGCGTGTCGTGCGCCCACGCGGCGGCGGCGAAGTCCACCGCCGGGAACACGGCGAGCGAGCGCATCACGCTGCGCCGGTCCATCGCCTCGCTGAACACGAGGAGCACGGGCGAGCCGGCAGGCACCCCGGCGGCCTCCGCCGGCGGCACGACCGCCTCCTGCACCGGCACCGGCGCCTCCCGGTCCTCCGGGCCCCCCGGCGGCGGCGCCACCTTCGCACACGCGCCCATCCCCGCGACCGCGAGCACGAGGGCCGCGAGGCGGACGCGGCTCACAGGATGTACTTCCGCAGGTCGGGATCCGCGAGCACGCGCTCCATGCGCTGCCGCACGAGCGCCTCGTCCACGCGCAGCACCTTCGTGTCGCACGCGTCCGGAACGTCGAACAGCCACGGCTCCAGCAGCGCGGCCAGGACGGTCTGCAACCGGCGCGCGCCGATGTCCTCCGCCGTATCGTTCGCGCGGCCGGCCACCGCGGCGATCTCCGCCAGCGCGCCGTCGGTGAACTCGAGCCGGTAGCCCTCCGCGTCGAACATGGCCGCGTACTGCTTCGGGAGCGCGTTCTCCGGCTCGGTCAGGATGCGCACGAAGTCCGCCGCCGTGAGCGGCGACAGCTCCACGCGGATGGGGAACCGCCCCTGCAGCTCCGGGATGAGGTCCGCCGGGGTCGTCCCGTGGAACGCGCCGGCCGCGAGGAACAGCACGTGCTCCGTGCGCACGGGGCCGTGCTTCGTCGTCACGGTGGCGCCCTCCACGATGGGCAGCAGGTCGCGCTGCACGCCCTCGCGCGACACGTCCGGTCCCTGCTTCGCGCCCGACGCCACGATCTTGTCGATCTCGTCGATGAACACGATGCCGGAGGACTCCGCGCGATCGCGCGCCTCCTGCCGCACCGCCTCGTCGTCCAGCAGGTGCTCCAGTTCCTCCTCCTCGAGGATCCGGCGCGCCTCCTTCACCTTCACGCGCCGGCGCACCTTGCGTCCCTGGCCGAGCAGGTCCTTGAGGTCCAGCCCCATCTGCTCCAGCCCCTGGCCGCCGAACACGTCGATCGTCCCGGTGCGGCGCGGCGCCACGTCGACCTCCACCTCGCGGTCGTCCAGGTCCCCCGCGGCGAGCCGCACGCGCAGCTTGTCGCGGCTCTCCTCCCGGCGGCGGGCCTCCTCGCGCTCGGCGTCCGTCGGGACGTGCGTGGCGGCGCGCTCCGGCGGCATCGGGAACAGCAGGTCCAGCAGCCGCTCCTGCGCGCGGCGCGCGGCGGTGCCGCGGTGCCGGTCGCGGAACTCCGCCTTCACGAGGTCCATCGACGTCTCCATGAGATCGCGGATCATCGAATCCACGTCGCGCCCCACGTAGCCGACCTCGGTGAACTTGGACGCTTCCACCTTCA
>CAYYFX010000098.1:0-6458 GCA_964471155.1 uncultured Gemmatimonadota bacterium | reverse complement strand
GAACATCAGCTCCGCCAACGCCCGGGCGATCTCCGTCTTGCCCACGCCGGTCGGCCCCACGAGGATGATGTTCGACGGGCGGATCTCGTGCTCCAGCGGGCCCTCCACGCGGCGCCGCCGCCAGCGGTTGCGCAGCGCCACCGCCACCGCCCGCTTCGCGTCCGCCTGGCCCACGACCCAGCGGTCCAGCTCCTGCACGATCCGGTGCGGCGTGAGGTCCCCCGTCGGCAGGTTCCGCGGCGCCGTCACGACTCCAGCACCTCGATCCGGTCGTTCGTGTAGATGCAGATCTCCGCGGCGATCCCCAGCGCCTCGCGCACGATGCGCGGCGGGTCGTCCCAGCCCGCGATCACGAGCGCCTTGGCCGCGGCGCGCGCGTAGCCGCCGCCCGAGCCGAGCGCGAGGATCCCGTCGTCCGGCTCCAGCACCTCGCCGGTGCCGGAGACGACGAGCGAGACGTCCTTGTCCATGACGGCCAGCATGGCTTCCAGCCGGCGCAGCACCCGGTCCGTGCGCCAGTCCCGGGCCAGCTCCACGGCGGCCCGCGACGTGCGGCCCTTGAACTCGGACAGCCGCTTCTCGAAGCGGTCGAACAGCGCGAAGGCGTCGGCGGCCGATCCGGCGAAGCCGCACAGGATGCCGTGCGGCTCCAGCCGGCGGATCTTGACCGCCGTGCGCTTCACGACGGTGTCGCCCAGCGTGACCTGGCCGTCGCCGCCGAGGGCGTAGCGCCCGCCGCTGCGGACGCCGAGGATCGTGGTGGCGTGGAAGCTCCTCATTCCTTCTCCTCGGCGCGCGGATGGGCGAGGTCGTAGGCCTCGCGCAGCCGCGCGCGCGTGACGTGCGTGTACACGGCGGTCGTGGAGAGCCGTGCGTGTCCCAGCAGCTCCTGCACCGCGCGCAGGTCCGCGCCGGCGTCCAGGAGGTGCGTGGCGAAGCTGTGCCGCAGCGCGTGCGGCGACGCGCCGCCGCGCTCGCCGGACGGCGGGAGGTGCCGGCGGGCGATCCGGTGCATCGTGCGCACGGAGAGGCGGGCGCCCCGCGCGTTCACGAACACCGCCCGGCGGCCGCCGGGTCCCGGGCCCGGCGCGAGGCCGCGCGCGGCGAGCAGGGACTCGAGGAGCGCGAGCGCGGCGCCGGTCAGCGGGACGATCCGCTCCTTCCCGCCCTTGCCGTGCACGCGCACCGTCCGGGAGTACGGGTCCAGGTCCGCGACGTCGAGCGCCTGCGCCTCGGCCACGCGCAGGCCGGAGCCGTACAGGAGCTCCAGGAGCGCACGATCGCGCGCGGCGTCGGGGGCGTCGGGCAAGGCGTCCAGCGCCGCGGCCAGCCGATCCGCCGGGATGGCGCGGGGCAGGCGGCGCGCCCGGGTCTTCTCGCGCACGCGCACGTCCGGCTCCGCGTCCACGAGGCCCTCCTCCCGGGCCCAGCGGAGGAACCGGCGCAGCGCGGACGCCACCCGCGCGAGGGTGCGCTGCCCGGCGCCGGCCTCGCGCAGCCGCGCGAGGTGCGCGGCGACGAGATCGCGGCCGGGGCGGCGCGGGAGGGTCGCCGCGTCGGCCCCGCCGCCGCGGCCGCCGCCGGCGACGAACTCCAGAAAGCGCGCGGCGTCCCGGCGGTACAGCGCCACGGTTCCCCGGGACAGCCCGCGGTCGAACTCCAGGTGGGCGGCGAACCGGTCGAGCGGGTCGCGCGGCGTGTCGGTCATGCGCGCCGCTCCTCCGCGGTGGCCGGCGCCGCCGGGGCGCCCTCGTCCCCGGGACCGGACGCGGACAGCCACTCCGTGAACGACGCGCGCGCGCGATCGGCCATGCGCGCGTTCCGGTCGCGGCCCTTCACGCGCCGGTCCGCCAGCGGCGGGAACAGCCCGAAGTTCACGTTCGTGGGCCGGTAGTCCTTCCCCTCGTACGCGCTCACGAAGCGGAGCAGCGCGCCGAGTGCGGTGTCCGCGGGCGGGATGGACGGGACCGGGCCGGCGAGCCGGCTCGCGGTGAAGATCCCCGCGAGCATCCCGGTGGCCATCGACTCCACGTACCCCTCGAGGCCGGTGATCTGCCCCGCGAGCGACACGCGCGGGTCGTGTCGCACGGCGAGGTGCGCGTCGAGCACGCGCGGCGCGTCCAGGTACGTGTTCCGGTGCACGCGGCCCAGCCGGTAGAACTCGGCCTCCGCCAGCCCGGGGATCATGCGCAGCACGCGCGTCTGGTCGCCGTGCCGCATGCGGTTCTGGAAGCCCACGAGGTTGTACGCGGTGGCGTCCCGGTTCTCGGGGCGCAGCTGCACGACGGCGAACGGGCGCCGTCCCGTGCGCGGGTCGATCAGCCCCACCGGGCGCATCGGGCCGAAGGCCAGCGTGAGCCGCCCGCGGCGCGCGAGGTCGTCGACCGGCATGCACGCCTCGAAGAACGACGTCTCCTCGAAGGCGTGCAGCGGGTACTGCTCGGCGGCCAGCACGGCGTCCACGAACGCGTGGTACTCCGCCTCGGACATCGGGCAGTTGAGGTAGTGGCCGGTGCCGGCGTCGCGGCGGTTGGCGGCGAACGCGATCGTGCGATCCACCGACTCCGCGGCGACGATGGGCGCCGTGGCGTCGTAGAAGTGCAGCCGTTCCACGCCGAGGAACGCGAGCAGCTCCGTGACCAGGGCCTCGGAGGTCAGCGGCCCCGTGGCCACGATCACGGGACCGTCCGGGATGCGGGTGACCTCCCCGCGCCGCACGCGGATGCGGGGCTCCGCCGCCACGGCGGCGGTCACGCCCTCGGCGAAGGCGTCGCGGTCGATGGCGAGCGCCGTGCCCGCCTCCACCCGGCAGCGGTCGGCCACGCGCAGCAGCCGGCAACCCAGCCGGCCCATCTCCTCCTTCAGGAGGCCGGAGGCGTGCGCGGGCGAGGTGGACTTGAAGGAGTTCGAGCAGACGATCTCGGCCAGCCGGTCCGTGCGGTGCGCGGCCGTGGGCACGACGGGACGCATCTCGCACAGGTCGACGGAAACGCCGCGCGCGGCGAGCTGGAGGGCGGCCTCGGAGCCGGCGAGACCGCCGCCGATGACGGTGACGCGAGGTTCCACGCGCATCTCCCGGAAGACGGGAGAGCATACGGGATGACGCCGCTCCCGGCGAGTTCGGCTACGGGCGCTCCGGACCCGGACCCGGGCGCATCCCGGCGCGGGCCTGCTCCGGCGTGGCGGCGGGGCGCGAACCGGCGGCGCCCGGGGACGTGCGCGTCCCGCCGGCGGCGGACCGTCGCTCGCCCTTCCCCTCGGCCTTGGCGCGGGTCCGGGACTTCGCCTTGGACTTCGACCTGGACTTGGCCTTCGCCTTGGACTTGGCCTTGGACTTGGCCTTCGCCTTGGACTTCGCCCCGGCGGCGGTCGTCGCCTTCGCGTCGCCCTCGGCGCCCGCCTTCGCCTTGGCCTTCCTCTTCCCCTTCGCCCCGGCCTTGCCCTCGGCCTTGCCCCGTCCGCGGCGGCCGGCGCCCGCCTCGAGGCGCGCCTGGATCAGCGCCACGGCGTCCGCCTCGGTGAGCGTGTTCGGATCCGCGCCGCGCGCGAGGGAGGCGTTGACCGTGCCGTCGGACACGTACGGGCCGTAGCGTCCGTCCAGCACGCGGATGTCACGACCCTCGAGCGCCTTCACGGCGGCGAAGGTGCGCAGCGGCGCGGCCGAGCGCTGGAAGGAACGTCCGCGCTTCTCCTGCGCCAGGATCTCCAGGGCGCGCTCGCGCGAGACCGTGAGCACGTCGTCGTCGAGGCCGAGGCTGCGCGTGTCGTCGCCGCGGCGCAGGTACGGGCCGTAGCGGCCGTTGTGCGCCCGGATCTCCACGCCCGCGTCGTCCAGCCCCACGAGACGCGGCAGCGACAGGAGCGACAGCGCCTCCGGCAGCGTCAGCGTCTCCAGCGACATGGACGGCAGCAGGGACGACGTCTTCGGCTTCTGCTTCTCCGGCAGCGTGTCCTTGTCCCCGAGCTGGACGTACGGCCCGAATCGGCCGTTGCGCGCGTACACGGGCAGTCCGCTGTCCGGGTGGACGCCGAGCGGCTCGTCCGCGCGGCGGGCGTGGCGGAACAGCTCCTCCGCCTTCGCCAGGTCCAGCTCGTCCGGGCACATGCCGTCCGGGATGGCGGCGGTGTCCTCGCCGCGCTGCAGGTACGGCCCGTAGCGGCCCACCCGGATCACGACCGGCACGCCGTTCCCGTCCTCGCCCACCTCCAGCGTGCAGGCCGCGCGCGGGTCGATCTCCTCCGCCTTGCGCTCCACCGTCTTCCGGAGCCCGGGGAAGCCGTTCCCCCAGTAGAACTCGCGCAGGTACGGGACGGACTGCATCTCGCCGCGCGAGATCTCGTCCAACCGGTCCTCCATGCGCGCGGTGAAGTCCACGTCCACGAGATTCGCGAGGTGCTCCCGCAGGAGCCGCACGACGGCGAACGCCGTGAACGTGGGCACGAGCGCCGTGCCCTTCCGGAACACGTAGCCGCGCCGCAGGATGGTGTCCAGGATCGTGGCGTAGGTGCTGGGACGGCCGATGCCGCTCTCCTCCAGCAGCTTCACGAGCGAGGCCTCGGTGAGCCGCGCGGGCGGCGCCGTGAAGTGCTGCTCGGCGGCGAGGTCCTCCGCGGTCACGCCCTCCCCCTCCGCCACCGGCGGGAGGATGGTGTCGCGCTCGGCCAGCGCCGCGTCGGGATCGTCCGACCCCTCCACGTACGCGCGCAGGAAGCCGGCGAAGTCGATCACGGAGCCCGACGCGGCGAACAGCGCCTTGCGGCCGTCCGAGGCCGCGCCCTGCACCTGCACCGTGAGGCGCCGCCCCCGCGCGTCCTTCATCTGGCTGGCCAGGGTGCGCATCCACACGAGCTCGTAGACGCGGGCGCAGTCGTCGCCCAGCCGCGCGCGCACGTCATCCGGGGAGGCGATCCGCTCGCCCGCCGGGCGGATGGCCTCGTGCGCCTCCTGCGCGTTCTTCACCTTGCTCTTGTACACGCGCGGCTCGGCGGGGAGGAACTCGTCCCCGTAGCTCCCGCGGATCTCGCGGCGCACCATCTCCAGCGCTTCCGTGGACAGCGTGACCGAGTCCGTGCGCATGTACGTGATGAAGCCGTTCTCGTACAGCTGCTGCGCGGCGCGCATCGTGCGCTTCGCGTCGAAGCGGAGCTTGCGGTTCCCTTCCTGCTGCAGCGTGGACGTGCTGAACGGCGGCGACGGCGAGCGCGTGAAGGGCTTCTCCTCCACCGACGTCACCGTGAAGGACGCTTCCGCGAGGGCGGCCTGCAGCGCGGACGACGCGTCCGCGTCCAGGTGCACGACGTCCGCGCGCCCGAGCCTGCCGGTGTCGGGTTCGAAGTCCTTCCCGCCGGCGAGGCGGCGGCCGTCCACGGCGGCCAGGCGCGCCGGGAACGTCTTCCCCGCCTGCGTGCGGAACGTGGCGGTGAGGTCCCAGTACTCCGCCACCCGGAAGCGGCGCCGGGCCTCCTCGCGCTCCACCACCAGCCGGACGGCCACGCTCTGCACGCGGCCGGCCGAGAGCTTCGGGGCCACCTTCCGCCACAGGATGGGCGACACCTCGTAGCCGTACAGCCGGTCGATGATGCGGCGGGTCTCCTGGGCCGCGACGAGGTCGAGGTCGATCTCCCGCGTGTGCTCCAGCGAGTCCCGGATCGCGGAGCGCGTGATCTCGTGGAAGACCATGCGCTTCACGGGCACCTTCGGGCGGAGGACCTCGAACAGGTGCCAGCTGATGGCCTCGCCCTCGCGGTCCTCGTCCGTGGCCAGGAGCACCTCGTCCACCGTTCCCACGAGCTTGCGCAGGTGCGCGATGGTCTTCCGCTTCTCGGGCTGGACGATGTAGAGGGGCTCGAAGTCCTCGTCGACGTTCACGCCGATCCGGGCCCAGGGCGTCTTCTTCAGCTCGGGGGGGATCTCGGAGGCCCGGGCGGGCAGGTCCCGGATGTGCCCCACGCTGGACTCCACCACGTACCCGGAGCCCAGGAAGCCCCGGAGGGTCTTCGCCTTCGTGGGGGACTCGACGATCACCAGTGCCTTGGACATCCCGTCCCGTTCCTCCTCGGCGCGGTCCCGCGGGCCGCGCCGCCGCGGCCGTCCCCGCGGACGACCGTGACGTCTCTCTGCCGTCTTCTTCGGTCCGCCCGATGAAGCGCGGCACCCTAGCAGGGCCCCGCGGGAGCGGCAACCCTCGGCCGGGTGCCCGGCGGACTCGCCCGCAGATCGGCGACCCGGTTGGTCGATCTTAGGAGATCCCGACCGGCCGGCCGGATTCACCGCTTGGGGGGAGAAAAAACCGCCGGGGTCAGGGACCCTGGCCGTGGCACTTCTTGTACTTCTTCCCGCTGCCGCAGGGGCACGGATCATTCCGCCCGACCTCGGGCCGGGCCGGCGCCGCGCCGCCCGGGAGCCCCGGACCCGGCCGCCCCGCCCGGGGAGCCGGACCGAAGGCGGCGGGGCGGGG
>CAYYFX010000097.1:0-14970 GCA_964471155.1 uncultured Gemmatimonadota bacterium | reverse complement strand
CCCGTCCGCCCGCCTCGGAGGCAGACCCGGACGGGCGCGCCGCGTGAGCCGCGGGCCGGCCGGACCCGGTGCGCGCGCGGGGTGGTGATGCAGGGGGTGGCGGCGGGGGAGAGGCGCACCCGGCCGCGGTCGGCCTCACCGTCGGCTGCGGAGGAACTCCGCGATGTCGAACGTGACGCGGCCGTTCCACTGGACGCCGCCGTCGGATCCCTGCGCGCCGCCGCCGATCGAGAGGCCCGGGACGAGGAAGTTGTTCCACGTGCCGCCGCCGCCGCGCGGGCCGACGCGGAGGGACAGGCCGTTCACGCCGGGGACGGGGATGTCCTTGCCCTCGAGGAAGCGGAGCAGGCCCATGCGCGTGTCCGCGTCCGCGAGAAGCGGCGCCAGCGTGGCGGCGGTGATCGCTCCCCAGCCGATGACGAGGCCGCGCTCCGCCGTCGTGGCGCGGCTCCACCCCCGGGAGAGATCCCGCTCCACGCGGTCGACGACGCCCATCGCGGCATGCTGGATGGACGGCACCGCCCAGACGGCGCGCAGCAGGTCGCCCATCTCGGCGGGCCTCGGCGTGGACGGTCCGGCGCCGCGGGGCACGAGCGGCGCGGCCGGCCGGGCCGGCGGCGGGGAGACGAGCAGACGGTTCAGGATCGACGGCGAGAGCATGGACCACGGCGGCGCGAGCACGATGGGCCGCACGGCCGGGATGGCGGCGGCCATGCGCGCGTTGAGCACGCGGATCTGCGCCTCGATCTCCGGGTCCAGCTTGAGCGTGAAGTCGCCGAGGGAGATCGGCCCCGGCCGCCATCCGAGCTGGAAGTCGTCACCCATCAGGGGGCCTCCGGGTCGGCGGATCCTACCTCGGCGGGCACGCGCGGTTCCACGAAGATCACCTTCTCGCGCTGGACCGACGCCGTGCCCACGGGGGCGCCGCGCGGCTTGCGCACGTGCCGGCGCTCCGTGTACGCCACGGGGACGAGCTTCGAGTTGCGCGCCTTCGAGTGGAACGCGGCGATGGCCGCGACCTCCTCCACGATCGCGCGCGGCGGCTCGCCCTTCCCGCTGCCGATCCGGAGCACCGTGTGGCTCCCCTCGCAGCCGCGCGCGTGGAACCACAGGTCGCGCGGGGCGGCGCGTCGATGCGTGAGCTCGTCGTTCTGCCTCGCGTTGCGGCCCACCCAGACCTCCCATCCGCCGCGGAGCACGTAGCGCCGCGGGTTGAAGCCGTCGGGCAGGGAGGCCGGCCGCTCGGGCGCGCCCGGCTTCGCCACCGGCGCGCCCGTCGCCCCCGCGGCGCCGCGCGGGCCGCGCGGGTCCAGCAGCGCCGGCGCGTGCTCGCGCGCGAGGTCCCGCAGCGCGGCGAGGCGCGGCGGCGGATCGAGCGCCGCGAGGCCGCGATCCGCGGCGGCGATCTCCGCCTCCAGCATCGCGCGCTGGGCGAGCAGCTCGTCGCGCCCGCGCGCCAGTCGCCGCGCGCGCCGGAACAGCGCTTCCACGTTGCCGGCCGCGTCGAGCTTCGGGTCCAGCGGGATGACGACCTCGCGCCCGCCGTCGAAGGACGGGAAGGCCGCGCGCTCCATCCCGCGGCGGATCCCGCCCTGGTGCGCCGCGAGCACCTCCGCCTGCTCGCGCACCGACTCGGCCAGCGCGGCATCGTCGAGGCGACGGTCCACGTGGACGAGCGCCTTCGCCGCGCGCGTGCGCCGCTTCGCCAGCGTTCGCGACAGCTCCGACAGGAGCGCCCCCGCGGCGTCCGCCTCCTCGCGCGGCCGGTACAGCCGGTCCGCGGTCTCGTTCGCGGACAGCGCGGGGAGGAGACTCCAGCCCGGGATCTCCCCCGGGTCCGCCGGGAAGAGGACCAGCTCCCCGGGGCTCCCGGCGCGCCGGGCGAGCCGCGGGTGCGGATCGCGCGCGGCCGCCGCGAGCTCCAGCAGGCGGCCGGGGAAGTCCACGCCGGTCTCCTCCAGCACGCGGGCGAAGCCCGCGGATCCGCCGCCCCAGCCGCGCGGGATGCGCAGGTGCAGCGGGCCGTCGCGCTCCGCGAGGCGCGCGGCCAGGAGGCCCGCGTCCACGCCCGGGAGCGGGATGCCGGCCGCGTCCGACGGCGGGGAGTACGTGCGGCCCGGCGACACCTCGCGTGCGTGCCCCGGACCGAACTCCCGCTTGGACCACAGGATGCGCTCGTCGGTCCCCACGAGGAGCAGGTTCGCGAAGCGGGGGATCAGCTCCGCGACGAGCCGAGGCGCGGCGTGGCGTCCGCCGGCCTGCTCGAACCGGAGCGAGGCCACGCGGCCGTACGGCTCCGCGTCGACGCCCGCGAGCCGGCCGCGCAGCAGCGGCTCCGCGAGGTTGTCCGGCGCGGGCCGCGGCTCGCCGACGTCCGGCGGTCCCGCCGCGAGGGACAGGCGCGACAGCTCCGGATGCGCGGACAGGAACAGGTCGCCGCCGCGCCGGTCGAAGCGGAGCAGCACGCCGTGCTCGCCCACGAGATCCACGCGGCTCACCACCGCGTCGAGGAGCGTGGCGCGCAGCTCGCGCAGCACGGCGTGCAGGAGCAGGGCGTCCATCGCGTCTCCGGGAAGGGTGCGGCGCGCAGTATAGGCGCTCGCCCCGGGTCGCGACGCGACGGCGGGCGCTCAGGCGGCCGGCGCGGCCGTCCGGATCTCGAGGGTCGCTTGGCGCCAGGTCTCCAGGTGGTCCGAGAGGCCCAGGCCTTCCAGCTCCGCCTCGAGGGTCCCCACGCCCGGCACGGGCTCGCCGTCCACGAGCGCCGAGGCGACGTGGACCAGGCCCCGCACGGTCGGGAACGCGTCGGCGCTCTCCAGCGGGGCGTCGTGCCGCCCCACGGCGTCCACGATCGGATCGGGCATGCCCCACAGCGCGAGCAGGTAGGCGCCGACGTCGCCGTGCGTGGCGCCGAGCCGCTCCCGCTCCACCTCGGCCAGGGGGCGCGCGCCGCGCGCCGCCTCGGCGAGGACCGCGCCGTACTTGCCGGCGAGCTGCTCGGCGAACACCAGCTGCCCGATGTCATGGAAGAAGCCGGCGAGGAAGGCGTCGTCCAGCACGCGCGCGTCGGCCTTCTCGCGCCGCCCCACCATCCGCGCGCACAGGGCGGTCTCCAGGCTGCGGTTCCACAGCGAGTCCAGGGAGAATCCCGGGAGCTTCGTGCCCTCCGCCTCCCGGAACACCTGCACGGAGAGCACGAGCGTCCGGATGGTCTCGGTGCCCAGGAACGTCACCGCGCCCTGGACGGTGGTCATGGGCCGGTTCAATCCGAAGTAGGCCGAGTTCACGATGCGCAGCACGCTGGCGCTCATGCCGACGTCGCGCGCGATCAGCTCGCCCACGCGCGCCAGCGATCCGGTGGGGGACGACAGCTCGTCCTGCACCTGCCGGTACAGGGCCGGCAGCGCCGGCAGGGACCGCATCTGCGCGACGACCTCCTTGAGCCGGGCCGAGCCGAGGCGCTCGCGCAGATCGAAGGCCTGCTCGATGGCGCGCTGGAGCACCGCCGGATCGCAGGGCTTCGCGAGGTACTGGTGGGCGCAGAGCAGCGCCTTCAGGACGACCGACTGCTCCGCGTGGCCGGAGAGGATCATCCGGATCGTGTCCGGGTACCGTTCCTTGACCGCCGTCAGGAACTCGGCCCCGGTCATGCCCGGCATCTTCATGTCCGAGACGACCACGTCGAAGCGCTCGCCGGCCATCCGCTCCAGCGCCTCCGGGCCGCCGCTCGCGAACTCCGTGCACCACTCGGCCCGCTTCGCGTAGAACATGCGGCGGATGCCGTGGAGGACGTTCGCGTCATCGTCGACGAAGAGGATCCGCTTCATGGGCCGAGTCCGTCCGGTTTCGGGGACTTTCTCCGGTTTCGAGGACTTCTCCCGGAGCTATCGTCGGGTCGACCCCCGCGATTTAGCCCCGGAACGAACGCCGTGGAACGCCAGGCTAGGTCCCCCCTCAAGTCCGCGGGCGCGGCACCCGATCCTGCGGGAAGCCGGAAGCCCGGGGGGATGGGGCCCCTGCACGGGCGGGAGGGAGTGCGGTGAGCGGCCGGATCCTCTTCGTCGACGACGAGCCCAACGTTCTCCAGGCGCTGGAGCGCCAGCTCCGCGGCCGGTTCGCGGTCATGACCGCCTGCGGCGGCGCCCCGGGCCTGGCCACCCTGCGCGAGAAGGGCCCCTTCGCGGTGGTCGTCTCGGACATGCGCATGCCGGGCATGGACGGTCCGACCTTCCTGAAGCACGTCCGCAGCGAGTTCCCCGAGACCGTGCAGATGATCCTCAGCGGCCAGGCGGATTTCGACGCCACGATCCAGGCCGTGAACGAGGGCAACGTCTTCCGCTTCCTCACGAAGCCGTGCCCGTCCGACGTGCTCGCGCGCGGGCTCGACGCCGCGCTGGAGCAGTACCGGCTGCTGACCTCGGAGAAGGAGCTGCTGGAGCGGACGCTGAGCGGGTCCATCCAGATGCTGACCGAGGTGCTGGAGCTCGCGCACCCGGAGGCGTTCAGCCGCTCCGCGCGCATCCGCGCCTACGCGGACGCGCTCGGCGAGGCGCTGCACGCGCCGAACGCGTGGCAGCTCCGGCTCTCGGCGATGCTGTCCCAGCTCGGCTGCATCGCGCTGCCGGGCGACGCGCTCTCGCGAATCCGCTCCGGCGGCAACGCCACCGAGGACGAGCGCGTGATGTACAACGACCACCCGCGCATCGCCGGGCGGCTGCTGGCGAAGATCCCGCGGCTCGAGGGCGTGGCGCGCATCGTGGCGGCCCAGGACGGGCGCGTCCCGTCGGACAACCGCATGACCCCCGACGAGAAGTGGGCGGCCGACATCCTCCGCACCGTGGTGACCCTCGTGGACGCGCTGGAGCAGGGGCGGTCCGTGGGCGACGCCGTGGCGATCGCCGAGGAGGGCGCGTCCCGCGACGTGGCCGAGGCCCTGCGCTCCGTGGACGTCACCAGCGCGTCCGTCGTGTCGAACCTGCCGGTCGACAAGCTGCGCATCGGCATGGTCCTGGACCAGGACGTCCTGTCCCGGGCCGGGCTCCTCCTGGCGCGCCGGGGACAGACGGTCTCGGACACGATGCTCTTCCGGCTGCTGAACTTCTCGCGCGGCGTGGGCGTCGTGGAACCCATCCGGGTCCTCGTTCCGGCGCGCGACCGGGCGCACGCCCCCGCCTGACCCGGCGGCTGCCCCGGCGGCCGGTCCCCCGACCCGCATGCCCGCGCCCGTCCCGGCGGCCGGCGCCCCGACCGGCACGCTTGACCCCGCCCTTCCCGGCCGCTACCCTCCCCAGTTCGCATCGCCGGAACCGGTCGGGGGGCTTGCGCTTGATCCGGAGCATGACCGGCTACGGGGCCGGACAGGGCGCCCGCGGGCCCGTCCTCGCGCGGGTCGAGCTCCGGTCCGTGAACCACCGCTTCCTGGACGTCGCGATGCGGATCTCGCGCGATTTCGCGGGGTTGGAGGACCGCATCCGGGACCGGCTCCGGTCCGCGCTGTCCCGGGGGCGCGTCTCCGTGACCGTGGAGGTCGAGACGGCGGGCGCGGCCGGGCACCTCGTCCTGGACGAGGGGCTGGCCGGCGAGTACCGCACGATCCTCCGGATCCTCGAGGAGAAGCACGGCCTCCGGGCGGCGGCGGACGCCGTCGCCTTCGCCCAGCTTCCGGACGTCGTGCGACGGGAGAGCCCGAAGTTCGCGGCCGAGGACGTGGAGGCCGCGCTGGACGAGGCGTTGGACGCGGCGCTGGGCCAGCTGGAGGCCATGCGGCGCGCGGAGGGCGAGGCGCTCCGCAGGGACCTGATGGGGCGCCTGGACCGGCTGGACGAGGTCCTCGCCTCCGTCGAGCGGGCCGCGGGCGGCGCGTCGGAACGGATGCAGCGCAAGCTGCGGGAGCGCGTGGCGGCGCTCGTGCCCGAGGGCGTCGCGCCGGACGCGGAGCGGCTGGCCACGGAGATCGCGCTGCTGGCCGAGAAGGCGGATATCACCGAGGAGATCGTGCGGTTCGGCGCGCACGTGGCGGCCATGCGCGAGTTCCTCGGCCGGGGCGAGGCCGTCGGCCGGCGCATGGACTTCCTGCTGCAGGAGATGAACCGCGAGGCGAACACGATCGGGTCGAAGTCCGCGAGCGCGGACATCGCGCACCTGGTGGTGGAGGCGAAGGAGGAGATCGAGCGGCTTCGCGAGCAGGGGCAGAACGTGGAATGAGCGCCTCCCGGCCCGCCTTCCCGCTGGTCATCTCGGGGCCCTCGGGCGCCGGGAAGAGTTCGGTGGCGGCCTGGCTCCTGGAGACGGACCGGGACGTGATCCTGTCGGTGTCGTGCACCACGCGGCCGCTCCGCGGGCGCGAGGTGGAGGGCATCGACTACTTCCACGTGGACGAGGCGGAGTTCCTCGCCCGGCGGGATCGCGGGGAGTTCCTGGAGTGGGCGCTGGTCCACGGGAACCTGTACGGCACGCCGCGCGCGTTCGTCGACCGCCGGATGCGCGAGGGGAAGATCGTCCTCCTGGACATCGACGTGCAGGGGGCGATGCAGGTGCGGCAGTCGCGGTCGGATGCGGTGCTCGTGTTCCTCATGCCGCCGAGCCTCGAGCTGCTCGAGGAGCGGCTGCGCGGGAGGAGCACGGATTCGGACGAGGTGATCGAGCGGCGGCTCGTGGCGGCGCGGCGGGAGATGCGCACGGCCGGCGCCTACGACTACCTCGTGGTGAACCGGAACCTGGACGAGACACGGCGCGCGGTGGGCGCCATCGTCGAGGCGGAACGGAGTCGCGCGTGCCGGGTGCTGGGCCCGGGCGCGCCGGAGCGCGAGCCGATCCTCTCGGAGATCCGGCTCGAGAAGGCCGGGACGATCCCGGAGAACCTGGAGCGGAGATGAAGAACGACGAGAAGGAGCTGAACGACCTCGGCGGGCAGGACCTGGATCTGGACGAGGCCGTGGCCGCGCTGGGCCCGCCGCGGCAGGCCACGGTGGTGGATTCCGGCCCGCAGGTGCCGAAGCCGCACGAGCGCGCGGCGGACGTGGACCGGAAGATCCGGGGCGCGGTGGACCGCATGCTCGAGGACGTGCACAACCCGTACGAGGTCGTGGTGGCGGCCGCGCAGGAGGCGCGCCGCATCAACGAGCGCCGGCTGAAGGCGCGCAGCATCCTCAACCAGTCGGTCGAGCACGTGGAGGAGATCCTCCCCGACGTGCCGTTCATGCCGCGTCCCGTGGAGGACGACGAGCCGGAGGTCAAGCCCACGAACGAGGCGCTCGAGCGGCTTGCCATCGGGCTCGTGGAGTACGAGGTCGACGGCAGCGTGAAGCAGGCGCCCTCGTACTACGGCGGCGAGATCGACTTCCCGCTCTTCCCGGCGGCCGAGGACGAGACCGCGGAGGATCCCGGGCAGTCGTGACGGCGAAGTCCGGTCCCCGGATCCTCCTCGGGGTCACCGGGTCGATCGCGGCGTACAAGGCCCCGGAGATCTGCCGGGAGCTGCGCGACCTGGGCGCCGAGGTGTGCGTGGTCATGACGCGGGCCGCCGCGCACTTCGTCGGCCCGCTCACGTTCGAGACCATGACGGGCAACCCCGTGGGCGCGGATCTGTTCGATCCGCGCGGACGGGCCGCCCTGCCCGCGTGGGTGCAGGGCACGGACGCGGCCCGCGGCCCGTACCACCTGGTGCTCGGCGATTGCGCGGATTGCATCCTGGTGGCGCCGGCGACCGCGTCGGTGCTCGCGAAGATGGTGCACGGCGTGGCGGACGACCTGCTGACCACCCTGCTCCTGGGCACGTCCCGGCCCGTGGCCGTGGCGCCGGCGATGAACTGGCGCATGTGGCAGCACCCCGCGACCGCGGCGAACGTGGCCGCGTTGCGCGAGCGCGGCGTGCTCGTGGTGGAGCCCGCCACCGGGAAGATGGCCTGGGACTCGGAGCTGGAAGGCCAGGGCCGTCTGCCCGAACCGGCGGAGCTGGTGGCGGAGGTGTGGCGCTGGCTCGGCGTGCGCCGGCAGTGGGCGGGATGCAGGGTCGTGGTGTCGGCCGGCGGGACCGAGGAGCCCGTGGACGCCGTGCGCGTGCTCGGGAACCGGAGCTCCGGCCGAATGGGCGTGGCGCTCGCGGCCGAGGCGCGCGACCGCGGCGGGGACGTGACGCTTGTCGCGGCCGCGATGTCGGTGCCCCCGCCGCCGGGCGTCCGCGTGGTGCGGGCGCGCACCGCGGCGGAGCTGCGCGACGCCATGCTCGCGGAGGGCGCGGGCGCGGATCTCGTGATCATGGCGGCCGCCGTGGCGGACTGGCGCCCGCGGTCCCCGGCGGCGCACAAGGTCTCCAAGTCCGAAGGGAAGCCGGTGATCGACCTCGAGCCCACGGACGACGTGCTCGCGCTGCTGAAGGAGCGCGGCGCCGGCGCGTTCCGCGTGGGCTTCGCGCTGGAGACCGGGGACGCGGTGAACCGCGCACGCGCGAAGCTGACCGCGAAGGGGTTGGACCTCATCGTGGTGAACGACGCGTCGGAGCCGGGCGCCGGCTTCGACGTGGACACGAATCGCGTCACGGTCCTGGCCCCGGACGGGACCGCGACGGAGATCCCCCTGCAGTCCAAGCGCGCGGTGGCGGCGCGGCTCCTCGACCTGATCGCGGCGCGCCGGGGGCGCTAGGGCTCCGCGACGCCGGTTTCGGCCAGCAGGCCGCTCTCCAGGATCCACCGCCCGACGGCCCGGCCCGCCACCCGGTTTCCGCGCACGGAGAAGTGGCCGTCGTTGTGCAGGTACAGCCCCGGCCGCCCGGGTTCGCGCACGACGACCCCCAGCAGGTCCAGCGAGGGGATCCCCGCCGCGGCGACACGCGCCTGCAGCTCGGCCTGCAGCGGGATGTCCTCGGCGCGCATGCCGCGCAGCGCGTACACGTCGCTCGGCAGCCACACCACGGCGAAGGCCGCGCCGCTCCCGCGGCAGACCTCCGCCATGCGCCCGATGAGCTCCGCGGACCGCTCCATGCCCTGCCGGAACTCCGCGTCGCTGAAGTTGCGCGCGGGCCGGGCCGCCGGGAGCCCGCCGAGGCGCGTGACGCGGAAGGCCTCCCAGGCGCGCGAGACCAGCCGGTAGAGGTGGCTCTCGCGCGCGAGGACGTTCTCGCGCAGGTACTCGTGGGAGAACCGGTCGAAGAGGTATCCGTCGCGGACCGTGTAGATCCCCTTCGCGCCGAGCAGGTTGTCCACGTAGTCGTTCGCGAAGAAGCCGAGCAGCACGAGGTCGGGATGCAGCTCCGGCCCCAGGCGCTCGAGCGCGGCGAGCGCGTTGTCCGTGCCGTAGCCGTTGACGCCGCAGTTGAGCGTCTGCACGTCGGGACCGCCCAGCCGGGCCAGCTCCCGCCCGGCCCAGTGGATCCACTCCTCTCCCTGCGGGACCCCCCAGCCCCACGTGAACGAGTCGCCGAACGCCGCCACCCGCGGACGCGTCCGCGGCCCGGGCTCGTCGCCGCGGATGCCGAGGGAGTTCGTGGAGAACTCCGTGACGTGACCGAGGCGCTCGATCCGTCCCGCGAAGCCCGGCGCGAGCCGGTAGCCGGCGGTCTCGTCCGCGACGTACATCCCGCGCAGCACGTACTCCCGGATCTGCGCCTGCGAGGGGAGCGTCTGCGGCGCCGCGATCCGGACGACGAGCTCCGCGAGCCCCAGGGCGACCGCGATCGCCCCCACGACGAGCGCCGCCTCGGCGACCCGCCGGGGGATCATCCCGGTGGCTTCCGGACGAGGCACAGCGCCGAGAGCCCGAAGGGGAGCCCCCACCCGGTCACCAGGGGGACCTCGGCGGTGAAGATGAACGTCAAGAGGCCGTTCACCACCGGGTGGTAGTCCACGAAGTCCGTGCGCGGCGGATGGACCGGCGGCCCGAGGACGCGCCGCCGGAGCTGCTGCCACGTGCGCACGATCCAGGCCACGGGGAAGAGGAACGTGTTCATGTAGGTGAACCGGACGACGTCGCAGCCCTGGGCGGCGAGGAGCTCCCGGATCTCGCGGCCCCGGTACCGGCGCCGGTGGTGGTTCACCTCGTCGTGCTCGCTCCAGAGCCCCGGGAACGCGGGCACGGTGACGAGCAGATGCCCGCCGGGGCGGGTCACGCGCACGAGCTCGCGCACGGCGGCACGGTCGTCGTCGATGTGCTCCACCACGTCCAGCGCCGTCACGAGGTCGAAGCGGCCGTCCGGCCACCCGGCGAGCGAGGTGAGGTCCGCGCGGACCACGTCGCGATGGCCGCGCTCGCGGCAGAACGCGATCGCGTCGGCGGAGGTATCCGTCCCCGTGACGGTGCCGAACTCCGCGAGGTACTCCAGGTTGATCCCGGTGCCGCACCCGGCGTCCAGGATCTCCAGCCCGGATCGCCGCGGGAGGAACCGCCGCAACACCTCGAGCAGGATCCGGCGCCGGCTCACGAACCACCAGTTGTCCTGCTCGAAGAAGAAGTACTCGCGATAGTACGAGCGTTCCACGCCCCCTCCGGGGATCGGGTGCGCGAAGCGGCGACCGCCGCGGTCAGCGGGACGCGGCGGAGCGCCGCGCCGTGCCGAGCAGCTTCTGATTGCGCAGCAGCCCGCGAATCAGCTTGCCGAGCTTACCCTGGGAGCTGTGGGCGGCATAGTGCCAAACCTCCGCGGCCAGTCGCCACGGGCGCAGGAGGTAGGTCAGCCCGTAGAACAGCGCGTACGCGGAGTAGATCATCGCGCGGAGACGGCGGTCGCCCCAGCGGGGATGCCAGGACCGGTAGTCGGCGATGTCCATGTAGCCGAACAGCGAGTAGTAGTAGTCGTCGGTCGGCCGGAGGTCGCGCGACTGCCGCAGCTCGAAGTACGCCTCCGTGTTCGGCAGCGGGGAGAAGGCGCAGCAGTTGAACTCGTGGAACCCCAGCGCCGCGCAGCGCGCGATCTCCCGGTACGTGTCGAGCACGTGGCGGAACGTCTCGTGCGGGAAGCCCAGGATGAAGTTCACCTGCAGCCGGATGCCGGCACGGACGGCCGCCCGCGCCGACGCGTGCACCTTGTCCAGGTGGATCCGCTTCTTGATGATGCGCAGCGTGTCCTCGGAGCCGGACTCGATGGAGTAGCTGAAGTTCCGGCAGCCGGCCCGCACCATCAGCCCGGCCACCTCCTCGTCGATCGCCTCGCTGCGCGTTCCCGAGGGCAGCTGCCATGTGAACTCCAGCCCGCGGTCGATGAGCTCGCGGCAGAACTGGATGATCCAGGTCCGCTTCACGACCGCGGTGAGGTCCTCGAAGTGGAAGTCGGTGGCCGCGTACTTTCCGTTCAGCCACACCATCTCGTCCACCACGGCGCGGACGTCGCGGGCGCGCCACGCGGTGGTCCACATCTGCGGCGAGCTGCAGAACGTGCACTGGTAGGGGCAGCCGCGCGTGGCCAGCATCGGCATGGAGCGGCCGCGCATCGCGCCGTGCGGGCTGGCGTACGCGATGTACGCCTCCACCGGGAACAGGTCCCACAGCGGGCGCGGGATCGCGTCCAGGTCGCGGATGCGCGCGCGCGGCGGCGTGGGCGGGGCGCCCTCCGCTCCCCGCACCGCCGTCCCCGGCAGGTCGGCGTACGGCTCCCCGCGCTCCCGGCGGGCCAGCAGCTCCACGAACGTCTCCTCGCCCTCCCCGATCACGCACACGTCCGTGGGCGTCTCCGCGAGCACCTGCGCCGGCTCGGCCGACGCGTGCTCGCCCCCCAGCACCAGGAGGGCGTCGGGGAATCGCGCGCGCAGCCGCCGCAGCAGCTCCCGCGTGGCCGGCCACGCGCACGAGAACATGCAGCCCACGCCGATCGCCTGCGTGCCGGGATCGATGCGGTCGACGATCTCGTCGAACGGGAGCCCCCGCAGGTACACGGCGTCGCCCTCGCCGAATCGCCAGATGCGGTCCAGGGCCTCGCCCACCGCGTCCACCGCGTGCACCTCGTGCCCGGCTTCCCGCGCGCACGCGGCGAGGTACGCGAGCCCGAGCGGGGGGATCGCGATGGTCGAGATGTAGTTCGTGGGCGAGATCAGCTGCGGCGGCTGGATCAGGGTGACGCGCACGTGTGCTCCGGGTCGGGGGAGGGTGCGGGAGCCCGGGGGGCGGACCCGGTCCACAGAGCCGGCGAACCGCTTCCAGTGTGCCGGATCCGCGGGGCGGGGATCAACCCCCCGGACCCCCTCGCTCACAAACGGATGCGGCGCCCGAGGATACCGACGCCCAGGAGCGCGACCGCGCCCAGTGCGAGAAGCGGGGCGCGGGAACGCGCGGGCCGATACCGGAGCGTCACCTCGTGTGTTCCCGGAGCGAGCGGCACGCCCACGAAGCTCGGGACGAGCGGGACCGTCTCCGCGACCGCGCCGTCCACGTGCGCCTGCCACCCGGGATGGAAGGACATCCGAAGCAACAGGTGCCCCGGACGATCCACGCGGACACGGGCGGTGAAGTCCTCGCCGCGCCGCTCGACCGCCAGGATCTCGCCCACCGGCGTGGCCGGGGTCGGGAACGCGGGGAAGCGGAAGGTCACGGGGTTCCCGTCCAGGCCCGGGCCCGGCGGGGCGGGCCCCTCCTCGGGCATGTGGACGCGGGGGTGCACGGACGCGGCGGGCAGCGGGCTCTTCAGCCACGCCTGGTGGAGGCGGGAGAGGTTCGCCTTGGCCACGTCCACGCGCCACGGCGCGTCCACCAGCTCCACGAGGCCCGGACCGTCCACGGCGAGCACGCGGAAGCGTCCCTCGCGCGCGATCTCGCGCGCGAACGGCGGGAGGCGGAGCCCGTCGGGCGCGAGGATCCGGCGCACGCCGAGCGCGCGGTAGTGGCCGGGCGAGTTCTCGCGGAACGAGTCCTGCAGATCCGCGTTCAGGGACCACATGTGGTAGAGGTACCCGAGCGCGTCCATCTCCCGCACCGCCAGCCACGCGTACACCGGGGTCCACCCCACGAGGAAGGACCCGCCCCACGGCTGTCCCGGCCGGCCGGAGCCGGCGTACGTCCGCCCGAGCCGATCCTCGGCCGCGATCGCGAGCGCGCGCTCGAGGTCGCGCCCCTCCGCCGCGTACCCCGCGGCCGCCTCCCCCACGAGCCTCGCGTTCCACCGCAGGTACGCGACCCGCTCCGCCGCGAGCGGAACGAGGATCGCCGCCGCGAGCGCCGCCGCGAGGACGATTCCGCCGCGCCCCCGCGCGGCCAGCCGCGTCAGGACCCATCCCGCGCACAGCCCCGCGAGCATCACGCCGACGACGTGCACGCCGAACACCGCCCGCGAGTAGTGGAACCCGTTCCCGAGCGGGATGTAGCGCAGCGCGTCGCCCCACGTCGGACGCCCGAAGTACAGCAGGAGGAAGAACACGAAGAGCGCGAGGAGCGTGCGGTCCGTCTCGCGGCGGACGCGGAAGGCGGCGAGGAGGATGCCGCCGCCGACCAGGACGGTGAGCAGCGGCAGCGGCCCGAGCGTCCGTCCGGCGATCGCCAGCGTGCGCTGGTAGTCGAAGATCTCGCCGCGCGCGAGCCACGGCAGGATGACGTGCGCCCCGTACGACCCGTACTTCCAGGACGGCACGAGCGTGCTGACGTTGTACCACGTGAAGTCGCGCACGATCGGCAGGAGCAGCCACGCGCACGCGACCGCCGTCACCGCGCCGAGCACGGCGAGGCGCCGGATGCGCACCGGCAGGGCGCGGGGCCGGAGCACGGCGATCACCGCCCCGGCCATGGCCGCCATCGTCCCCAGGGCGAGGTGCGACAGGAACGTGAGGACGAGCAGGATCGCGGCCGCGGCCCAGCCGCGGCCGTCGCGCAGCGTCGTGGCGATCCACGCGACGGCGAGCGGGAACAGCCAGCCGCCGATCGCCTGCGTGTACTGCCCGAGTCCCTGCCAGACGTAGCTCTCCAGGTCGTGTCCGTGGAGGTAGTTCGTCTTGACCAGCGGCGAGAGGACGGCAGCGGCCGCGCTCGCCGCCCGGTCGGCGCCCAGGCGGCGCATCGCCAGGTACACGGGCAGCGGGAACGTGCAGATCGCGAGCCACTCGACGAGCTTGAACGCGCGCTCCAGGGAGATCGCGCCGCCGAGGGCGTTCCACAGGCCGAGCACGAGGAAGTGGGGCAGGCTCTGGTAGTAGTGGAAGACCGGGAAGCCGGAGCACCACGTGGGAACCCACGGATCCAGGAGGCTCTGGCCGCGCTCCGGCGCGCTCGCCAGCGCCCGGATCAGCCCGAAGTGCAGGACGCTGTCGTTCAGGAACGGGAAGGGATGGCGAACCTGCGGGAACAGGAGCGCGGCGAGCGCGAGACATGCCGCGCCGACCGCGACATGCGCGCCGACGATCCCGCGGGACGCCGCCCGGGCGGGCGGGGCGGATGCCATGCTCACCTCCGGTGCGGGCCGCGAGTATAGGGATGCCCCCGCGGACGGGCCAGGGTCCGCGGCCCTTGACCCGGCAGCATCGCGGGGCCAAACTGCCGACCCCGCGCCCGCCGGAGTCTCCCATGGCCGATCCTCTCTCCCGAGAAGAGCTCGCCGACGTGGTCCGTCGCCTCCGCACCGCCCTCGAGATCCAGGCGCTGCTCCGCGACGAGCCGCTGGCGGCGCCCGGCACGGCGCTGGGATCGCTGCGGGCGGCGGGCCGGCGCGGGGCCGGACGTCCGAAGGGGCGCGCGGCCGCGAGGCCGGAGGCCGCGCCCGATCCCGCGCCGGTCGCCCGCCGCAAGCCCGCGGCCGCCGCGCGGGTGGCGTCCGCCGCGCCCGCGCGCGCCGCGGACGCCCCGCCGCCCGCGGCCGGCGTCAAGGCGCCGTGGCAGGGGGATCCGGCGCGCTGCGCCACGCTGACCTAGCTGCACGACGCGTACGCCGCGTGCCGGCGCTGCGAGCTCGGCGGCACGCGCACGCGCTTCGTCTTCGGCGTGGGCAACCCGGACGCCGACGTGATGTTCGTGGGCGAGGCGCCCGGCCAGGACGAGGACCTGCAGGGCGAGCCGTTCGTGGGC
>CAYYFX010000096.1:0-15000 GCA_964471155.1 uncultured Gemmatimonadota bacterium | reverse complement strand
GCGCGCGCGTTGCTCCTCGCTGCCGGCCTGGAGGTCCAGTTCGTCGACGGCCGCGCCGGAGACGAGCTTCGACAGTGCGGCCAGGAGCGCGGCGGTCGTGTCGGGATGGGCGGCGGAGCGGTCGACCGTCTCGCGCGGGTCCGCGGCGAGGTCGAACAGGGCGGCGCGGTTGCCTTCGGCCACGACCTTCCACGGCCAGCGCAGCAGCGACTTCCAGCGGGCCATCTCGCTCATCGCCGGGCGCGGCGCTTCGTCGCCGCCCTGCAGGATGGCGCGCAGGGTGTCGCCGAAGTGGTCGGGAACCGGGGGCAGCCCGGCCAGATCCACGAGCGTGGGGGCCACGTCGAGATTGCGCACGACGCCCGCGTGCACCACGCCCGCGCGTCCCGCGTCCGGCGCGTGCACGATCAGCGGCACGTGCACGAGCTCCTGGAACACCGTGTGCGAGTGCAGGACCGACCCGTGCTCGAAGAACTCCTCGCCGTGATCCGACACGATCGCCACGATCGTTTTGGCGGCGAGGTCGCGCTCGTCCAGCGATCGGAGCATCCGCCCCACGCGCCGATCCGCGGCGCGCACGCCCGCGTCGTACAGGGCCCGCAGGTGCGCGCGGTCGTGCGCGTCCAGGTCCGTGGACCCCGCGTACTCGCCCCCCCGCCCGAGCCCGCGGATCGCGCGGCACAGCGCCCGCGTGCCCTCGGGCGTGATCGGGCCGTCGTAGTGGAGGTCGTACAGGCGCCGGAGCGGCGCGGGCGGAACGTACGGCACGTGCACGTCGTAGCCGTGCAGGAAGGCGAGGAACGGCCGCCCGCCGCTGCCGTCCCGGTCCAGCCACTCCGCGAAGCGCGCGGCGCTCCAGGCCAGACCCTCGTCGCTCTCCTCCCACAGGTCGAATCCGCGGTCGAAGCCCAGCTCGCGCGAGAGGTTCCCGCCGCCGGTCCAGGCCGCGGTGGCCCAGCCCGCGTCGCGGAAGACCCCCGCGAGCGTGGGCGAGTCGTCCGAGGTCCGGGACGCCGGCAGCGACTGCAGGAGCGACCGGTGGGACGGCAGCGTGGCCGAGGCCTGCGCGATGCACCCGGCGAACGTGGCGCTCCGGCGCGCCAGCCGGTCCAGGTGCGGACTCGTGCCCCGCGGATTCCCGCCGCAGCCGAGCCCGTCCGCGCGCAGCGTGTCGATCGAGACCAGCACCACGTCCGGTCGCGCGCCGTCCGCGGGCGGGCCGCACCCGGAGGGGAGGAACAGCCCGGCGAGGGCGACGAGTACGGCGCGGCGGATTCGGCCCATGCGCCGCCGAGGCTAGGGGCGACCCCCGCGCCGGTCAAGGCGCGGGAGCCGTCCCGGCGCGGGGACCGGCCTACTCGAGCCGCGTCACCTTCGCCGCCGTCCGGAAGTCCCGGCCATCGATCCGGACGAAGTACACGCCCTCGGCGAGCGGGCGCCCCTCCGCTCCCAGACCGTCCCACGCCACCGACACGTCGCCCGCGGCGTCCAGCGTGCCGAGGGCGGCCACGCGCCGGCCCGCGGCGTCGTACACGGCCACCTCGACGGGCTGCGGGCGCGCGATCCGGAACGAGATGCTCACCGGACCGCCGCGCGCCGGGTTCGGGCTCACGCGGACCTGCGGCACGCCGTCGTCGTCGGGCGCCCCGGCCGGGATCACGGTGAGCACGGGCGTGTAGCCCACGAAGACGCCGCCCTTCCGGAGCGCCGCGCGATACGAGGTGCTCACGCCCGCCTCCGCCGTCGCGTCCACGAACACGGCCTGCCCGCGCACGACCGGTCGCGGCCCCGCCACCGGCTGGAAGACCAGCACGGGATCCTGCGTGCGCGCCTGCACGGCCTCCTGGGTGGAGAGCCGACCGTCGCGCCACGCGTCCAGGACCTCCACCTCGAAGCGCGCCGCGGCCGCCGCGCCCCCGCCCGCCGTCCCCACCGCGCGCTCGAGCACGGCCTCGTCGGCGTCCCACGCGGCGCGCAGCGTGACCTCGAGCCCGGCCACGCCGGGTCGCGCCTCCAGCATCGGGACGGGTGCGGGGGTGGCCGTCTGGCCGCCCTCGAGCAGGAAGCCCTGTCCGCCCGGGGAGCCGAGGAGCTTCTGCGATCCGGCGAACACGTCCGGCCGCCCGTTGAGGTTCAGGTCGCTCGTGCCGGTGACGAAGAACACGCGGTTGCCGGTGTCGTAGCGCCAGATGACCGACTCCGTCACGACGTCCACGAGATACACGAAGCGGTCGAACGAGCCGATCGCCAGCTCGGCGATCCCGTCCCCGTTCGTGTCCTCCACCCGGGACACGGCCCAGCAGTCGCCGCCCGTGGGGAAGCTGCTCACGAGCGTCCCGTCCGCGCCGTCCAGCACGAAGGCGCTGTCCTCCCACGTGCCCACGGCGATCTCGGGAACCAGGTCGCCCGTCACGTCGTCGAGCACCGCGAGGCGCATGACGTAGGGCGAGCCGGGCAGGTCCGCCGACCAGAGCAGCCCGCCGTCGCCGCCGCGGAGCGCGACCACCGAGGAGTCCGTGGCCCACGCGCCGGCGATCACCTCGTCCTTGCCGTCCAGGTCCAGGTCCGGCAGGCGCGCGAGCGCGAGCACGCTCCCCGGCATCGGCCGGTTCCACAGGGCCGGCGTCGCGCTCGCGCCGCCGCGCATCACCCACACGGCATCGGCGAAGTCACCCACGCCGACCGCCATGTCCGGGATGCCGTCCCCGGAGACGTCGCCCAGCGGCGTGCTCGCGAAGATCGCGTCGCCGAGATCCATGCTCCACAGGATCCCGCCGCCCGCCCCGCTCGCGTGGTACGCACGGTCGTTGTCCGAGCCGCAGCCGAACACGACGTCGGAGACGCCGTCGCCCGTCGTGTCGCCCACGGGCCCGATCGTGAAGACCCAGCCCGACGTGGGCGGATCCGGCGGCCGCTCGGCGTACGTGTCGAAGTCCCAGATCACGGCGCCCGTGGGCCCGTCGATCGCGTACGCGGTCCGCCCGCCCCACGCGGTGCCGAGCAGGATGTCCGCCCGGCCGTCGCCGTTCAGGTCCGGGCTCGTGCGCACGCACTCGTCCCCGTCGCCGCCCGACGAGCTTGGCCCGCCCGGCGGCTTGATGGACCAGATCGGCACGGCCGCGGGCCCGGGCGCTCCGCCGCTCAGGCACCACAGGTGGTTGCCGACGGCCCCCGCGTCGTAGGTCTCCACGACGATCTCGGGGATGCCGTCGAGGTCCACATCCGGGATCTCGGTGGCGCACTCCACGTCCTCGATGCCCTGGAACATCCACAGGAGCTGGCCCGGGGACTGCGCCCGGGCGGCGGGGACGACGGGGACGACGGAGAGGGCGAGCAGGAAGCCCGCGATCGGCAGGGCTCGCGCGGGCGCAGCGGGGAAAGCGCGCATCGGGGCACCTCCGGGGAGGATGGGCCGCTACGAGGCGCACCCTAGCACGCCGCGGGGGGCCGATCGTAGCCCCGGCAGCGCGACCCGGCCGGTCAGAAGAGCGTGTAGATGAGCGGCGAGAGCGGCGTGCCGAAGAGGAGCATGAACGCGCCGAGCAGGACCGCCGCCACCACGAGCGGGGTCAGCCACCACTTCTTGTTGTGGCGGAGCATCCCGAAGAACTCGCCGACCATGCCCGAGCCCTTGCCCTCCACCTGCCGGGCGAAGTCGTCGGGCTTGCGGTCCGCCGTCATGGGCTCCCCCGCGCGCGGGTCAGAACTGCCGCAGGTACCGGGACGGGTCCCCGCCGGTGCGGTGCTCCGTCCAGTACGTGGCGGCGCCGGGCTCGCGGCGGCGCCGCATCGGATCCCGCCCGATGAGCCGCATCACGACGGCCATGGGCGTGACGATGCCGAAGAATAGCACGGCCAGCACGGTGTGCGACACGAGCCATCCGAGCGGGAAGAACAGGTTCATCCAGGCCAGGTACACGGCGATGCGGAGCGGCCGCACGAGCCAGTACGCGGCCGTCAGGATGCCGCCGGCCACCCACAGCCCGTTCCCCGCGCCCGGGGCGCCCAGCTTCCACCGCGCCACCGACCCGACGATCGCGAAGAACACGGGGAGGATGAACCCGAACCAGACGAGGTCCCGCCGGGACGGACGCCGGTTGATCTCGATCACGCTCATGCGCGCGTCCCCTTCCGCCCGATCATGACGAAGAAGCCGCCCTCCTTCTGTCCGGGCGCGAGGATCTCCGCCGCCTGCGCCAGCCCGCGCTCCGTGCGCGTCCCGCGCGGCTGCGGCTCGAACAGCGTGTCCCCGCCGAGGCCGTCGTCCTCCAGGCGCATCGCCGGGATCCCGCGCACGAACTCGAACCCGGTGCGGTCGAACCAGCGCTGGACCTCGCCGAACGCGTGCTTCGACTCGTGCGGGTGCCGGTACTGGTCCGCGAACCAGGCGCGCGCCTTCCCGGTGCCGGGCGCCGTGCGCCGCAGCACGGGATCGATCCAGCGCGCCCGTCCGCCGGTGAGCCGGAACGCCACGCGCCGCGTGTCCGTGAGCAGCCGGCCCCACCGGTTGTACAGCCCGACCACCACGTGGCCGCCCGGCTTCACGAGCCGCGCGATCGCCTCGAACCCGCCGAACGGGTCCGCGGTGTGGTGCAGCGTGCCGTTGCACAGCACCACGTCGAACACGCCGGGCCGGAACGCGGGGCGGAACAGGTTCATCTGCAGGAAGCGGACGCGATCGATGCCGTGCTGCCGCCGGAAGCGCTCGCCCAGCGCGAGCGACGCGAGCGACAGGTCCGTGCCGATCACGCGCCGGCAGGAGATCCCGAGGAAGTTCGAGAGCTGCCCGGTGCCGCAGCCCACCTCCAGCACCAGGGCGTTGTACGGGATGGTCCCGTCCAGCCGGCGCGCGTAGATCCCGCGCCGGGACTTCTCCAGCAGCGAGCGCACCGAGTCGTGCTCGTCGTAGTCCGGGAACGGCGTCCCCTCGTAGAACTCCTTCACGCGGTCGGTGACGTCCCGCTCGCCCCGGTAGGTCCCGTGCGGGGCGAACAGCCGCGGGATCCCGTCCACCACCGGATACTCCCGCGCGCACGCCCCGCAGCGGAGCGCGCCGTCCCCCCGCGCCAGGTCCGCGCCGCAGCACGGCGACGCCAGCACCGGATCCAGCACCGGATCCGGCGCCGCCCCGGCGGTGCCCGCGCGCGGGGGCACGTAGCCCGGCTGGTCCTCCTTCCGGACCATGTGCCGCCCCAGGAACAGCACGTCGATCCCCGACGCCATGAACGTGTTCCACGCGTCCTGCGGCGTGCGCACGATCGGCTCCCAGCCCAGGTTGAAGCTCGTGTTCACCAGCACGGGGCACCCGGTGCGCGCGTGGAACGCGGCGAGCAGCCGGTGCAGCGCGGGGAAGCGCTCCGCGTCCACGGTCTGGATGCGCGCGGAACCGTCCACGTGCGTGACGGACGGGATCGTGCCGCGCCGCGCCGCCGCCACCGGCGCCACGAGCAGCATGTAGGGGCTCTCCACGCCGGGCGGCAGGTCGAACCACGCGCCCGCGTGCTCCGCCAGCACGCACGGGGCGAAGGGCCGGAAGCCCTCCCGGAACTTCACCTTGCGGTTGATGATCGACTGCATGTCCGGGTGCCGCGCGTCGCCCAGGATGCTGCGCGAGCCGAGCGCGCGCGGACCGAACTCCATCGGGCCCTGGAACCAGCCCACGACCTTCCCGGCGTCCAGCGCCGCGGCGGCCTCCGCGCACAGCGCGTCGTCGTCCCCGAGCCGCACGCCGCGCGCGCCCGCGCGCGCCAGGAGGTTCGCGATCTCCGCGTCGTCGAACGTCTCGCCGAGCAGGGAGCCGCGCTGCGCGTCGCGCGGATCGGCGACGCGCTCGCGCCCGAGGAGCTGGTGCCAGACGAGCAGGGCCACGCCGAGCGCGCCGCCGGCGTCCCCCGCGGCCGGCTGCACCCAGATCCGCTCGAACGGAGCTTCGCGCAGGATGCGCCCGTTCCCCACGCAGTTGAGCGCCACGCCGCCGGCCAGGCACAGGTTCCGCATCCCGGTGCGTTCGTGCACGTGGCGCGCCGAGCGCAGCATGATCTCCTCGGTGACCCGCTGCACGGACGCCGCCGCGTCCTTGTCCACCTGCCGCACCGGCTCGCCCGGCCGGCGCGGCGGCGCGCCGAACAGCGCGTCGAAGCGCGGGCCGGTCATGGTGAGACCCTGGCAGTAGTTGAAGCAGCTCATGTCCATGCGGAACGACCCGTCGTCCTTCAGGTCCACGAGCTTCTCCAGGATCCGATCCGCGTACACGGGCTCCCCGTAGGGCGCCAGCCCCATGAGCTTGTACTCGCCCGAGTTCACCTCGAAGCCGGTCCAGTACGTGAAGGCGGAGTACAGCAGGCCCAGGGAGTGCGGGAACATCTGCGCGTGGGTCAGCTCGATCCGGTTCCCGCGCCCGGTGCCCCACGCCGCGGTCGCCCACTCCCCCACGCCGTCCAGCGTGAGGATGGCCGCCTCGTCGAACGGGGACGGGAAGAACGCGCTCGCCGCGTGCGACTCGTGGTGCTCCGCGAACACGACGCGCTTGCGGTACGCGCCGCCGAGCCCGTTGCGGATCTCGCGCGGCAGGTGCAGCTTCTTCCTCATCCACAGCGGCAGCGCGCGCGTGAACGAGGCGAACCCGGCCGGCGCGAACGCCAGGTACGTCTCCAGCAGGCGGTCGAACTTGAGGTACGGCTTGTCGTAGAAGCCCACGAAGTCCAGGTCGCCGGCGGCCAGGCCGGCCTGCCGGAGGCAGGCCTCCACGGCGGCGGCCGGGAAGTCGTCGTCGTGCTTCTTCCGGGAGAAGCGCTCCTCCTGCGCCGCCGCGACGATGCGCCCGTCCACGACCAGCGCCGCCGCCGCATCGTGGTAGAACGCCGAGATGCCCAGGATCGCGGTCATCCGCGACGTCCCTCCCGCCCCGTCCGGACCGCGCCGGCTCGCTCCGCCGGCACGGGGCGGCGGCCGGGCGGGGGCCGCGCGCAGGGAGCGAGTGTGGCGCGAAGGCGCGAATCCGTGTCAAGCGGCGATTGCGCGTGCTACGATGCGCGACCGCCGTTCCGCCGGAGGGTCGTGGAAAGCCCCATGAAGCGTGCCCTCCGCATCGCCGGCTTCGTGCTCGTCCAGCTCCTCGTGCTCCTCGTCCTCGCCGAGGCCGGGCTGCGCGTGGCCCGCCGGTACAACGACAACGTCCGCATCCTGCTGTACCACCCGGGCATCGTCACCGGCTACGACGACGCGCGCACGCTGCCGGACCTCCTCCGCCGCACCATCCTGGGCTACGGCCCGTACGAGGAGTTCGCCGGGTTCATCCGCAACTCGCGCGGGCTGCGCACCCACGAGTACGCGGCGGGGAAGGCGCCGGGCGTGACCCGGCTCGTGATCCTGGGGGACTCGTTCACGGCGGAGTGCGGCGGCATCCCGTTCCCGGACATGTGGCACACGATCGCGGGGCGCCGCATGGACGAGACGTTTCCTGGGCAGATCGAGGTGATCGCGCTCGGCGTTCCCGGGGTGGGTCCCATGTTCGAGCGGCGCATGTGGCAGCTCGAGGGATCGCGCCTCGGCGCGGACGCGGTGCTCCTCCAGCTCTTCGTGGGCAACGACTTCACCGACGAGTACGGGATCGCGCTGGCGCCCGGGGCCGGCGCGTCGCTGGCCCGGGTCAGCCTCGCCGTCCGGTTCGTGCGCAACGCCGCCCGCGCGCTCGCCGCCCGCGGGAACCGGGAGCTGGACGACGTCCGCGTCGGCGCGGCGCCGGACGCCGGCGGGCGCCGCGGCGGCTACGAGCTGCCGGAGTACCGGGAGCTCTCGAGGCAGCGCAAGCCGTACATGTCGCCGGAGCGGCTGCTGCGGATCGAGGCGCAACGGCTGCGGCTGTGCGAGAAGGCGCAGTCCGGCGCCTTCGCCGAGCTCCTGGGCCGGGTCACGTCCGTGATCGGGGACCTGCACGACGAGGTGGCCGCCGCGGGGATCCCGTTCCACGTGGTCATCATCCCGGACCGGTTCCAGGTGAACCCGGACGAGCGCGCCGCGATGCTGGAGTACCTGGGGATGACGGAGGACCGGTTCACGGACTGGGACATGCCGCAGCGCGAGCTGGGCGCCTTCCTGGACCGCGAGGGGATCCCGTACCTCGACCTGCTGGAGCCGATCCGCGCGGCCGCGGCCGGCGGGCCGCTGTACTTCCCGGACGACATCCACTGGAACGTGCGCGGCAACGCCGTGGCGGCGGAGGCCGTGGCCGCATGGCTGGGACCGCGCCTCGCGGAGTAGCCGGGGCTAGGCCGACGGGGTCCGCGCGGTCCGCCGCGCCATCACCTTCTGCACGAGGCCCAGCAGCTTCTCCATCTCGAACGGCTTGTTGAGCACGGCGTCGATGCCGTACTCCTGCACGCGGTCCGACGACAGCGTGGCGCCCCAGCCGGTCAGCAGCACGACGCCCATGGCGGTGTCCTGCGCGCGCACCGCGCTCACCACCTCCCAGCCGGACATCTCGCGCATGCCCAGGTCGCAGAACATGAGGTCGTAGCGCGCGTCCCGCAGGCGCTGCAGCGCGGCCGGGCCGCTGGACACCGTGTCCACGCGGTGGCCGGCGGTCTGCAGGATGTCCGCCACGAGCTCCAGGATGTCCGGCTCGTCGTCCACCGCCAGGATGCGCGCGACCTGTGCCGGAGCGCTCGCCCGCTCGCCGGACGGGGCGTCCGCCGTCGTCGCGGCCGCCGGCACCCGGATGGTGAACGTGGTGCCGCGCCCGGGCTCCGACTCCACGTGGATGCTCCCGTTGTGCCGCTCGACGATGCCGTACACCACGGACATCCCCAGCCCCATGCCGTTCGCGCCCTTGGTCGTGAAGAACGGGTCGAAGATGCGCGCGCGCACGTGGGGCTCCATGCCGCTGCCGGTGTCGCGCACGGTCACGACCACCGTGTCGTCCTCCATGCGGCTCGCGAACGTGATGGAGCCGCCGGAGGGCATGGCGTCCACGGCGTTGAACACGAGGTTCGTGTAGACCTCGCGCAGCTCCGCCCCGTTCCCCTGGATGGGCCGCACGTCGCCGAGGTCCATCCGCACGTCGATCCGGACGTTGCGCACCTCGGCCTGGTCGCGCCAGCGCGTACGGGTGATTTCCACGACCTCGGTCAGCAGCGCGTTCACGTCCAGCGCCTGGAAGTTCTGCTCGGTGCGCGCCCGCGCGAAGTCCTGGATGCGGCGCACGGTCTCGCCGCCGTCCTGCGCCGCGCGCTCGATCGTCTTCAGCCCGCGCACCAGCTCCGGGTCGTCCACCCGCCCCTGCAGGAGCTGCGAGCGCCCGAGGATGATGCCGAGGATGTTGTTGAAGTCGTGCGCGACGCCGCTGGACAGCTCCCCGAGCGCCCGCAGCTTCTCGTGCTGGAGCAGGTGCTCCTGCAGCGCCTTCTTCTCCGTGGTGTCCATCAGGATGAGCTCGACCGCCGGCGCGCCGACGTAGCTGATCCGCATGCCGCGCATCTCGAACACGCGCGGTTCGCCGGTCCGGGTCATGCCGCGGAACTCGGACGCCTCCACCTCGCGGCCCGCCGCCAGGTCCGCCAGCATGTCGGACGCGCGCCCGCGGTCCTCGGGCCCGAAGACGTCCAGCATCCGGAGCCGGCCGGAGAGCGCCTCCTCCCGCGCGTACCCGAAGAGCTGCCCGAAGGCCGGGTTCACGAAGCGGATCACGCCGTCCTGGACGATCAGGATCGGATCCGGCGAGCTCTCCACGAGGATGCGGTACTTCTCCTCCGACGCCAGGAACTCCTCGGTGCGGCGCTGCACCTCGTCCTCCAGCGTGGCGTTCAGCACCTCCAGCTCCCGCTTCGCCACCGCGATCTCGTCGCGCTGCCGCTTCACGTGCTCGGTCATGCGGTTGAAGTGCTCCGCGAGGACCTCGATCTCGTCGCCGGTCCGCACGTGCAGCCGGTGATCCAGGTTCCCGTGGGAGACGGCGATCGTCCCGTGGACGAGGTCGTCGATGGAGCGCGTGATGCGCCCGGCGATGAGCCGCGTGCCGGCCAGGGCCAGCAGGACCCCGCCCAGCCCGATGGTCAGGAGGATGAGCCGCACCCGCGCGATGCCGCGGTGCATCGCGGTGAGGTCCAGGCCGATGCGGACCGTGCCCCACTGCACGTCGCCGCCCTGCAGGTACACCGGGTAGATCACGTCCAGCACGTCGAGGGTGCCGCTCCCCGTGTCCAGGTCCACCTGGCCGAGCCGCGGCAGGGCGCGCGGCGCCCCGGGTCCCAGCAGCCGGGGCGGCGCCGGCGGCATGGGCAGCGCCACGTTCACGAGGTCGCGCCGCTCCGCGTGCGCCGCCACCTCCCCCTCCTTGTCCAGGATCACGACGTACGCGATGCCACCCTCCTGCGCCGCCTCCTCCGCGGCCTGGGCCAGCGAGACGTAGTCGTAGTTCAGCAGCGCGTTCGTCGTGGTGGCGCCGATGGAGTGCGCGATGGCGGTGGCCCGCGCGCGGTTCTCGCGGAGCAGCAGGCTCACCAGCCGGTCGTGCACCGCCACGGAGACCACCGCCATGACCAGCACGAGCAGCGCGCCCACCGACAGCATGAAGCGCGACTGGAGCGAGCCGGGCAGCCGGAGGGACGGAGCGGTCATCACGGTCCTCAGCTGGCGGGGACGTCGAGCCAGATGCGCTCGGCGCAGAGGTTGCCGAGACCGAAGGGCGTGATCGACAGACCGCGCACCTCGGACCGGACCGCGAAGGTGTTCTCGATGTTGTAGAGCGGGATCACCGGGACATCGTCCAGGATCAGCCGCTCCGCGCGCCGGTACAGGTCGGCGCGCTGCACCGACCCCCGCGCCCGCGAGCCGACCGCGAGCAGGGAGTCCACCTGCGGGTTCGAGTACGAGAACATGTTGTACGCTCCGCCCGACAGGAACAGGGACGCGAGGAACGAGTCCGGGTCGGGCAGGTCGGCCACCCAGGACAGCCCGAGGCTGGGCAGCCGGTGCGCGTCGATGTCCTCGGAGAACCGGTCCCAGTCCGGGTAGCGGAAGTCGATCCGCACGCCCACGGCCTCCAGGTTCTCGCGGAGGATGGCGTCGGAGGCGCGGCCCGCCTCGCCGCGGTTCGCCTGGTGGTACTCCAGCGGCGGCAGCCCGGCGCCGCCGGGATAGCCGGCCTCGGCCAGCAGTTCCCGCGCCCGCGCCGGATCGTAGGCGAGCGCCTTGTCGTCCGGCGTGTACCCCAGCATCCCGGGCGGGAGGATGCCCACGGCCGCGATCCGGCCGAAGGGGTCGACGGAGGCGATGCGGCGGCGGTCGATGGCGTGGGCCACCGCGCGCCGCACGCGGGCGTCGTCGAACGGCGCACGCTTCACGTCGAAGCCGATGAACGAGAACGACAGCTCCGGGCGCTGCAGGATGTGGAATCGCGGATCCGTCCCGATGCGCCGGCGCCACGCCCCCGGCATGTCGCACAGCGTCACGCGATCCTCGAACAGGGCCTGCGCCCCCATGTCCACGTCGTAGTCCTTCGGGATGTGGAACACGATCTCGTCGAGGTACGGCCGGCCGGAGCGGAAGTCCTCGTTCGCGCGGAGCACGATGCGCCGGTTCTCCCCCTCCTGCAGCATCGCCTGCCACACGAAGGGCCCCGTCCCCACCGGGTGCAGGTCGTAGTCCGCGCCGCGGCCCTCGATCTCCTCCCGCGCCACGACCTTCGTCTGGTCCATCGCGAGCGCGGAGAGGAAGGACCCGTACGGCGCGTCCAGCCGGATCACGAGCGTCGTGTCGTTCACCGCGCGCAGGCCGCGGATGCCGGGCGCACGGCCCGCGATGTAGTCCTCCACCCCGTCGATCTTGCGCAGGAACGGACCGCCGATCCCGAAGTCCGACTTCCCGGGGTCGAAGATCCGCGTGAACGACCAGACGAAGTCCTGCGCGACCACCGGGCGGCCGTTGTGGAACCGGACGTCGTTGCGCAGCCGGAACACGTACTCGAGGCCGTCGCGCGAGACGCTCCACTCGCGCGCGATCGCCGGCACCGGGTTCAGGTTGACATCGAACTCCAGGAGGCCGTCGTAGAGCTGGTTGATGATGCACGCCTCGTACACGTCGTCGGCCAGCGGCGGATCGAACGTGCCGGGCGGCTCGACCATGAGGTGGAAGGAGCCGCCGAGGCGGGGCACGGGAGTCCGGCGATCGTCGAGGACGGTCGAGTCCGCCTCGCCGGTGCAGGCCGGCAGTCCGCGCGCGAGCAGGACCAGCGCGACCAGCGGGAGCACCCGGCGAAGGGGACCGGCGGACGGCCTCGGCATGGATCTCCAGTCCGGGGAAGGGGAGTCCGGCTTCGTCCGGGAATCGTCCACGCGTGCGCCGGCCTTGAGATGCCGCGCGGCCGGTCTTGCGCTTCGTGGCGTTCCCTGGCGGCGCGACGCGCCGGACGCCCGTCGCGCGCGGCCGGCGCGCCGTCCCCGCCGGACGGCCGCTCGTCCCCCCCGCCTTCCCGGGCGACCGGGTTCCGGGCTACGTGGACCGTCTTCCCGGAGGTCCCGATGCGCTGCCCGATCCTTCCGCTCCTGCTCGCCGCCTTCCCCGTCGCCGCGCCGCCCGTCCGCGCGCAGGCGCCGCTCCCCGACCCGCCGCCGCCGCTGGCCATCGAGAACGTGACCGTGCTCACGATGGTCGGGGACGAGGCCCTCTCCCACCGCACCGTGGTCGTCGAGGGACGGCGGATCGCGTCGATCACGCCGTCCGCCGCGGCCGTCGTGCCCGACGGCGCGGTGCGGATCGACGGTACGGGCCGCTTCCTGATGCCCGGGCTCGCCGAGATGCACGCGCACCCGCCCACCGCCCAATGGTCGGACGCGGCGGAGCGGCGGTTCCTGGAGCTCAACGTGGCCGCCGGCGTCACGACCGTGCGCGGGATGCTCGGGGATCCGCGCCAGCTCGAGCTGCGCACGCAGGTGTCCGCCGGGGAGCGCCTCGGACCACGGCTGTTCCTGTCCGGCCCGTCGCTGAACGGCAACACGGTCCGTTCCGCTGCGGAGGCCGCCGACCGGATCACGCGCTACGCCGCGCAGCGGTACGACTTCCTGAAGGTGCACCCGGGGCTGTCGCGCGACCTGTTCGACGTGGTGATGGCCACCGCGCGTCGCGAGGGGCTTCGCGTGGCGGGGCACATCCCGGAGGACGTGGGGCTGCTGCATGCCCTCGAGTCCGGGTTCGCTTCCGTGGAGCACCTCGACGGGTTCGTGGAAGCCGCGCAGCGTGCCGACGCGCCGGCGGCCGCGAGCGCGTTCTTCGGGATCAACCGGATGCGCACCGTGGACGAGTCCCGCATCCCGGCGCTGGTGGAGGCGGCGCGCCGATCCGGCGCGTGGATGACGCCGACGCAGTCCCTCTTCGAGAACTTCCTCGGCGACCTCGCGCCGGAGGCGCTGGCCGCGCGGCCGGAGATGCGCGCCTGGACCGCGGAGGGCGTGGCGCAGTGGACGGAGCAGCTCGCCGGCTTCCGCGAGGCGGTGGCCGAGGCGGGCGACGATCCCGGCGCGATGCTCGCCTTCCGCGCGAGGCTGATCCCCGCGCTGCGCGACGCGGGCGTGCCGTTCCTGCTGGGCGCCGACACGCCGCAGATCTTCAACGTGCCGGGGTTCGCCACGCTGCGCGAGCTGGAGGCGGTCGTCGCGGCCGGGCTGACGCCCGCGGAGGCGCTGGCGTCCGGCACGGTGAACGCGGCCCGCTACCTGGGCGTGGAGGCGTCGTCCGGGACGGTGGAGGCCGGGAAGCGGGCGGACCTGCTGCTGCTGGAGGCTGACCCGCGCGCGGACGTCCGCGCCGTGCGGGAGCGCGCGGGCGTGGTCCTCGCGGGCGTGTGGCTCCCGCGCGAGCGGCTGGATGCGATCGTGGCGGCGTTCGAGGCGGAGTCGTGACGGTCAGCGCATCCCGCGGAACTGCCGGATGAGCTCGCGGTCCGGGAGGGTCTCCTCGCTGCGTCGCCCGAGGAAGTAGAACCCGGCCGCCGCATCGAGGGCGGCGTCGTTGCGCAGCAGCGCGCGGTCCACGTACTTCAGCCAGAACGACGTGAGCCGGCCGAAGACCCGGAGGAACGCGCGCACGGGGCGACGGCGCGAGAGCGCGAGCAGGAATCCCGTGTACCCGAGCGCGAGCGCCACGCCCGGCCCCACGGCCGCGCCCGCCGCCTCCTCGCGGAAGCGCCGGAAGAGCCGCCGGTGCCCGAGGAAGGTGAACCGCGTGAAATCGAACGGCCCGCCGTGCCGCCGGTACAGGAACGGCGTCTCCGCGTACACGAGGCCGTCCGGCCGCAGCACGCGGTGGATCTCGCCCACGCAGGCCCAGGGGTCGAGCACGTGCTCCAGCACCGCCTGGATCACGAGGCCGTCGAACGACGCGTCCGCGAACGGGAGCTGGTGCGCGTCGCACACGAGGCGCGTCCGCGGGCCGAAGTCGATGTCCGTCTCCACCAGCTCGATGCCGCGGTTCTGCAGCAGCGTCTGCATCCCCTGCCCGACCTCGCGCCCGCCGACGACCAGCACGCGCGGCGTGCCGCCGCGGGCCGTGAGCGCGGCCGCGAAGCGCGCGTAGTTCGCCGCGGAAGCCGGGTTGTCGGCGACGTCCGGGATGAGCGCGTACAGCCGCCCGGCCAGCGCCCGCCACCCCGACCGCCGCCCGTCCCCGCCGGCGACGAGCACGCGCTCGCGGTCCCGGTAGTCCGCGATGCGCAGCAGGCTCCGCGACTCGTCGACCAGGATGGGGACGCCCTGGACCACGGGATACTCGCGCCCGCAGCCCGCGCCGGTGCACGCGAACCCGTCCGCCCGCGTCGCGAGCGGCGCGCCGCACGCGGGACATCGCAGGGACGCGACGACGTCCGCGCCGAGGGAGGATGGCGGCATTCGCGCTCCGGAGGAGAGTGGCGACCGAGTATAGCGTGGCGGGGGAGGACGCGCGCGGGGGGGGGGCGGCGACGACGGACGGGGCGGTCGGCCCGGTGTCCCCGTCGCGGGCCTCTGCGCGTGA